>JAHEEV010000234.1 GCA_024640505.1 Halieaceae bacterium
CCCGGCGCCCTCGGCAGCCAGCGCATCAAGTGGAACTTCACCAAGTTCCTGATAGACGCCGACGGCAACGTGATCAAGCGCTATGCGCCCACGGTCAAGCCAAAGGACATCGAGAAGGACGTCAAGAAACTTCTGGCCTGACTCTCTAGGACCCCGCCATTGCCCCCATGCCGGGCCTGCCGGGCGCTGGTTCGGGCACTCACTAATGTTCCCGGGTTGAGCGGAACTCCAGCTCGGGCCAGCGCTCTTCCATGAGCGCCAGGTTCACCCGCGTGGGGGCCAGGTACGTCAGGTAACCGCCCCCATCTACCGAGAGATGCTCCGCCGCCTTCCTGCGGAACTCCTCCAGTTTGCGCGGGTCCTCGCAATGGATCCAGCGCGCCGTGTAGACATTGACCGGCTCGTACCTGGCCTCCACCTTGTATTCATCCTTCAGGCGGTACGCCACCACGTCGAACTGCAACTGGCCAACGGCGCCCACGACAAGATCGGCGCTATTGAGTGGGGCGAACACCTGGGTAGAGCCCTCTTCAGAGAGCTGCTGCAGGCCTTTCTGCAGTTGTTTCGATTTCATCGGGTCCGCCAGGCGGATGCGGCGGAACAGTTCGGGGGCAAAGTGGGGAATACCGGTGAACTGCAACTCCTCCCCCTCGGAAAACGTATCGCCGATCTGAATCGTGCCGTGGTTGTGCAGGCCGATGATGTCCCCGGAAACCGCATCCTCCACGAGCACCCGCTCTCCCGCCTTGAAAGTCACGGCATCGGCAATCTTCACATCCTTCGCAATCCGCACATGGCGCATCTTCATCCCCTTGGTGTAGCGACCCGAGCAGACTCGCAGGAAGGCGATGCGGTCCCTGTGGCGAGGGTCCATATTGGCCTGGATCTTGAAGACGAAGCCGGTAAAGGCCTCCTCAGTGGCGGCGACGGGGCGCGACATCGTGTCCCGGTCCTGCGGCGGTGGCGCCCACTGCACGAAGTCGTCCAGCATTTCCCGCACGCCGAAATTGCCCAGGGCGGTGCCGAAGAATACCGGGCTCAGCTTGCCGGCAAGAAAAGCCTCCGGATCAAATTCATGACTCGCACCGCGCACCAGCTCGATCTCCTCCACGAAATCCTCGTACTCTTCGCCGAGCAACGCCCTGGCAGCATCGCTGGCGAGGCCCTCGATGCGGATATCCTCCGGCAGCACACTGCCCTGACCGGGGGTGTAGCGGTGAATCGTATCGGTATACAGGTTGTAGACACCTTTGAACTCCCGCCCCATGCCGACAGGCCAGTTGACCGGGGCGCCCTGGATCTGCAGTACCTCCTCGATCTCGTCGAGCAGCTCGATGGGATCACGTATATCCCGGTCGAGCTTGTTGACGAAGCTGAAAATGGGCGTGTCCCGCAGCCGGCACACATTCATCAGCTTGATCGTGCGATCCTCCACCCCCTTGGCGCCGTCGATGACCATCAGGGCGGAATCCACCGCTGTCAGGGTGCGGTAGGTATCCTCGGAGAAGTCCTCGTGCCCCGGGGTGTCCAGCAGATTGACCGTGCGCTCCCGGTAGGGGAACTGCATGACCGACGAGGTCACCGAGATACCCCGTTCCTGCTCCATAGTCATCCAGTCAGAGGTGGCGTGGGGTCCCTTCTTACCTTTCACACTGCCCGCCACCTGTATGGCGTTGCCAAGCAGCAGAAGTTTTTCCGTGATGGTCGTCTTACCCGCATCCGGGTGCGAGATGATCGCAAAGGTGCGGCGGGACGCGATGTCTTGGCCGAGGTCTGACATGAGGCTTCCGGGAAAAAAGCGCGGATTATACGCCCCGGGGAAAGATTTATAAATCGGCTCTCCCAGCCGCGAGACGCGGCTGTAATGGTCGGATGGAGATGCGACCACCCCGAGTGCCCCGGTAATCCTGTCGCCGGTGTCCCCTAACGGGTCCAGTATACTTATAATGCGCGGGTGTACGCCGTCAATGCCAACCGATCATCGATCTACAATCCGTCGCTGGACAACCTGCGCAGCCTGCTCATCATCCGCAGCATCGCGCTGCTGGGGCAGACCGGCGTGCTCGCCTACGTGCTGGTTGCCAGCCGCACGACCGAGAGCCTGTGGGGCGTCACCTTCAGCCTGTTGACCCTGGCGCTGTTCACGACGGCCAGTCTGTGGCGTACCACCCGGCCATGGCCGGTCACCGACAATGAGTTCCTCGCCCAGCTCCTGGTCGACGTACTCGGCTGGACTGCACTCATGTATTTTGCCGGCGGAGCCAACAATCCGTTTGTCTCCTACTACATCGTCCCGCTGGTCATCTCCGCTGCGGTACTGCCGTGGCGCTATACCTGGCTGGTGGCAGGTGCCTCCCTGCTGGCCTACAGTCTGCTGCTTTACTATTACCAGCCCTTTCCGCTGTTTACCCCCCATGCGCACCCGGGCCACACCAGCGGCAGCAACGTACATGTGCTGGGCATGTGGTTCAACTTCCTGTTCAGCGCCGGCCTCATCACCTACTTCGTCGTGCGCATGGGGGCAACCCTGCGGCAGCAGGAAGCCATGGCGGTGGCACAGCGGGAGGACCGGCTGCGCAATGACCAGATCATGGCCGTGGCCAGCCTCGCCGCAGGCACGGCCCACGAGCTGGGAACCCCCCTGTCGACCATGACCGTGCTGGTGGAAGAGATGTTATCCGATACGACCCTGCCCCCCCAGGCCAGGGAAGATTGCACGCTGCTGCAGGAGCAACTGCTGCAGTGCAAGGCCACGCTCACCGAGCTGACCCGCACCGCGGAGCTGACCACGGCTGCCCAGCGGCAATCCGGCCCGCTGGGCGAGTTTGTCGAGCGATGTGTCGGGCGCTGGGCAGTGCGACGGCCCGGCGTGATCTGCGACGTCAGCTGCGATAATACCGGGGAGGGAGCGCCGGGCCCCCGGATAGAATTTGACTCCACCCTGTGCCAGGCCTTCGACAACCTGCTCAATAACGCCGCAGACAGCGGTTCGGACAAGGTGGCGGTGAGCTACCGGTGGAGCGACCGGGAAGCGGAGATCGCCGTCAGGGACTGGGGGGAGGGCTTCGCGCCGGAGCTGCTGCAGGACATCGGCAAACCCATCATACGTAACAGCGGCCCCGGCCTGGGCATCGGCCTGTTATTGACCCATGCCACCGTCGAGCGTTACGGCGGACGTATCGAGTTGTGCAACCGGCGGGATGGCGGCGCCATGGCGACCCTTTACCTGCCGCTGGCTGACGGGGAACGAAGGGAACCCGAGTCATGACAGAGAACCGTGGCAGGATACTGCTTGTCGACGATGATGCGGCCTTTGCCCGCGTCATGGAGAGAGGCCTCAAACGCAGGGGTTTCCTCGTGCGTTGTGCGGACAACGCGGAACAGGCGGTGGCGGCGTGCGGTGAGTTCGACCCGGATCACATTCTGCTGGACCTCAACATGCCGGG
>JAHEEV010000024.1:0-10350 GCA_024640505.1 Halieaceae bacterium
TCAGGTATGCCGGGTTTTCGATATCTTCCGGCCGACACCAGTCCGGCGCGGTTACGGGGTTGCATCCGGCGGGAGTGCCGCCGGGAACCTGTACGAAGTAATCGGGATGGGCGGTCTCCGACGGTTCCGGAAAGTCAGTGGATACGTAGTGACCTCCGCTGTCGAAAGCAGCCTCCCGTCGCCGGGTATTATTGTCCAGTGCCTCGCGGGTGTTGGCATCTGCCCGGGTCCGCACCAGGTAACCGAGTTTGACCAGTCGCTGTATTTCCTCCAGGTCCGTTTCCGGTTCTTCCAGGGCGATCACCGCCGCGTCCGGATTTCCCGGTGTCGAATGGGGAAACAGTATTCGCTCCTCCAGGTTCGGGTGACCGATTTCGTAATCGAGTCGCCGTCGGTCCTCGCCGAAGCAGTTGCACATCGTAAACATGATCCTGCCGCGACTCTCTGCCAGTGTGGGCCAGCCAGCCTCGAGCACAGCCTGTTCCAGCGTGGCATAGTCTCCCCGCACATCATCCGGTGTAATCAATTGTGACGGTGGAAATACCGAGCGGATTTCTTCATCCAGCCTGTCATAGTCCTCCACTTGCCAGGCCAGCAGTGGCAGGTAGGCGGCAGTCTGGAAAAAGTCGATATCCTTTATCTCGATCATGATGATGAGCGGAACATGGCCCGGGTGTTCATCCGACCACTGTTTTATTTGTTCGAGGCATTGTGTAAACAGGTAGCAGGTACTCTCGGCATCGATCTGTGGTACGTGAAACACCTTGATGCCAGGCTGACTCAACTCGGGAATGCCCGTTGCCGTGTCCGCTCCCACGGTAGCCCGCAGGGGTTGGTCGCTGAAGTCCCCACCTTCCGGGTCAGCGTTGACGTCCAGTTCCAGGTGTCGCACACCGAGTTTTTCCAGTTGCTCATAAAGGGGTTTGTGGCGGTAATCGCCCACCAGTCCGGGGTAGAAGGCGTACTGTTCCCGGATCACGGTAGCCATCGGCTCCTGCGGCAGCCCCGGATGATAGCTGTTGTGGGTGCCCATGATCTGGATCTGGTTCAAACGCAGCTCTCGATCATTGGGGTATGCGGGCGCGGCGGTTTCTTCGTCCTGGCCATCGCTGCATGCGGTGAGCAGGGCGGTGCCCAGCAGCAGCGCGCCCAAATAGCGCCATGAGCGTGAATGCATGTCTGTCTCCCTCTGCAAAAAGAAGTCTCTAACTGCTCGCAGCTTATTACAGAGGACCACGATGTGGGTAGGGCGTTACCGGGAGAACACCACCATGTGCTGGAGTCGAAATTCCACCGGCAGCGTGCTACCGACGGGGAGATTTATGTGGCTGGGCGTGAGCGCGTATATCCGCTGGCCATCGGGCAACTCCAGTTCGTACAGGTACTCGGCACCGCGAAAAGCGCGGCCAACGACGGGCAGGCGCAGTGCACTGTCCTCGGTGTACTGCACGTCGTCGGGGCGAACAAGCAATTTCAGGGATTCCCCCGGCTGCCAGCGGCGCTGGGACGTCTGCAGCGTACCCAGACCGTGTCCGAGGTCACCGTTCTCGTCTGGGGTGACCGCAATGATCGAGCCCGGGCCGATGAATCGGGCGACGAATTCACTGGCAGGATTGTGGTACAGGTTGTAGGGGGTGTCCGTTTGCGCCACCTCCCCTGACTGTAGCAGGGTGACCTGGTCCGCCATGGCAAAGGCCTCGTGCTGGTCATGGGTGACCAGTATGGCGGTGACGTTATTGCGCTTGAGCAGATCGCGCACCTCGCCCGCCAGTTGTTCGCGCAGTTCGCTGTCCAGGCTGGAGAAGGGTTCGTCAAGCAGGAGAATATCCGGCTTCGGCGCCATGGCCCGGGCCAGCGCCACCCGCTGTTGCTGGCCTCCTGAAAGCTCGTGTGGCCAGCTCTCTGCATAGCCTGCCAGGTCCACCAGTTTTAGCAGTTCGTCCACTCGCTGCCTGCGCTCGCTGCGGTCGAGGCTGGCCAGTCCGAAAGCGACGTTGCGCCGCACGTTGAGATGCGGAAAGAGGGCGAAGTCCTGGAAAACCATTCCCACCCTGCGCCGTTCCGGCTGCAGGCTGTAGCTGCCGGAAGCCATCTGGTTACCGTGCAGCCTGATCTCTCCCGAGGCGATGGGCTCGAATCCCGCAATGGCGCGCAGCAGGGTGGTCTTGCCGCAGCCGGAGGGACCCAGCAGACAGCCGATCTGCCCCTGCTCGAGGGTCAGGGAGACGTTCCGGGCCGCGGTAAAATCACCGTACCTTACCGTCACGTCATGAAGCTCCAGCTGGCTAGCCACGGCTGCCGCCTCCCCGGGTAATGCTGCGGGTCAACAGGATAACCGGCAACAGGCCGATGAGAACAATCGCCAGGGCCGGCGTGGCCGCATCCGCCAGGCGCTCGTCCGATGCCAGTTCATAGGTGCGCACGGCCAGTGTGTTGAAATTGAAGGGGCGCAGGATCAGCGTGGCCGGCAACTCCTTCAATACGTCGACGAACACCAGCAGCAGCGCCGTCAAAAGGCTCCCCCGGAGTATCGGGAGGTGCACGCGCTGCAGTACCTGGCCGGCGGAGAGGCCGAGAGACCTGGCGGATTCATCGAGGCCGGGTGTGATCCGGGTAAGTCCGGACTCCACGGATTGCAGCGAGACAGACAGAAAACGCACCACGTAAGCGAATACCAGGGCAGCCAGCGTGCCGCTGAGCAGCAGGCCGGTGGAAATGCCGAAGGTGTCACGGGAGAAGGCGTCGATGCGGTTGTCCAGCCAGGCGAACGGGATCAGCACGCCCACGGCGATCACAATACCGGGCACCGCATAACCGATCGCGGCTATGCGCACCGCTGATTCCTGGAGCTTTCCGGGGTACAGGCGTTTGCCGTACGCAAGGAATACGGCCACGATCAGGCAGCAGGCACTGGCCAATGCCGCCAGCAGAAAGCTGTTCTGCACGAGATGGAAAAAAGCAGAATCCACAGTCCCTTGCCAGTTGCGGGCAGTCCACGACACTAATTGCCCGGCGGGCAGCAGAAATCCGGCAATCAACATCGTCGAGCTTACCAGCAGGGCGGAAGCTCCCCGCCAGCCTCGCAACACAATACGACCCGGATGCTTCCGGGTGTAGCCCTGGTGGAAGCGCATACGACGGCGCGAACTGCGCTCCAGTGCCAGGACAATGAATACGAAAACGAGCAGGAAGGAGGCGAGCTGCGCAGCGGTGGTCAGCTCACCGAGCCCGTACCAGGTGCGGAAGATGCCGGTGGTGAAAACGCTGACGCCGAAGTAGTCCACTGTGCCGTAGTCGGCCAGGGTCTCCATCAGGGCGAGACTGATGCCCGCTGCAAGGGCGGGCCGGGCCATAGGCAGGGCGACGTTGAAGAGGGTCTGCCACGGGCCACGCCCGAGACTGCGGCTCGCTTCCAGTACAGCGGTGGACTGCTCCACAAAGGCGACGCGCACCAGCAGGTAAACGTAGGGATACAGGACCAGGGACAGCATGCAGATGGCGCCGCCAAGCGACCGTATTTCCGGAAACCAGTAGTCACCGTAACCCAGGTCCAGGTTTGTGCGCAGTGCTGTCTGCACCGGCCCCGTAAAATCCAGCAGACCGGTGTACGTATAGGCGATTATGTAGGCGGGCATGGCCATCGGCAGCAGCAGGGCCCAGCCAAAGAAGCGGCGCCCTGGGAAATCGCACATGCCTGTCAACCAGGCGGCGCAGACACCCAGCAGGCCGGTGCCAATGCCCACGCCGGCCATCAGTAGCAGGGAGTTGATCACGTAGTCTGCCAGCACGGTATCCAGCAGGTGCTGCCATGTCCCGCTGAAGGGCTGGGCGAGACTGGCGATGATGACCAGCACCGGCACGGCAATGATCCCGGCGACCAGGACCACACCGGCGCGCCACGACCACCCCGGCCGATCCCTGTAAAGCGGCCACGCGCTCACCGGGCCGGGACCCGCAGAGTCTATTTCCAACCAGCCCGGTCCATTGCCATGACCGCGGCAGCATTCAGCCGGCCCAGTTCAGTCATGGCCAGTGGATCGGCCCTGAAGCTGCCCCAGGACTGCAACAGCGGACTGGGCTGGATATCCTCGCGCACCGGGTATTCATTATTGGTCCGGGCATACCACTGCTGGCTCTCTGTGCTGGCCATGAATTCGATCAGGGAGAGGGCCTCTTGCGGGTGGGGACTCGCTGCCGTGACGCCCGCGCCGCTCACATTGACGTGGGTGCCCCGATCACCCTGGTTTGGCCAGAAGAGGGCAACGCGCTCGGCTGCCGCCTGTTCTGCCTCCTCTCCCGACTGGATCATGGCACCCAGGTAGTAACTGTTGACCACGGCCAGGTCACACTGACCGGCGGCGACTGCCTTGACCTGGTCCCGGTCTCCCCCCTGGGGCGGGCGGGCGAAATTGCGCACCAGGCCTTCCAGCCATGCTGCCGTTGCTTCCTGCCCGATGTTTTCCAGCATACTGGCCACGAGAGACTGGTTGTAGATGTTACCTGAAGAACGTATACAGATTCGGCCCCGCCACCGGGGGTCTGCCAGGTCTTCATAGGTGCTCAGTTCCTCTGGCCTGACCCGGTCTTTTGCGTAGACGATGACACGCGCTCGTAAAGAGAGACCGAACCACCGGTTGTCCTCGCTGCGCAGGTGGGGCGGTATCGCTTGTTCCAGCAGTTGCGAATTGACCGGCTGCAGTACGCCCGCCTGCTGGGCGCGGTAGAGACGGCCTGCGTCAGTGGTGATCAGGACATCGGCCGGCGAATTACGCCCCTCACTCTGTAATCGCGTGAGCAGGGCGTCGTCCTTTCCGGTCACCAGATTGACCTGTATCCCGGTCTCTGTGACAAACTGATCCAGCAGAGGTTTGATGAGGGCCTCTTTTCGCGCCGAGTAGACGTTGAGCTCTGCCGCCCGTGCCGGATGGGTAGCCAGGGCAGTGATAAGCAGTGTGCAGACCAGTATAAGGCAGCGCCAGTGGCGTGAAGTAGCGGTGGCGACCATGCAAAACCTCTTTGCTGTATGAGAACGCTAATTATTCTCATTTGAGAAACGAAAGCAAGTGAATTTTCTGCAGCGCGGCCTTCGCAGACGAGTATTGATGTACTAGTCTTGGAGTACCTTCCGTGGGCGGCCGCCGCGTTTCACCGCCCAACTATTTTCTGGAGCACAGCATGAAAGTCCTGGGCATACCCCTGTCACCCTATGTGCGCAAGGTCGCCGTGGTGTTGAACATCAAGGGAATCGACTACGAGGTGCAGCCGGTGCTGCCCGGCTCCGACGATCCGGATTTCCGTGCGGTTAGCCCGCTGGGTAAGATCCCTGTGCTGATTGACGGCGATCTGTCGATACCTGATTCCAGCGTGATCTGTGAGTATCTGGAGGAGGCGTACCCGGAGATACCGGTGCTTCCACGGGGACCCGTTGACCGGGCCCGCGCGCGTTTTCTTGAGGAATATGGCGATACCAAACTGGTGGAGGTCACAGCACCCGTTTTTATAGAGAATTTCGTCAATCCGACGATCTTCAAGACCGGCACCGACGCGGCGCGTGTCGAAAAGGTCGTGAACGAGGCATTACCGCCGGTATTGCACTATCTCGAAGCTGTCGTTCCGGAGGCGGATTATCTCTTCGGGCAGCTGTGCACCGCGGATGTCAGCATGATCAGTGGTACTATCAATGCCGGTTACGGGGGATTCGAGGTCGACGCGAGCCGCTGGCCTAAATACGCTGCCTACCAGCAGCGGGTGATGGAGCATCCCGCGGTGGCCCGGGCGCTGGAGGCAGAGCGCCTGACCATGGCGGCGATGCAGCCCTGAATAAAAACCGGAAATTTAGTGAGCGGTGGCTCGGGCGGGATGCGCTTGATGACTAGAATCTTACGGAAGGTGATTGTGCGGGAGGCAGGATAGCTCCCATGCTAGGGCGTATTTTTCTTCCCACCATCTTTCTGGTTCTATGCTATGCGTTCTGGGTAAGCAGTAACTTCAAGGATCTCGCAGCGGGAGTGGCCCTGTTCCTGTTCGGCATGCTCTGCATGGAGCAGGGTTTCAAGGCATTCAGCGGTGGCACCCTCCAGCGCGTCCTGGCTGCCAGCACCGACCGGCTCTGGAAAAGCCTGAGTTTCGGCGTCATATCCACGGCCCTGATGCAGTCCTCGTCGCTGGTTTCTGTGATTACCATTTCTTTTCTGAGCGCCGATATGATCGGCCTGGCCCAGGGGATCGGCATTGTCTTCGGCTCCAATATCGGGACCACGACCGGGGCATGGATCGTTGCCGGTTTCGGCCTGAAGGTCAAGATATCGGCCTACGCCATGCCGATCCTGGTATTTGGCGTCCTGTTCCTCATGCAGTCCTCCAGCCGCCTCAAGGGTTGGGGCTGGGTCCTGGTCGGTATAGGGTTCCTCTTCCTGGGAATTCACTTCATGAAGGAAGGCTTCTCGGTCTACGCGGATCAGATCGACCTGACCCAGTACGCCATGACGGGTGTCGCGGGACTGCTGGTCTTTACGCTCATCGGCATGGTCGCCACGGTGGTCATGCAGTCCAGTCACGCGACCCTGACCCTGATTATCACCGCCCTGGCCGCCGGGCAGGTGACCTATGAGAATGCGCTTGCACTGGCCATCGGCGCCAATATCGGCACGACGATCACGGCGATTCTGGGTTCCATCAGTGCAAATATCAGTGGCAGGCGATTGGCCGCCGCCCACCTGATTTTCAATACGGTGACCGGGGCGCTGGCTCTCTTCTTCATCGTGCCGATGCTCAGGTCCGTCGAGTTTATCAGTGCTGCGGTGGGGATCGCCCCCGAAGACTACACGCTCAAGCTGGCTGTGTTCCACACTCTGTTCAATCTCATCGGTGTACTGGTAATGGTGCCGTTCATAAAACCGCTGGTGGCCTGGCTGGAGCGGGTACTCAAGGGGGAGTCTGTCGAGCGCGATATGCCACGCTACCTGAGTGATGCCTCCCTGGAACTGCCTGATCTGGCCAGCAGTGCGGTCCTGAAAGAGACACTGCATCTGTACGATAACGCCTTCTCGCTGGTTGCCCATGGTGTCAACCTCCGGCGCTCGATGGTGCTGGGTGAGGAAGACCTGCAGCAACTGCTCGATCCTCCCGCCAAACTGATTGATATCGATCTCGACGATCAGTATGCCCGCATGATCAAGGACATCTACAGCGCCAACATAGAATTTATCAGTCGGGCCCAGGCTGCAGCGCCTGCCTTGTATTCCGACACGTTCAGTGCCTTGCGACGGGCCAATATGGATATCGTCGCCTCCATCAAGGCAGTGAAACACCTGCGCAAGAATCTGCAGGTCTACTCCCGTAGCGACAATCTGCCGATTCGTCGCGAGTACAACCGCTTCCGCATACGCGTCGGCAGCGCTCTCAGGGAACTGGCTGCCTTGCGCCATACGGAAGATCCCGTTGTCACATTATTGTCACTGGAACACATTAAAATAGAGGCCGTCGATGCGGCTAACCATGCGTCCCAGGCTGTGGATACGCTCATCCGGGAAGGCGCAATTACCTCCAGGATGGCGACCTCGTTGATCAATGACGGCGCTTACACCCGGGAGCTTGTAGAGCACCTGCTCGATGTGGCCGAGGCTATCTCCAGGGCGGGTCTGCCCGCCGGCGAGGTGCTGGGAGAAGAGATGTCTCTGGGTATCGAAGAGATAGCAGATATTGCCCGGCGCCTAGACGGCGCCGACCTTGCCGAAGATCTGGAGGGTTACTCGTGAAATCAAAGAAGTTACTGGAGAAACTCAACAAGCTGTCAGGTCTCGGAGACGATGCTGACAAAAAGGAGATCAAGAAACTCCGAAAAGTGTTGCATGCCCTGAAAGACAAGCAGGAGCATCTGAAGGAAAAGCTTGAAACTGCCGAGGGTGAGCATGAGCGTCGCAAGATCCAGCAGCAACTCGAGGTGATCAAGCGACAGCGGGAGAAGGGGGTCGATGTGTACAAGAATCTTAAGGCCAGGCGCGACCTGTAAAGCGGTGACACCAGGGTCGGATTCTCGCCGATTTGGCGTATAATCGCCGCTTTCAATTCCCACATACTGGATTTTCATGACCGTTCGCACTCGCGTCGCGCCGTCGCCCACGGGCGATCCACACGTCGGCACTGCTTATATCGCCCTGTTCAATCTCTGCTTTGCCCGGGCCCACGGCGGCCAGTTCCTGCTGCGCATCGAGGATACCGACCAGGCTCGCAGTACACCGGAGTCCGAGCAGGCGATCCTGGACTCCCTGCGCTGGCTCGGACTGGAGTGGGACGAGGGCCCCGATGTGGGCGGCGAGTTCGGGCCCTACCGGCAGAGCGAACGCATGGAACTCTACGGCCAATACGCGCAGCAGCTGGTCGATGCAGGGAAAGCCTTTGTCTGTTATCGCACACCGCAGGAACTCGACGAGCTGCGCGAATCGCGCCGCGCCGCCGGTAACAGTACGGCGCTGAAACCCTCTGACCTGGCGCTGCCCGAGGCTGAGGTGGTCCGGCGGCGGGATGCGGGGGATCCCTGGGTCATCCGCATGGTGGTGCCGGACGAAGAGGGCGCCTGCGTGATCGATGACCTGCTGCGCGGCACCATCGAGCTGGACTGGAGTATGGTGGATGCGCAGATTCTGCTGAAATCCGACGGCATGCCCACCTACCACCTGGCCAACGTGGTGGACGACCACCTGATGGGTATCACCCACGTCTTGCGGGGCGAGGAGTGGATCAACTCGGCGCCCAAGCACAAGTTGCTCTACGAGTACTTCGGCTGGGATATGCCGGTGTTGTGTCACCTCCCGCTGTTGCGCAACCCCGACAAATCCAAGCTCAGCAAACGCAAGAACCCGACCAGCATCCTGTACTACCAGCGCATGGGTTTCCTGCCCGAGGCCCTGCTTAATTACCTGGGTCGCATGGGCTGGTCCATGCCCGACGAGAGCGAGAAATTTTCCCTGCAGCAGATGCTGGCCGAGTTCGACGTGCAGCGCGTGTCACTGGGTGGCCCGATCTTTGATATCGAAAAACTGAGCTGGCTCAATGGACTGTGGATCCGGGAGGACCTTGACGAAGAGGCATTGGCCGATCGACTTGTCTCGTGGGCATACAATCGCGAGAACCTGTTGAGAGTGCTTCCCCACGCCCAGAAACGTATGGAGAAGCTGAGCGACTTTGGCCCCTTGGCAGGCTTTCTGGTAGCGGGCACCCTGGATATCGATGCCACCCGTTTCGAGTCCGTGCGCGGCGACCGTGACGATATCGTCAAGGGCCTGCAGTTCGCACTGTGGCGACTGGAGGCACAGCGCCATTGGACCCGTGACAACATCTGGAACGACCTGAAAGGGCTGGCGGACGGGCTCGGCATAAAGATCAAGGATTTCCTCGCGCCCCTGTTTATCGCGGTCTCCGGCTCCAGCGCCTCCTTTTCGGTGGTAGACTCCATGGAGATGCTGGGCCCTGACATGAGCCGCATGCGGATCCGACACGCCATTGAAGTACTGGGCGGGGTGTCCAAGAAAGCGGCCAAGCGCCTGGAAAAAGAGTATCAGCAACTCTGAGGACGCAAGTCCCACGGGAAAACCAAGCATGCCTTCAAATATAGCAACATCCATGGTCTCAACGCTGGTGCGTGCCACCAACGGTATCCAGAGCAGTCCGGCGGCCGTCAAACCGAAAAAGCTGCTGCAGCTTTATGACATGGAAAACTGCCCTTATTGCCGACTGGTGCGCGAAGCGCTGACCGAGCTCGATCTCGACGCCGAGATCCTGCCCTGCCCCAAGGGGGGAGAGCGCTTCCGCCCCGAAGTGGTGGAGCAGGGCGGTAAGGCCCAGTTCCCCTATCTCGTAGACCCCAATACCGGGGAAGAGATGTACGAATCCCTGGACATCGTCGCCTACCTCTTCGAGACCTATGGACAGCGGAAACTGCCGCTGAAGTGGCGGGCGGGCAGATTGCAGACAGTCGGTTCCATGCTCGCCAGTGCGGCCCGCCTGGAGTCCGGCACGCAGATCCGGCACAGCCAGATGCCGGAATTTCTGCTGGAGCTTTACAGCTTCGAATCCAGCCCTTACGCCCGACCGGTGCGCGAACTTCTGTGCGAGATGGAGATCCCCTATATCCTGCGCAGCTGCGGTCGAACCCGCCTGCAGGAGTGGATACTGCCGCCCCTGCGACAGGCCCTGGGAATCACCCCGGAAAGCGATATCGACAACCGGCGCAGCCTGCAGCAGCTGGAAGGCAAGGTGGCCATTCCCTACCTGTATGATCCCAATACGGAAGAAGGGCTGTTCGAGTCGGAGCAGATCCTGGCGTACCTGCAGGATACGTACGGCGCCTGA
>JAHEEV010000024.1:10450-42349 GCA_024640505.1 Halieaceae bacterium
GGTGATACCGATAGTGGCTTCATCACTGGCGCCGCCGCTGTCGGTAATGGAGGCGGTGATTGTGTGGCTGCCCTCCCTGAGGCTGCTCGTGGAGACACTGCTTCCAGTACTGATCTCGCCATCGAGGCTTGAACGCCATTGCAGCCCCGAGGAAAGGTTGCCATCTTCGTCGTCGGTCGCGCTGCCTGCAAAGGTCACCAGTTCACCGACATTGAAACCTGCGCCATCCGAAGGGGCGGTTATTGCTGCGGTAGGCGGCGTGTTACCAGGGGCAGGGACCGTGTCGGCGGGCACGGTGATAGCCGTGCCACTGCTTTCGTAATCCGGGTCGTGATTGGAGGCTGCGTCGTAGACATGCCCGTCGGGATGAGTCAGTGAGGTCACACTGAAATTCACGCTGGATACAGTGCCTTTGAGGCTGTTCTTCAACAGGGTGCACTGTCCACCGCTATCGGTAACGCAGCTTCCGGAACCGCTGGTGCCTGCCGACCATGAGCCGCCAACCGTGACGTCTGAAAGTGGACCTTCAGCGCTGTCGTGGACCGTTACCAGTACCTCTGCCTGCCAGCGGTTGCGCGGCTGCTCGATGCGCGATGCGTCCAGGTCGCCGACGTGCATGACTGTCGCAACAGGCGCAGCTTCCGTCGTAAAACTCCACGTGGTTCCCTGGGTTGTCCCAAAGCTGTTGACCTCGTCGATCCGCCAGAAGTATTCGGTGTCATGCAGCAGTGTGCCGGGATCGAAGCTGGTCGACCCCTGGTTGACCGGGGCGCCGAAACTGCTGCTGGTGCCAAAGTACACATCGTGGGAGGTGGCCTGGGAATCCCCCGTCCAGGTCAGCGTGGTATCGATACCGACGCCCGAAGCGCCATCTCCCGGCGTCGGGCCGCCCGCCGGGCCCGGGGGATCACCTGCGGGCGCGGCACCCGTAGTGAAACTCCAGGTGATCCCGGGGGTCGTGCCATCGGCGTTGACCTCGTCGACGCGCCAGAAATAGAGCGTGCCGGGTTGTAGCGCCAGGGGTCCGTAGGAGGTGTCAGTCTGGCTGCCCAGTGCATCGCCGGCTCCCAGTGCGCTGTCCGTACCCAGATAGAGGGTGTGGGATGTGGTCAGGCTGCCCGGTGTCCAGGCAAGGCTTGTGTCGGGTGCCACGTCCACCGAGCCGTTGAGCGGTGCCGGGTTGTCTGCCTGTCCCGGCAGATTCAGCTCCGGCGGGGGATCGGGCACTGGTGCGCCGCCAAACGCTTCGAGCTGTACGTTGTCAATCTGCCAGTGGTACCCGTCGGGGCCAAGAAAGCCGCTCTCGAAGCGGAAGCGGAGCATGGCGGCGGCGTGTCCGGCAATGGTGCCCGTCACGTCTAAAGTGTAGTGCATGGGGATATTACTGAAGCCCTGGTGCTGCCACACGTTGGTCCAGCTGGCACCGCCGTTGGTGCTGGCATCAACATTGATGGTTTCAACCTGGTCGTATTTGAAATAGCTGTCGAAACTTAGCACGGCCGCCGACACGGTAGACAGGTCGAGAGTAAGGGTCCGCAACGAGGTCAGTGTGTCGGAGTAACGGTTATTGACGTAATTATCCACCATGGCGTAATTGCCACTGCCGGGTGTGTTATTGGCGTATTTCCCGGTGCCCGGACTCCTGAATGACCAACTGGTGCCACGAAGAGTCTCCACCGACCATCCCGCCGGCAGGCCGCCGGAAAAATCCTCGTCGATGACCAGCCCCGTGGAAACGGGGGGTGGCGGCGAGATACTGATGATCAGTGAATAGTTCTGTGGTTCACCGTCGAGCAGTGTGCCCTTGTGGTCGATCTCAACGGTATAGGTGCCGATACCGGCACCATAGACCTCCACCTGTTCGACGTTGTCACGGGCATTGTCCCCGGTCGTTGCCGCAGCAGAAGGCGAGGCCGGATCCAGCACCCAGGGCAGCCACGTGGAGACGCCATCGGCGATGCGCAGGTCCAGATCGTTGACCAGCATGCTGTCCGTTGGGTCCAGCGAAGGGGCGGGGGGCGTTCCGGGCGGGTCCATCCACACCAGGGTCGCGGTCACTACCGCATCTGTCTGGTTGACGTCGATCATCACGGTGTCGGTCGCGCCGTTGGCAAGCGTCCCTTCCACGATCCGGTGGATACCGTTACCGTCCTCGCTGATCACCTTTGCCGCGGTCCGTGTATTCAGTAATCCCCAGCCGAATTCGTAATCCGGGCCGTCGGCATCCCCGGTTTCATCCGCTGTGTGAATTGCCAGGGCCTTGAGTGTGGCCCCGCGCATCCTGCTGCCGGGGCCGTGGATATCCCGGTAGTGCTCCTGCAGCAGGAGAAGCGATCCCGCCACGTTGGGCGAGGCCATCGAGGTGCCGATGGCAGCCGCGTAGTAGGGATCGTGGGCGTAGGTCGACATCAGCAGCCAGCCATTGCCCACCACATCCGGCTTGATGCGTCCGTCGTCGGTGGGTCCCCAGCCACTGAAGGCTGTCATCTGTACCGCCGAGGGGCCGGTCAACGCCTGGTACCCGCCCAACACGTCATCGACCGCGCCCACGGTGAGTATATTTTTGGCCACGCTGACAGTGGGCAGGCAGTCATAACCGTCGGGGGCGCAGTCGGGCGGCCGATTCTCATTGGAGGTGCCCAGGGCATTGCCGTCCTGATCGACCACGGTATAGAACGCACCCGGGTCGGGCCCGATATCCCAGCGGTCATTACCGGCGGCTTTTACTATCAGGTAGTCGGGTGCTTCGAAGGCGACCGTGTCCCACAGCTGTGTCTCGGCATCATACAGGCCGAAATTGGGGTCCTCGGAGCCGGGTCCGCCGATCCACCACCACTCACCAACACCCACCTGAACCCAGCCGGCCGCGATACCGTAGGAGTGATTGGAGACAAGCAGTCCCGCAGCGGCGGCATCTGCCATCTCCGAGGTGTCGAAATTCCAGTCGTAGGCATGCAGTTGTGCGGCGGGAGCCATTCCTCGAGCTTCTGGCAACAGTGCAATGCCCGCCCCGACAAGGGTTCCGGCCACATGGGTGGCGTGATCGCTGATTGCGGATGCATTGTCGACCTGTGTGACGCGATTGTAGAGGTCCGGGTGACCGCCCTCCACAGCGCCCCCGTCCCACTCACCGACGGTCATGCCGTTGCCTTCCAGCGCAAGTCCGGCAGAGCCGCCGGGCCACACCTCGTCAGTGGAGACGGTGTCGGCGGCATCGATGTTGTAGGTAATGTAGAACTGGGGTCCGAGGCCGGGAACGAAGCGCTGCAGTTCCAGCACTTTGCCGTTGGGCAATTCACGTCGCAGTGGTATACCCAGCCGGTCGGCTACCTGCTGTGCCTGGCGCTTGTTTTCTTCGCTGCGTTGCCTGAGCTTTTCCGCAAGCGCCTGCAATTTTGCCGTGCGAGTGGCCACTGCAACGTCACTCTGCGCCGATAGCTCACCACCGGCGTTCAGCAGAACAAGTGCGAGCCCCAGATACAGGGCTCGTTTCCACAACATTGCCAGACCCCCCGAGAGCGGCTTTGATTATAATCAACATTAGGAAAATACCCTAAACTATTGATATTTAAGCAGTGAAGCCGCTTTATTTATGGCTGTACTATTCAGTATAGTCTGGCACGACGTTTTGTCAGTTGTGCTTCGCGGGGTTGTGATGAAGATCACAGGTTGGTGGCGGGCCGATGCTGCTGGCAGCTAGCGTGGCGTCGGGCAACCTGCGCTGGGGTCAGGCCGCCGGGGGCGTCAGGAACTCCTGGCATGTCTGCTCTGCCGCGCTGGCCCGTTGGACCGCCTCGCAGACGGGGGTCAGGTCTGAGCGCAGGGTAGCGAGAACCTCTCTTCTTTCCGCGGTATCCGCCCATGCCACCAGGGTGTTCCCCAGCAATTCAAGGCGAAGCCGCGTCCGATTGTGCAGGCTGTCGGGTTGCCGCGAGAGTTCCTCCAATAGCCTTCTTCCATCCTGCTCGATGTCCTCCAGGTCATCGGGGCGCAATTCGAGCCGGGCCATCAGGTAGTTGCAGCCCCACTGGAAGCGTGTCGCGGGTCCCCTGGATGTTTCCCAGGCCTTGCGATACCACTCGAGCGCCCGATTATCGTTACCTTCCTGTTTTTCCAGATAGCCGAGCCCCGACATGAAGTAATAGGGTTGTTTCGAAATGTCCAGTTCACTCAGCAGCATTGCGCGTGCGTCCTCCACCAGCCCAGCCTGGTAAAGGGCATACCACAGATCGCTGATGCCGGACTGTCGCTGATAGGGATCAAGCTGTTCCGCTACCAGCCCCGCCTGCTGTTTCAACCAGGCCTGTTTTTCCGGCGGCAGCGATGCGGACTCCGCCAGAAGGGCGGTGCTCACAAAGGCCCAGCCGGTCAGTGCTTCGGTGCGGGTGAGTAGATCCGCCTCGTCATCGTCGATAAGCGTCTCGAGAATCTCCAGCATCTGCGTCTGTGCCGCCGGCTGCTCGGATTCTGGATACAGGGCTGTCAGAAAGCGGTGTCCGGTGAAAGTGATCAGCGGGAGGTTTTCCTCGGTAAGGGTCTTGTCTGCCATGATGGCTGCTAACGACGCCCGGTAATCGGCAGCCAGGGTCGGATCGCGTTCCTCCATTGCCACCCATTCGCTGAGAGCGAGTGCCTCTAGCCGGCGTTTTGCCGATGGCAGCGAATCCGGGCACGCGATTGCGAGAGAGCGAAGCACGGCATGTAGTTCGCCGGCCTCCAAGGCATTGCCCGGATCCTGGCTCCAGGAGTAGTGGGCCAGCAGTAGCCAGTCCCTCTCACTGAGCGATTTGCCATCCTCAACCGCACGGACCAGTTCAGTGACCGGGCGTAAGCTGTTCAGCGAAAGGTCCAGGACGGTCAGGTAACGGTCCAGTTCCATGCCCCCGGGAATCCGGGTGATTTCAGTGCCCCGGGGGTCGAATACGATAACGGTGGGGTATCCCAGGACACCGAAACGCTCGCCCAATGCCTGGGCTCGTTCGGTATCACCGTCCAGGTAGACGGCAACAAACTGCCGGCTTTGTGCAATGAATTCGGGTTGCCTGAATATCGTGGCCTTGAGTCGATGGCAGGGCGGGCACCATTCAGCACCCCAGTAGAGAAAAACGGGCTTCTCCAATTCCCCGGCCCGCCGGAAAGCCTCCTCCACACTGCCAGTGAACCAGGCGATCTCCCGCTCGTGACTGGATGGCTCCGTGGACAGGTTCGTGTCCTGCGAGGTCTTCGCAGGTGAAGGAGGGGGCAGTTCGGCTTTTTCCGCGCAGGCGTGCAGGTTCAGCAATAGACCAGCGGAGAATACCGTCAACAGCCATTTGTTCATCCCGAATCCTCCGCCTCTCTGAGACCCTATTCTAAGGCATGCGGGCGCGTGTTGCGCGCGGGCGGTATGGACGGGCGGGGCTGGTTGCTCCGGAATCGCGGAGGCATCCACGGGACCTCGAGATGCCCCATGAAAAATATGCACACTTTTGCATAGTGGGCACTGCCGGGGGTATGCTCTGGGAAAATAACAGCAGACCGGAGATCCCGACATGGCGCTCGCCCAGGCGATCCTGACCGCCCTTATCGACGATGATCTGTCGGGTTACGAACTTGCCAAGGATTTCGAGATATCCGTGGGTTTTTTCTGGAACGCGTCGCACCAGCAGATCTACCAGGAATTGCGCAAGTTGTCGGACAAAGGGTGGCTCAATAAACGGGAGGTGACCCAGCGGGGCAAGCCCAATAAGATCGTCTATGGCATTACGCTGGCGGGCAGGGAGGCACTGTCGAAGTGGGTACTCGGACCGACGAAGACCCAGGCCGCCAAGGATGAACTGCTGGTGAAGCTCTATAACCTCAGCCCTGACAACGCCGGGCACCTGGCGGCAGAGGTTCAGGCGCGCCGGGAGGAGATGATGCGACGGGTCTACCTTTACGAAAAGATCCGCATGCGCCACTATGCAGACCCCGCAACCCTGCCCACTCGCCGCAAGGGGGTTTACCTGGCCCTCACAGCGGGTATCCGGCAGGGAGAGCAGTTCCTGGCCTGGTGTGACGAGGCCCTCGAACTCCTTGCGACGGTAGAGGCGGAGCAGGCACGACAACAGTGAGCACAGTGATGAATGCAGAAGGTGGCCAGCCCCATTTCGAGGGCACGCAATTATTCCTGGAAGCGGGCGAGCAGGGTGAAGCGATTGATGGACGTTTCCTGATTTCACTGCTGCTTATAACCGTCGCCAAGGGCGATGGGGGTATATCGAATCTGGAAACCGATAAAATGATCGAGCAGCTCTCGTCCCGATACGACGATCAGAGCCCGAGGGTACTGGAAGGTTTGTCACGGGCGATCATGCTGCTGGCGAACGATTCCGACCTCCCGCTGACGTTGCGTAAAGTGGGCGCCGGGCTGTCTTCCGGCGAGAAGCAGGAAGTGTTTGATCTGGCATTGGACGTGGCCGCGGTGGATGGACACCTGGACGAAGGTGAAGTGAGGGCGCTCGATCTGGTGGGTCAGATCCTGGGTTTGACCCAGGACGAGGTTCACACCCGGCTGCGGGCCTTGCGCTCTCTGCGCTAAGGCTGTTTCAAAACCTGTCGCCCTAGACCTGGACGCTCCCGCCAGTTTGTCTCACTCGCGGGATTGGATCCCGGCTTACCGCAACTGCTTGTGCCAGTTGCTCACCAGGTTCTCGACGCTGATTTCCCGTCCACCCTCGCTCCACTTGCCCGCGTAATCGATATCGGTGGAATTCGGCGGCGGGTCAGGGAGGTTGACCCTGAAACGCACGGGCATAGGTACGGCCTCCCCGAGCGCCACGGCTTCCCCCTTTGACAGGGACGTGAGCGCCGCAAAGGTACCGCGCGCGGCCTCCGGCACCATCGAACGCACGTATTCCTGGTCGTCCGGGTTGGATATCCGCAGGCAGATAAACGAGCTGCACTGGGCCAGCACGGTCTCCGACACATCGTGTGGCCGCTGGCTCACGACGCAAATACCGACACCGTATTTGCGTCCGTTCTTGGAAATCCGCTCCATCGAACGGCGCGCTTCCCGGTAGCGGGGAATGTCTTCACGGGGGATATACTCGTGAGCCTCTTCACAGATGAGGAATATCGGGAACTCCCGGCACAGGGGGTTCCAGAAATTGAATTCGTAGGCGAGGCGGCCTATCTGTGCCGTTACCATGGGTACCACATCGAAAGGTACGGCGCTGAGGTCCAGGACTGTAACGCTGGCTTTCGGTTGTCCCAGCCCCACCAGGTCTTTCATCAGTTCCGCCAGTGATTCGGTCGAGGTCCGCATCTCGGGCTTCATCAGGAAGTCATAGCGCGTATCGTTGAGAAGACTGTTCAGCCGCACCAGCATCTGGTCGAATTTGCCGAACAGTGGCGATTTCGTCTTGCCGAAATCGCTGGTCTTGGCGTTGGCGTCCTCAATTAATTCGATGAGAGCATCCAGGGAGTAGTACACAGGTGAGTCGACAGTGATGTGCCCCAGGTCGAGATGCTCGTTGGTCTCCCGCTTGAGCCGCATCACGAGAGAGCGCAGGAAAGAAATCTGGATCGAGGCATTTTCGTCGGCCTGGTCGACGATCAGCTCACACAGCTCGGAGTAGGAGAGCAGCCAATAGGGGAATTCCAGTTCCTGCGCCTTCAGGCTGCGCACCTTGTTGACGGGAAAGGGCGACCTGGCGGTTACGCCATCCACGTCCTTGTCACAGTATTCCCCGTGCATGTCCAGCAGGATGATGTGTGCCTGGGGCATACTCTCCAGTGCCGACTGGATCAGGCTGGTCACGGTCCATGATTTACCCGAACCGCTCTGGCCCAGGATGGCCGCGTGACGGCCGAAAAATGCCGAGGCGTCCAGGTACACCTCGACCTCATTGAAAGCGGTCAGGCGGCCGACCTTGTAACCCACGCCACTGTGCTCGGCAAAGATCTGCTCGAGATCTTGTTGTGAGACCGGGTGAATCTCGGCGCCACTCGTGGGGAAGTGGGACACACCCCGGTTGAACTTCCCTTCCTGGCTGAACTCCCCCACCGGCGTCAAGCGAACCATGTGCGCGCTCTGGCCCTGCTTGTCGGCCACGCGGTAACTGCGTTCGACCGTGACCAGTGTCCGATTATCCGACTGCCCCACCGACAGGTAGGAGCCTACCTGCCCGATCCGCGGGCCGCTGTCGTCTGCGACAGCCCCGTCGCCGCCGACAATCAGTCGTCCGGTAAAGTATTCCCCGGTTACATCTACCAGGAGCCCGATTTTGGTGCTTTGCTCATCCGACATGACTTTTGCCCGCCCCGTTTTACGATGATCCCTGAGTGGAGGGAGGTCGACTCTCCCCGATGCCCCTTCGGGATCCATCTGTTATTGATTATGTTGACCCCGGACGAGGTTACGCAATTTCGGTACGGTAACGCAAGGAATCTGCAGGAACCGTCCCGGAGCGCAAGCGGCCGGATGCTTTCGAGAAGTATGCCATAACATTCTGAAAATTAATGGAATATCAAATTTTATCTGTGATTTTTTTCACATTCTTGGATTCCCTTGACCTGGCGCAACGAGTGATTGCGTCCGATACTGGATTATTCTTCACGGTTATGGGCCGCAGGTGCCTCCAGGCATGATGAGTGGCGACAATCTCGGGCATTAGAGGTAGGAAATAATGACAGACAAAGTGATCAGGCAAAAGGACGATCATCCGCCCATCCTCCTGGGCAGCAGACTGAGTCAGGCCTTTGAGCATCTGGAAGAGATGATTCGGGAGCGGGCCTACCAGATCTTCCTGGACCGGGATTCAGCACCGGGGGATTCCATGGCAGACTGGCTGCAGGCCCAGTCGGAAGTTTTCAAACCCATTGAGCTTGCCATCAAGGAACAGAAGCACAGCGTGGTGGCCGAGTGTGATCTCAAGGGTTTTTCTCCCGAAGAAATCGAGGTCGAGGTCCAGAACGGGGTACTCAAGGTCTTCGGTTCCCACCGGGAATCCAGCACCAGGAAGAAAGGCAAGGCCACCGAATCCCGTTCCGAGAATCTCTATTTCTTCCAGTCCGCCCAACTGCCCGTGGACGTGGACCTGGAGGAGAGCCATGCCAAGCTGTTCAAGAATGGCAAACTCAAGGTGACGCTGCCCAAGTCGAGCGGGAAAACGTCCGGAAAGAAATAGGGTGTAGCCGCCTGTCCGTCATGGCGGAGGAAAGCTGTCTGCTGAGCTGCTACCATGGTGCCAGACACCTCTTCGCAGCGGGAGGGGGTGGAATGGTTGCGAGTGCGAATCATGGACGAACCCTTGAACTGGCACGACCTGGAAATCTTTCATGCGGTGCTTGAACAGGGCAGCTTAAGTGCGGCTGCCCGCGAGCTCGGCCTCTCCCAGCCCACCGTGAGTCGGCACATAGAAAGCCTGGAGCGGACTCTGGGAAAGGAATTGTTCATCCGCAGCAGCACCGGGCTGACCCCCAGTGAACTCGCCCTGGACCTCGGGCATTATGCCGGGCAGATGAGTGAGAATATGTTCGGTATCCGTCGCGTACTCGACGGCAAGGAGGAAATTCCGGAAGGCGTTGTCACGATCAACCTGCCTCATGGCATCGGTGGTATTCCCCTCGCCAGGGCCTTCGACGGCTTTCACGACGAATACCCGGATATCTCGATAGACCTGAAGTTCGGGCCGCCGCAGATGAATCTCGGCAGGCGGGAGGCGGATATCGATGTCCGCCTGGCGGAGCCCTCTGAGCCCGACGTGATCGCAAAATCCGTCGGCCCTCTTCACTTCGGTATATACGGTGCACGGAATTACCTGCAGCGGTACGGCTATCCCCGCCAACCGTCTGACCTCAACGATCATTATTTGCCCTACACAGACGAATTCCTGATGGAGCCGGTACTGGAGTCGCTGCGCGCGTTTGGTGTGGAGCCCCGTCGCTTCCCGTTTCGTTGCAGCAGTAACACGATGCTGGTGCAGGTATTCGGGTACATGGGTGTGACTCTGAGCATGATACCCGTGGGCCTGGAATACGCGTCAATGGAGCGACTGTTCCCGGAGTACCATTGGGAGACCACGCCTATCTGGCTTACCATGCATTCGGCGCTGCGTCGCAACGCCAGGATCCGTGTGGTCTGGGGCTGGCTGTCGAAACAATTACCCGAGGTGACAGCGAGCACCCGGGAATAGCTGAACCAGATTGCTATACATAATTGCATGGGTGCCGGACACTTTTGTGTCTGGCGCCTCAAAGCGGTCTTTCTATACTCCCCGTAACACTGTTGATAAAGCAGCAAAAAGGGGAAAAGAAAATGGCGACCGCGAGCCTGACAACAATAAGCACGGAGCACTCCACAGTGGTCATCAAGCCACCGCACGGCGATAGGGCACATCAACCCGCCGGGGACCAGGTTAAACCCGGACTGTCCACTCACGGCTGGTTCTCGGTGATCTGGATCATCTACCTGTTTGATTATGCCGACCGCTTTGCCATCAGCGCGGTGTTGCCTGCCATCCAGAAGGAGTTTGCCCTCAATGATGCCCAGCTGGGCCTGATGTCGGGTTCGCTGTTTCTCGGCCTGGCCATTCTGGCGGTGCCCTGCGGCCTGGCCGTCGATCGCTTCAGTCGCAAGTACATGATCTCGATCATGACCCTCGTCTGGAGCGTGGCTACCTGGAGTACCGGCCTGGCCAAATCCTTCACCGGGCTGATCGTGGCGCGAATCTTCGTGGGTGCCGGGGAGGCAGGTTACAACCCCGCCGGGTATGCCCTGATTGCCGCCTGGTATCCGCAGCATATGCGCGGCACCATGGTCGGCCTGTTCAACATGGCCCAGCCGCTGGGAGTGGGGCTGGGCGTGATCCTCGCCGGACAGCTCGCCGCACAATTCGGCTGGCGGGCGGTGTTTGGCGTGCTCGCCCTGCCAGGCATTCTGCTGGCCCTGGTGATGCTGTTTGCACCTGATTACAAGACGAGTAAGGTCAGCGTCAGCGGGAAAAAGGCGGTGAGAACGGGGTTGATGGACACGCTGCGCTTCATCGGTGGCAATCGCACCCTGCAGTGGATCTACCTGGCCCAGCTGCCGATCACCGTCTATATCATGACGTGCGCTATCTGGGGGCCGACGTTTTTCGTCCGCCAGTATGGCCTCACGCTCGCCGCTGCGGCCAATGCGGTGGGTATGATAACGATCATCGCCGGCCTGGGTGCCCTCTGCGGCGGCTGGCTCAGCGACCGGGTATCCCGCAACAACCCCAAGTCCCGCATCACCATCTGCCTGCTGTACCTGGCCATTCCACTGGTGTTCCACAGCATCGCCATACTGGGTTCCATGCGCGGTCTCTCCTGGCCGTTGTTCGTAGCCTGTTACGGTTTCGGCCAGTTTTTTGCTGCCGCCAACTGGGGCACGCTGGTAGCCGCCGGCCTGGATCAGGCGCCGCCGCACTACCGGGCGACTTCGCAGAGTTTTCTGCCCATGTTCCAGGCCATTGCCACCCTCGGTGCGGGCATCGTCAGCGGGCTGTTGTCGGATATGTTCGGTCTGCCCCTCACGATGTGGTCTCTGCTGTTAGTGGGCATGATCGGCGGCATACTGGTGTTGAACGCCGCGCGTAAAAGTTACGACAACGATCGGCGCAATACAGATTCCATGGGCGAGTTCACGGTCGAGGTGGAGTGAAGTTGCTGCCTGATATGCATTGACCTACTACGGGAGGTGTCGCGAGATGATGCACATTAAACAGGTCGAGATTATCCGGGAGCTGTTCCGACAACTCGACGAGAATGTCAACGTCGACGCCGGTGAACAGCTGCTCAACCCGGCCGAGGTTTATACCAGCTCCAGGATAGCGGAGCAGGAATGGCAGACGCTGTTCCGCAACCAACCCCAGGTCATCGGGCTCAGCCGGGACCTTCCTGAAACAGGCAGTTACATCACGGTAGACGATTTCGGTGTGCCCGTGTTGGCGACCCGCGATGCCGGCGGTAATTTACGCGCCTTTGTGAACGCCTGCAGCCATCGGGGCGCCCGGGTCGCCGGCGAGCGACGGGGCAGGCGTGACCGTTTCACCTGCCCGTTTCACGCCTGGACCTACTCGGGGGAGGGCGAGCTGCTCAGGGTTCCCAGGGCCGGCGATTTCGGTGAACTGGACAAGCGGTATCACGGCTTGCGTGAATTGCCCAGCGTGGAGCGGGACGGTCTGCTATGGGTGCAGCCCGACCCGCACGGGAAGCTGGATGTTGCACTGCTGCCGGGTTCGCTGGGGACGGAACTGGCCGCTTCAGGAATCGGGGAGATGGTCTACCAGGGAGAGTCCAGCATCGATATGCCCCTGAACTGGAAGCTGGCCAACGATACCTTTGGCGAGACCTACCATTTCTCACGCCTGCACCACGACACGCTCGGGCAGTTGTTCTACGGCGACGTCCTCGCCTACGAGGAACTGGGCCGCAATCATCGCTTTGTTATTGCGTCCCGCGATATCGAAGACCTGCGGGAGCGGCCGGAGAAAGAGTGGCGATTGCTGGACGGGGCGCTGGTGGTTTACTTCCTGTTCCCCAATATCCAGCTCACGGTCAGCCGGCTCGGCGCAAACCTGGTGCGCATCTATCCGGACGGCGTCAACCCCGGGCGTTCTGTCAGCCGGATCAGTTTTTATCTGCGTCCCGAGGTGGTCGACGCACTGGCCAGTGCCGGCGGGGCTGCGGTGGATGCCAGTAATACCTACGACCATAGCGCGCGGCACGGGACTGATGTCATCGCCCCGGAGGCCACCATGGAAATTTTCCGCAGTACCATCGAGCAGGAAGATTACGCCATGGGCGTCGATACCCAGCGCGCAGCCGAGAGCGGCCTGATAGATCATCTGATCTTCGGCCGCAATGAGCCCGCGTTGCACCATTTCCATCGCTGTTTCAGCGCAGCGCTGGGTCTGCCTCCCCCGCAGGTGCTGGCTGCCCCCGCCGGCCTGCGCGCCGTGGGAAGCTGAAGGCGCAGCCGGCCTCATCCCCGCTGCCCGGGCGCTTGATCTGCTCCAGCCACCCTCTGCTATGATGGCTGCTTACCTGTAACCGGGCCGGTGGAACACACCCCCGGGGCAATTTGAGGGAAGCACCATGAGACGCCTGAGCCTGATCGATGCGGGATTTCTGCTGGCGGAAAAACGCGAGACGCCCATGCACGTTGCGGGGCTGCACCTGTTCACCCTGCCCAAAGGGGCGGATGAACACACCTTCCTGCACACGCTGGCAGACGGGCTGCGGTCGGCGGATGAATTCCAGCCTCCCTTCGGCGACCGTCTCAAAGTAGGCCGCCTGGGGATGCTGGGTCCCGCCTACTGGGAGCCCGATGCATCGCTCGATATCGACTACCACATCCGTCACTCGGCGCTGCCCAAGCCCGGTCGCTACCGGGAACTGTTTTCCCTGGTCTCGCGGCTCCACAGCCAGTTGCTGGATCGCAACCGGCCCCTCTGGGAAATCCACCTGATCGAGGGCCTGCAAAACCGGCAGTTCGCTGCCTACATGAAGTTCCACCACGCGGCCATCGATGGCGTGCGCTCGATTCACCTGACCCAGAGCATGTACTCCACCAACCAGCGGGAACGGATCCGATTTTCACCACTGTCGATGCAGGCGGCGGAGCGCTACCGGGAAATGGTTGCAAAAACCCTGCCTGGCGGCGGTGCGCCACCGACGGAGCGGGAATTGCGCAACGTCGCCGAAGTCCTGAAGGCCCAGTTCGACAGCGGCGCCCATGTGCTGGGGGCGCTCAGGCGCATAGCCGGCGCCTGGGTCGGCGTTGGCGGAACGCTGACGGTTCCCTGGCGGGGAGTGCCGCGCTCTCCCATCAACACGGAGGTGGACGGGGCGCGCCGATTTGTCGCGCAATCCTGGCCCTTTGCGCGCATCCGGGCAGTGGGCAAGGCATTGGACGGTACGTTCAACGATGCCGTGCTGGCCATGTGCTCCGGTGCACTGCGGAGCTATCTCCGTGACCAGCACGGACTGCCGAAGGAGTCTTTGAAGGCCATGGTGCCGATCTCATTGCGGCGGCCGGGGGATGTCGACTCCGCCAATGCAGTGGGTGCAATCAGCGCCGACCTGGCCACCAATGTGCGCGACCCGGTCAAGCGCTTCAAGGCAATACAGGCCTCGGTACAGGCCGGCAAGGAGATGTTTCAGGAGCTGTCGCTCCCCGAGGCGCAGCTGATCATGGAACTTCTGCAGCTGCCCAGTCTGTTCCTGGCGCCGCTGGGCCTGACCAGCCGCTTCCCGCCCTACAGCACGGTGATTTCCAATGTGCCGGGGCCGCGCCAGCAGTTGTACTGGAACGGTGCCCGCCTGGAGGGCATCTATCCGGCGTCCATCGTCTTCGACGGGTTTGCCCTGAACATGACCCTGGTGACGTGCGCGGACCAGGTGGATTTCGGCATTACCGCCTGCCGGCGCAGTCTGCCGCAGGTGCAGCGCCTGATCGATCATCTCGAGGATGCGCTGGTGGAGCTGGAACAGGTCGCCGGACTGGGCAAACCGCGTCGCAAGCGGGCGGCAAAGAAACCCGCCCGGCCGAAGTCGAAGCCGGCGGCGCGGAAGAAGGCGCCCGAAAAACAGCCGCGGAAGGCGGCTCCACGGGCCAAACCCAAACGGGCCGCTGCCCGTCGCGGGTGACGTTGTGGGCATCGAGATAGAGCGGAAGTTCCTGGTCGATGTGGCCCGGCTTGGCCGCCTGTGCGACGGTGAAGCGTTGCAACAGGGGTATGTCGCCACTACCGGTTTGACCGCGGTGCGGGTCAGGGTGGTAGGGAACCGCGCCTGGCTCACCCTGAAGGGAGAGCCCCGCGGCGCGGCGCGCAGCGAGTTCGAGTACGAGATCCCGGCGCAGGAGGCACGTGAGATCCTGGAGGAGTTCTGTGGGATGGTCGTCGCCAAGACCCGCTACCGGCGCGAGCACCAGGGCCATACCTGGGAGATCGACGTCTTCGATGGCAGCAATGCCGGCCTGGTCATCGCGGAGGTGGAACTGGACAACGAGGCGGACACGCCTGCGCTGCCGGACTGGGTGGCCGAGGAGGTCACTGGTGACCCGCGGTATTACAACGTCAACCTGGCCACTCGCCCCTTCAGCGACTGGCCTGAGCAATAAGTCGCCGCTCTCCTGGCGGCGCAAATATTGAGCCTGGTCAAGCGATCCTCACTGAGACGGCTCGACCGCCGCTACAGGTTTGACTCCGGCAGGTACACCCCCTACATTCACTGGAGCAGCGGGCTACAGCCCGGCTTTCCACGTAGATACAGGCGGCAGCAAATCCGGCATGATCGTAGTGACCTCGGTAGCGGCTATCGGCGGGTTGACCTTCCTGCTGGCCAGCATGTTGATTCTCGCCAATCGCAAGTTCTATGTGGAGGAAGATCCGCGGATCGATCGGGTGGAGGAGATGCTGCCCCATTCGAACTGCGGTGCCTGCGGGTTTCCCGGCTGTCGGCCTTTTGCCGAGGCTCTGGTAGGTGGTGAGGCGCTGCCCGGCAAGTGTACGGTCAGCAACGATGAAGGTCGCGCGGCGATTGCCGACTTCCTTGGAGTGGCCGTCGGTCAGGAGATAAAAGTCGTGGCACGCCTGGCCTGTGCCGGTGGCGTCAACGTGGCGCGCAACCGGGCACATTACGGGGGTACCCCTACCTGTCTGGCGGCAGCCCAGGTAGCCGGAGGCGGCAAGGGCTGTTTCTGGGGTTGTCTCGGCCTGGGTGACTGCGAGCGCATCTGCGATTTCGACGCCATCACCATGGACCGCCATTCGCTGCCCGTGGTGGATAACGACAGGTGTACCGCCTGCGGCGACTGCGTGGACGCCTGCCCCAAGGACCTGTTCTCCCTGCAGCCGGTCACACACCGCCTGTGGGTTGCCTGCAGGAACCTGGAGCGGGGAGATGAAATACTCGCCAACTGTGAGGTCGCCTGTACCGCCTGCGAGCGCTGCGCCGTGGACGCCCCCAATGGTCTGGTGACCATGCGGGACAATCTGCCGGTGGTCGATTACAGCCGCCCCCACGACACCCGGCAACCGATTGAGCGCTGCCCCACGGGCGCCATCGTCTGGATCGACGAGAAACAGGGTGTGATGAAAGGTGCGGCCGCCAAAAAAATTATCCGTCATTCAGCACTGCCCGAGGCGCCGACCTGAGCCGGTTGCATCGCGGGCTGACACGAAAACGTAACGAGGAAAGGGACCATGAGCAAGGGAGAAACCGCAGTCAAGTATCCGGGGCAGCGAGCGGCCATGGACGGCAATACCGCGGTGATCATGTGCGAGCGGGAGTCCACTGACGCGGCGGGTGCCTACCCGATCACACCCTCTACCCAGATGGGAGAATACTGGGCAGAGGCCACTGCCCAGGGCCATGTGAACATTTCGGGTCGACCCCTGATATTTATCGAGCCGGAAGGGGAGCATGCCGCGGCGGCGGTCACGGCCGGCCTGTCCATGACCGGACTGAGGGCGGCCAACTTCTCCTCGGGCCAGGGCATTGCCTATATGCACGAGTCGCTGTACGCAGCGGTGGGCAAGCGCCTCACCTACGTGCTCAATGTGGGTGCGCGGGCCATGACCAAGGCAACCCTGAACGTGCACGCGGGACATGACGACTACCACTGTGTGGACGATACCGGCTTCTTCCAGCTGTTCGCTGCCACGGCGCAGCAGGCGGCGGACCTCAACATCATCGCCCACCGTATCGCCGAGCTGGCGCTCACCCCCGGTATCGTCGCCCAGGACGGATTCCTGACCACCCACCTGATCGAGTCGCTGATGGTGCCGGAGCGGGCACTCATCGAGGAATACCTGGGACGGCCGGAGGACATCATCGACACGCCCACCCCGGCCCAGCGTATCATTTATGGGGAAAAACGCCGTCGCATCCCGGAACTCTGGGATGTGGACAACCCGGTTATGGCGGGCCTGGTGCAGAACCAGGACTCCTATATGCAGAGCGTGGCCGCCCAGCGCCCCTTCTTTTTCGACCATTTGCCGGAACTGTCGGCACAGGCGTTCCGTGAGTTCCGTCGGCTGACCGGGCGGCACTACGCCCCCATCGCAACCTACCATGTGGAAGATGCGGACTACCTGATCATCGGCCAGGGCAGCCTTATTCCCAGTGCCGAGGCAGTAGCGGACTACCTCCGGGAAACCCGCAAGATCCGCGTGGGCGTCGTCAACCTGACCATGTTCCGGCCGTTCCCGGCCCCTGAGCTGAGTCGTGTACTGAAGGGGCGCAAGGGTATTGCGGTGCTGGAGCGCCTCGACCAGCCCCTGGCGGTGGACCTGCCCCTGATGCGCGAAATCCGCGCCACGGTGAGCAAGGCCATCGAGAACGGCAAGGACAAACACCACACACCTTATCCGCAGCTGGATACCTATGGTGACATGCGCGACATCCCCTCCCTCTACTCGGGCTCTTTCGGCCTGGGGAGCCGCGACCTGCAACCGGAGGGACTGATCGGTGCCGTGGAGAACATGCTGCCCGATGGAGAACGCAAGAAGTATTTCTACCTGTCTATCGATTTCATCCGCGAACAGGCCCTGACGCCAAAGCAGGATATTCACCAGCAGAATATCGAGGAGGCCTACCCCGGAGTGCGACAACTGGCGGTGCGCGGCAGTGAGAATCCCAACCTGATGCCGAAGAACAGCGTCACCGTGCGTTTTCATTCCGTGGGCGGCTGGGGTGCCATCACCACCGGCAAGAACCTGGCGATGACCCTGTTCGACCTGCTGGGCTACCACATCAAGGCCAACCCGAAGTACGGTTCAGAAAAGAAGGGCCAGCCCACCACCTATTACCTCTCCGCCGCGCCGGAACCGATCCGCATCAACTGCGAGTACTTTTACGTGGACGTGGTGCTCTCACCGGATCCTAACGTGTTCCATCACACCAATGCGCTGGCGGGTCTCAAGGAGGGTGGAACCTTCATTATCCAGAGTGACCAGCCGTCGCCGGACAAGGTTTGGGCCGATATTCCCGAGCGCTACCAGCAGTTGATCGTGGACAAGCAGATCCGCCTGTTCTACCTGGATGCTTTCAAGATCGCGCGGGAGGAGGCTACCGACTCCGAACTGCAGTTGCGGATGCAGGGTATTGCCTTCCAGGGCGCCTTCTTTGCCGCGTCGCCGGTGGCGCAGCAGGCGGGCCTCAGCGAGGAGAAACTGCTGGAGGCGATTCGCAGCCAGCTGCAGCACAAGTTCGGTTCCAAGGGCGCCCGTGTGGTGGAGGACAACGTGCGTGTGGTGCGCCGCGGTTATGACGAGATCCGTGAGATCACCGACAAGGACGTGGGTGTGCAGACTGCCACTGTGATCGATGCCCAGGCGGAACCGCCGCTGCCCATGATGGTCAAGCAATTACCCCAGAGTAAGGCGCCTGCCACCGACATTCACCGCTTCTGGGAGCAGACCGGCAACTTCTACGCCCGCGGTATGGGCAATGACAATATTACCGACCCGTTCATCGGCCTTGGCGTCATGCCAGCCGCGTCTGCCCTGTTCCGTGACATGACCGGCATCCGCTTCGAGCATCCCGAATGGATTGCCGAGAACTGTACCGCCTGCGGCAACTGCTACACGGTCTGTCCTGACACGGCTATCCCCGGCCTGGTCAACGAGGTCGGCCAGGTGATGGATACGGTCGTCGGTCGCCTGAAAAAGAAAGGCCACGACGTGCAGCACCTGCCGCGAGCCGTGCGTGCACTGGAGCGCAACCTGCGGGGGGATTTCAGCGAGGCCGCCGAGACTGATTCGGTGGGCGCCATGATGCAGGAGGCCATCGCAACGACGATCAGGACCTCTGACCTCGCGGAGCAGGAGAAGTCGGTGCTCAAGGGAGAATTCGAACTGTTCGCGGAAGAGCTCAACGGCTTTCAGTTCGCGCTCAGCCGGCCCTATTACACTCTGCCGGAGAAGAAGGAGGCGGGCAGTGGCGGCCTGCTCAGCATTACCGTTGACCCCTACACCTGCAAGGGGTGCATGGAGTGCGTGGCGGTCTGCGACGACGACGCGCTCCGTCCGGTCACCCAGACCGGTGAGTCGGTCAAACAGCTGCGGGAACAGTGGTCCTTCTGGAACGACCTGCCCAACACGCCGCAGAAGTACATCCGCGTGGACGACCTGGAACAGGGTATCGGCGCCCTGGAAACGATCCTGCTGGACAAGGACGCCTACCTCAACCTGACCAGCGGCGACGGCGCCTGCCTGGGCTGTTCGGAAAAAACCGTGGTGCATCTGTTCACCGCCACGATGGAGGCGTTGATGCAGCCCCGGGTGAAGCGCTACGTGGTCTACCTGGAGGAGCTGATCTCGAAGCTGGAACGTCACATCCAGATGCAGCTGGTGCAGGAGGTCAATGTCGACGATACCGAAGCCATGGCGGCCATTCTCAACAGCAGCAGCGGGGAAGAGTTGACCCTGTCCGATATCGCCCGGCGCATGGAGCGTTTGAAGGGCAGCCAGCCCATCGACCCCGACTGGCTGCGGCGGGTTACCGGTCTGGTCCGGCAACTCAAGGATCTCAAATACCGCTACACCGAGGGCACGACGGGCCGCGGTCGCTCCAGCATGGGCATGCTCAACGCGACCGGGTGTACTTCCGTCTGGGGCAGCACCTATCCGTTCAACCCCTATCCCTTCCCCTGGGCCAACCACCTGTTCCAGGATACCGCCTCGCTGGCCATGGGCGTATTCGAAGGGCATATGGCCAAGATGGCCGAGGGCTTCAAGGCGGTACGCGCCGCGGAACTGGAACTTGCGGGCCAGTACAACGAGCGGGAGCACAGCGAATTTTTCACCTACTTCAACTGGCAGCAGTTCACCGACGAGGAGTTCCTGCTCTGTCCGCCGGTGGTGGCGGTGGGCGGCGACGGGGCCATGTACGATATCGGCTTCCAGAACCTGTCCCGGGCCCTGATGTCCGGCAAGCCGATCAAGGTCCTGGTGGTGGATACCCAGGTGTATTCCAATACCGGCGGCCAGGCCTGCACCTCGGGCTTCATGGGCCAGGTCTCCGACATGGCCCAGTTCGGCAAGGCGGCACAGGGCAAGGAGGAGATCCGCAAGGAGATCGGCCTGATCGGCATGGCCCACCGCACCACCTATGTGATGCAGAGCACCATCGCCCATGCCAACCACATGATCGAGGGCTTCATCCAGGGCCTGATGGCGAAACGGCCGGCCCTGTTCAACCTCTATACATCCTGCCAACCGGAGCACGGTATCGGCGACGACATGGGGCACCACCAGGCCAAGCTGGCAGTGGAATCCCGGGCCTACCCGTTGTTCCGCTACAACCCGGACGAGGGCAAAACGCCCCAGGAGTGCTTTGACCTGGACGGCAATCCGGCGATGCACGAGGACTGGCCCGTCTACACGCTCGACTACACGGAAGGTGGCCGGCAGAAGAGCATGGAGATCCCCATGACCTTCGCCGACTTCGCCATGACCGAGGCGCGCTTCCGCAAGCACTTCCGCATGGCACCGCCGGATGCCTGGCACGAGGACATGGTGCCTCTGGCCGAGTTCATGGAGCTGGAGGAGGCTGATCGCGAGGGTAAGTACCCCTACATCTGGAGCGTGGACAAACGCCAGCACCTGACCCGGCTGCTGGTGGATGAGATCATGGTCAAGTCCAGCGAGGAACGCCGCGACTTCTGGATCATGCTCAAGGCCATCGCCGGTGTGGTACCCCGGGAGTCCGTCACGCCGGAAGACCTGGAGGCGAAGGTCCGCCGGGATGTGGTCGGGAAGATCGCCAGCGGGCTGATGAAACTGGTCGACGGGGGCAGCGGGGATCTCGCTGCCGGCGCGGCAGACCTGTTGAGCGAGCCACCGGTTCCGGGCGCCGCTCCCGAACAGGCTGCAAGCGCGTCGGCCGAGGGCGGCTATATGGCACCGTGGATCGACACCGACGAGTGCACCGCCTGCGATGAGTGCACCAATCTCAATCCCGCCATATTCGTCTACAACGAGGCGAAGAAGGCCATTATCAAGGATCCCCTGGCCGGACCCTACCGGGACCTGGTAAAGGCGGCGGAGAAGTGCACTGCGCAGGTCATCCATCCCGGCCTGCCGAAAGACATGAACGAGAAGGATATCGACAAGTGGATCGCGCGGGGTGAGAAGTTCAATTGATCTTCCCGCGCCGCCAACGTCGCAGCTTCGACCACGGCATTCATCCGCCCGAGGCGAAGGACGATACCCGGGGACTGCCGATCAGGCAGTTTCCCTTTGCACCGGTGATGATCATTCCCCTGCTGCAGCATATGGGCCGGCCGGCACTGCCGCTGGTGCGCGAGGGGCAGGAGGTCGCGCGGGGGCAGTGCATCGCCGAGCCGGACGGTTTCATGTCGGTTGCCATGCACGCCCCGGCGTCGGGGGTGATCCAGCGTATTGGCCTGGTGCCCACTATCAACGGGAAAATGGTACCGGGCATTTACCTCAAGCCTTTCCCCGGTTCCAGCCAGGAAGTGGGGGAGGGGGCGCCCTGCGACCTGGCGCTCGCGACGCCGGAGAATATCATCTCTGCCATACAGCAGGCCGGCATCGTCGGCCTGGGGGGTGCGGCCTTTCCCACCCACGTCAAGCTGAAGATTCCGGACGACCGGCAGATCGATACACTGATCATCAACGGTGTCGAGTGCGAGCCCTACCTGACGACCGACCACCGCGTAATGCTCGAGCAGCAGCCGGACATATTCATGGGCATCCGCTACCTGATAAGGGTCACCGGCGCGCAGCGGGCGATCATCGGTATCGAGGCGAACAAGCTCGACGTGGCCCAGTCACTGCGCGACCACCTGCCAGCCGGAGAGCCGGTCACGGTGGAAGTGGCCGAGGTCAAATATCCCCAGGGCGCCGAAAAGATGTTGATCACCGCGCTGCTGGACCGGGAGGTGCCCTCCGGCGGCCTGCCTTCGGATGTGGGCGTGGTGGTCGTCAACGTGGCCACCACCGCCGAAATCGGTCGCCTGCTGCCTGCCGGGCGCGGCATACAGGAGCGGGTCATTACGATCGGTGGTCCCGGGATCAGGAAGAAGGGCAACTACCGCATCCCCATAGGCACGCCGCTGCGATTCGCACTGGAATATGCGGGCATGGCGGATAATGTCAGCCGCGTGTTCCTCGGTGGACCCATGATGGGCCAGGCACTGCCCAGCCTGGATATTCCCATTACCAAGGGAACCTCCGGGTTCATTGCCTTCACCGAGAACGAAACCGCCGCAGATCCCCTCGAGTATCCGTGTATCCACTGTGGCTACTGCGTGGATGCCTGCCCCCTGTTTCTCAATCCCTCGCAGTTGGGACTCCTGGCAAAGAGTGGCCGCTACGACGCGATGGTTCAGGACTACCACCTGATGGATTGCTTCGAGTGCGGCTCCTGTGCCTACGTCTGCCCGGCCCATATCCCTCTGGTACAGCGCTTTCGCGGCGCCAAGACCATGGTGCGCAAGCAGCAGGCCGCGTCATGACGGCACGCCGGGATACACTGCAGATCCACACGTCGCCGCACATTGCGTCCGGCGCCAGCGTGGATACCATCATGCGCAACGTGGTGTGGGCGCTGCTGCCGGTGGCGGCCTTCTCCGTCTACAGTTTCGGCCTGGCCGCTCTGTTCACCCTGCTGGCGGCCACCGCATCCTGCGTCCTGACGGAACATCTCATGTGCCGCTTTGCCGCCAGGCCGACCACGGTGAAAGACTGGTCGGTGACGATTACCGGCCTGCTCTACGGCCTCACGCTTCCGCCCGCCCTGCCGCTATGGATGGTGGTAGTCGGTGGCATGATCGGTGTGGCCATGGCCAAGTTCATGTTTGGCGGACTGGGTTACAACGCCTTCAACCCGGCGCTGGTCAGCCGGGCCTTTCTGCAGGCCGCCTTTCCCGCTGCCATGACCACCTGGACGCCCGCCATGCTGCCCGATCGTTTTACGTCGGTACCCGCGTCCGTTTTCACCTTCCCCTTTGCGGCGCCGGTGTACGATGGTGCCAGCGGGGCCACGCCCCTTTCCCTGATGAAATTCGATGGGCAGGTCACGGCAACGGGGGATCTGTTGCTGGGCCTGACCAGTGGCTCAACCGGGGAAACCTGCGCCGTGCTGATCCTGGTGGGCGGTATCTACCTGGCCGCCCGCAGGATGCTGAACTGGCGTATCCCCGCGGCGATCTTCGCCACCGTCGCGCTGCTGAGTTCCCTGTTTCACGTGATCGACCCGGAGGCCTACCCGCCGGCGGGCTTCATGCTCTTCTCCGGTGGCCTGATGCTGGGTGCCGTGTTCATGGCCACCGACATGGTCGCCTCGCCGATCACGGCCCTCGGGTCGGTGATCTACGGCATTCTGATCGGTGTATTGATCACTGTCATACGTCTCTGGGGCGGCATGCCCGAGGGCGTCATGTACGCGATTCTGCTGGCCAATGCCGTATCGCCCCATATCGATCACCTGGTGCAGCCGCGCGTGTACGGGACGGGGAGGGGCTAGGTCGTGGACAAGGCGCGAGAAGGGGAGACGATCCGCGTGTGGCCCATGTACCGGGCGCTGGTTGGCGTGGGCATGCTCTGCGGCCTGCTGATCGTCACCGTCTTTGTCCTGACCCTGCCGGTAATCGAACGCAACCAGGCGGAGGCCCTGGAGCGGGCCGTTTTCCAGGTGTTGCCGGGCGCGATCTCGAAACGTTCCTTCCTGCTCGGAGAGGATGATGCATTCCGGCCCGCGCAAGCGGGGGACCCGCCGCCACAGACGGTGCACGCCGGCTTCGACGCCGGGGGCAATCTGGTCGGCATCGCAGTGCAGGGGCAGGGCATGGGCTATCAGGATGTGATCCGGGTGCTGTACGGTTACGCACCCGGGCGCCAGGCGATCATCGGCCTGCAGGTGCTGGCCAGCAAGGAAACCCCGGGACTCGGCGACAAGATCGAAAAGGACCCGGCGTTCCTGGAGAACTTCCACGCCCTGGACGTCAGCCTGGATGCAGGAGGGCAGGCCATCGCGCATCCGATAGAGCCGGTCAAGAGCGGCGAGAAGACCGACCCCTGGCAGATCGACGGCATCACCGGCGCCACCATTTCATCCAAGGCGATAGCTGGCATTTTGCGCGAGGGCAGCAGGCACTGGATACCGCGCATCTACCACCAGAGAAGGGTCTTCGAGTCTGCGGGGGGAAGCGATGGCGAGTCCTGAAGCGGTGGGTTCCACCGATGAGTTCATCAAGGGGTTGTGGCGGGAGAACCCGGTGTTCGTGCAGGTGCTGGGTATGTGCCCCGTGCTGGCGGTCACCAATTCCGGCGTCAACGCACTCTCCATGGGACTGGCGACCACCTTCGTCATCGTGTTGTCCAATACCCTGGTCTCCACGCTGCGTAACTTCATCCCGAAGGAGGTGCGCATCGCCACCTTCATCCTGATCATCGCCACCTTCGTCACGGTAGTGGATTACCTGATCCAGGCCATCAGCCTGGACATCCACCGCGCCCTGGGGGCTTTTATCTCCCTTATCGTGGTGAACTGCCTGATCCTGGGGCGCGCGGAGGCCTTTGCCTCGAAAAACGGCGTGGGAGCGTCGATCATGGACGGGCTGGGTATGGGTATAGGCTTCACCTTCGCCCTGCTGTGCCTCGGCGGCGTGCGGGAGATTCTCGGCAGCGGCACCCTGTTCGGCCTGGCACTGTTCCCGGCGGGCTTCCAGCCCTGGGTGGTGATGATCCTGCCCAGCGGCGGGTTTTTCACGCTGGGCGTCCTGCTGCTGGTGTTCAACCGGATCAAGTCGCGACAGGACGAAAAGCGGGCCGTGCTGCAGGAGGCGACATCGTGAGCGACGAAGCCCTGGGAACCATCTTCCTCAACGCCTGCCTGGTCAATAACTTCGTGCTGGCCTATTTTCTCGGCATCTGCCCCTTCCTGGGGGTGTCCGCCAAGCTGGAGACGGCCACCCGCATGGGGGGCGCGGTCTGCTTCGTTATGCTGGTCAGCTCGGTCTGCGCCTTCGGGATCAACCAGTTGTTGATCGCCATCAATGCACCTTACCTGCAGTTGATTTCCTATATCGTGGTGATTGCCTCGACGGTGCAACTGGTGGAGATGTTTATCAAGAAAATGAGCCCGGCCCTGTTCCGGCAGCTCGGTATTTTCCTGCCCCTGATCACCACCAACTGTGCGATTCTCGGCCTTGCCCTGTTCCAGACCAACAAGGGCTATGACTTCCTGCAGTGCATCGTGTACGCCCTGGGGGCTGGTATCGGTTTTACCCTGGCGCTGATACTGATGGCCGGTATCCGTGAAAAGCTGGAACTGGCGACGGTGCCGCACCTGGTGCAGGGCACGGCCATCACCCTGATCATTGCCGGCATCCTGTCGTTGTCGTTCATGGGTTTTGCCGGGTTGGGGGCGTGATGCCATGGTGATGAACTATCTGACCGCGATTCTTGCCATGGCCATCATCGCCGCCCTGTGGTTGTTCGTGCAGCGGCAGTGGCAGCGGCACTTCCCGGAACAGGCGTCCGCAGAGGGTGACGCACTGGCCAACCGCAGTGGCTGTCACGGCTGTACTTGCGGTGTGGATGAGTGCCATAAAACACAGATTAATCAATCAGATGGAGAGGTATCCTGAGATGAGACTTCAAGATTTTGACACCGGTGATACCTACACCGCTCATGTGCTCTCCAGCGAGCGGATAACCCCGGTCGAGTCCCGGGAGGAGGTGCGGGAAATCGTGCTGGAGGTGGACCGCGAGAACTTCGACTATCGCCCCGGGCAGAGTATCGGTGTGGTGATTTCCGGTGATCATGCCCTGGGGCACAAGCACCATTTCCGGCTCTATACGGTGGCCGATATCCCGCAGCAGGCGAAGGGTAAACCCCGGGTCACGATCTGTGTGAAGCGTTGCAACTATATCGACGAATACAGTGGCGAGCTCTACGAAGGTATCGCTTCCAACTACCTGTGTGACCTTCCCGTCGGTGGCGAAGTGACCATCAATGGCCCCTTCGGCATTCCCTTCGAAGTGCCCGAGGACAGGGAGGCGGACCTGCTGTTGATCGGCATGGGCACCGGCATCGCCCCGTTCCGCGCATTGATCAAGCATATTTACCAGGACGTGAAGGACTGGAAGGGACGGGTGAGGCTGTTTTATGGCGCTCAGACCGGCCTGGAACTGCTCTACATGAACCAGGAGAAGGACGACTTCACCCAGTATTACGACGAGGAGACCTTCGAGGCCTTCAAGGCTTTGAGTCCCCGACCCCACTGGGCTGACCCGATCGCCATGGACTATGAACTGGAGTCGCGCAGCGAGGAGATCCTCACCATGCTCAACGATGCGCGTACCCATGTCTATGTGGCCGGGCGGGAGGATATCCTGGAAACCCTCGACCGGGTATTCGCCCGCATGCTGGGTTCCGAGGAAAAATGGCTCAGGCGCAAGGCGGAACTCAAGGCGGGTAACCGCTGGGTCGAGCTGGTTTACTGATCCGCCTGAAACCTGACTCTTCCCGCAACCCTGGAAAAGACAGCCGGTTTCCAATGACCGTTTTGACCCGGTGGGCGGGTAGTATTTAGCGCTACGACCTTCTGCCCCGCGATCGATAGTGATGCCGCCAAGGTGAAAATCCCTGTCACTCGGCTCGATGCTCACGACGCCTGTCCTGACAATTAGTGACGTGCGCATGGTGAGATACTGATCTACATCACTGCTTTAGACCGTTATAGAATGAGGAACGCTGCTCACCGTATGCGTTAATACCCGACTAGGAGAATGGTGATATCGTCCGATCTGTTCGCAGTTTAAGGAGTGGAACTTGAAGTCGTACCTGAAGAGGGCGCTGGAGAGGCGACGCAGGAAATTCATACATGAATATCCGCAGGTGGCCTGTCTGGCGTTCGATCTGATTTCGACAGAAATTGCATTGAAGGGGCGTTATGAGGCTGACGAACTGGTTTGCCTGAAAACCGATTTATTCGAGAAAATGGCCCGGCGTCGGGTATGCCTGGACATAGGTGCCAATATCGGCAATCACAGCCTGTTTTTTGCGGATATGTTTTCCAGGGTTTACGCGTTCGAACCCAATCCTCGAACATTCCGCTTGCTGGAGATCAACTCGGAACTGGTAACTAACATTTTACCTCTCAATATCGGGGCATCAGATAAACAGGAGACCAGGACTGCCTATCAGGATGCGCTCAACATGGGTGCGACTACCGTACATAAGGAACTTTCGGATTACAAAGTTGCGAACAAAGTAACCGCCGTTACCAAAATGGAAATCGCTTTGGATAAAGTTGATGACGTTTTATCGAGTGAAGATCAAAACCAGGTAGACTTTATCAAGTTTGACGTCGAAGGCCACGAACCTTATGCGCTCGAAGGCATGCGGCGAATACTCCAAGCCTCGGGGCCGGTAGTGGCGATGGAAGTATCCCGGCTGAGTTTCCAGGGTGGGAAGTCCCCTTCGGTCGAAATCCTGCGGGAACTCGGATACTGTTTCTTTTACAGTATGCGAGAGCGCGGATTCTTAAGTTCGTTGCCAAAGCCGATCAGGATGCCGGTAAATGGCCTATTCAAACTTTTCTCCGGGACATCGTCGGCAAGATACGAACTGTTCAGGCTTGATGATATCGTCCCGGAATCCCACACGCTCCTGATTGCAGCCAAAAAAGATGTCATGGACTCTGTTGCTATCGCTGATCATCGAGATATCGATAGCCGTTCGCGTGGATCACTGGATTCCCGATCGCCTCGCTAGCCTTACAGATCAAACACGCTCGTCCGAAATCTGGGGACTGGCCGAATTACCGGCTGAGATCGCGATCGAACTGTGAAAATGCGGGCTCTGCTAGCACGCGCCATTGCCGGTGAAAAGGGGCAGGTTTCGGGGAGCGCGCCGGGGCGGCAAAAATAGTAGCGTTCAAGAGGGTGTGATCTGTTTCTTTGTCTCGACTATGAGCCAGGATTCTGTCGAGGGGCTGCTCCTTTTTATTGGGCATGATGCCCTTGTCATTGATGAATCAATGACCTTCACAGATCCACCGCCGCGACCGCAATCCGCGGATACCAAGGTGGTGGATCGAGTGATAGTTCTGGTAACCCCAGAGCAGGGTTATGAGCTTGCCTGCCGGCCCGCCCACAACAAACGTCGAGGTGTCCACATAGCGCCCAACCGATTCGTGGGGCGTGTGCACGATGTAGGCGAACAGAAACATCAGCCCGGTCTATGCCCGGTTCGTACTGCGGGAAATCCTGAAACGGGGTCTACCCGCGGGGGCGCTTTTCGAGGGCACATCCCTGAGCCGGCGGGAACTGGAAACCGGCGATGATATCGCCATGGGTGACTTCCTCGCCATCCTGGAGAATCGCCGTAATCTCACTGGCAATGAACAATTGGGCCTCCTGATCGGCCAGCACACCAATATCAACGCCCTGGGGGCAATCGGGTCGGCTGCAGCCATTGCACCAACATTGCGTGAAGGGTTGCAGGTCATGGAGAACTACGCCCGCCTCCATATCAGCTATATCCGCCTCGAGCTCTTCTCCAGCCTGCGCGGCCTGTCGGCGCAATTTCACTTTGTCGAGACGGATCACAGCGTCGAGGCGATAGCTGCCACATTGGGTTATCAGGATGCCGCGAACGTCCGACACACCTTTCGTAACGCGGAGGGACGTTCCCCCGGTGAGTTCAGGCGCGGGCTGCCAATTGTAGTGGCGAATTGACTTGTCACTGAATCGGTAGCGTTTGGTAGCCGGTAAGATATAACCAGAACTTCTGAAGCGGTATAACAACAAACGATTGGCCAGGGCAGGAGGGTTCCCCGTAAGGTGTCTGTAAGGGACAGCGTATAAATTACAAGAGGGGAAGTTTCATGCGATATTTGCTTATTCTGGTATTACTGGTGCCGCAGTTCGCTGCCGCCGGGGTTTTTATGTGCGTGGATCCCCAGACCGGCAAAAAGACCTTCACCGACAAAGGCTGTGAAGAGAGCGTCGCCGAGGAACAGGTACGCGTCGGTACCACCAATACGGCTTCCGGGGCTCACTCCAGTCGCGGCGTCTCATCCGGCAAAGCGTGGAACAGCCAGAGGGACGAAACCCGCACCGGTCGTGATTACCGGCAGGAGGAACGCATTCGTGCCGGCACCGCCAGCGTCTCTGTTGATGGCGGCGAATATTACGGGACGGGTTACTGACGGCCCCACACACCGACGGACGCCTGCACGCGCTCGGTGTAGGCCTGCAAATTATCGAACTCCTGCGCTATTACGGTGACCCAGGTGTCTGGGCGGTTGTCGTAGATGCCAGCCATCATGCCCGCGATCGTGAAATCAAAAATGCCGGGCTGTTCCCCAAACAGGAATCCGCTATCGGGTACTGCCGCTGACAGGGCCTTCAGGTCGCGCCGGGCGAAGCCCTTCTGTTCCTCCAGTGTATGTCGACCCAGCCCCTGCAAATCGTAGGTCCTGGCCACTTGTTTGCGCGCCATGGAACTGGCGAATCGGCGCAGGGGGCCGGGAACGAAACCGAAGAAACCCTCCACCACGTTCGGCCACCACGCCTCGTCCAGCCAGCGACTGGCCACCATAAGCCAGTACAGGTGATCCTCCGCCAGGCGGGCCAGGGCCACGCCGTAAGCGCGTTGTCCGGCATCCAGCCCCTCGTAGACTTTACCCCCGGTCATCCCGTCGAGGTATTCGGTAATCAGTTCGGAATCCGCGATGCGCTTGCCACCATCGATCAGGTAGGGCAGCTTGCCTTTGGGTGCCTTGCGCGGATCCTTCTCGATGGCCATGTCAAAGGGAAGATCCAGCGCGGTCAATAACATCTCCGCCTTGAGGCAGAAAGGACTGACATTGCGCATGCCGAATGCGGGCGGCAGGGTGACGAGCGTGAGCATGGACGTTTTCCAGTCGATTGAACAGAGACGTTGGCGCACTATAGGCTGTAAGCTCAATCGCGACAAATACTGCGGAACCAATCCCGGCGGGCGGTACCTAATGAATTATCTCCTGCCCCGGCGGGCATCATAGAGGCTTTGCTCACCATGCGTTCTTCTCACTGGCATTTGCCCCTGTTGGCGGTTTCGGTATGGATTGTGTTGTTGTTAGGCTCCTCTGTGGCAGATGCTGCTGCAGATTCGCCGGCAGCAGCATCTGCCACAGAGGCAGAAAGCAACGAGATCATCGGGGAATTTCTTCTCCTGTTATTCGGTTCAGATGAGGGTAAACGGGAAGCGCTCGACTATGTCGAACAGCATTGGCAGCCGGCCTTTGCACCGATGCTGATCGAGGTGCTGACGTTCAACGATGACCCGGCATTCGGTACGGACCTGGTCCGCGTACTCGAGGAGAAGACAGGGCAATCAAACGGCTATGATATCGATCGCTGGTTCCGCTGGCAGTGGAGCCGGGAGCTGGCCAAGTCCCCGTATTATGCCGAGTTCAAAAGCGCGCTGTATGGACTGATCGATCCCGCCTTCGAAAATTATTTCGCCGCCGATCGGGCGATGACGATCCGGCTCGACGAGGTGATATGGGGCGGTATAGAGCAGGATGGTATTCCACCCCTGAGGAATCCCGACATGATCACCGCCGCGGAGGCGGATTACCTGGCGGATACCGACGTGGTTTTCGGCCTCTCCATCAACGGCGATTTCCGGGCTTATCCCCGGCGTATCCTGGGCTGGCACGAGATGTTCGTCGACAAAGTGGGCGGCGTGCCGGTGGTCGGTGTTTACTGCACGTTGTGTGGCACGATGATCCTATACCGCACAGAACTCGAAGGCGTGAACCACGAGCTTGGCACCAGTGGTTTTCTCTACCGCTCCAACAAACTGATGTACGACAGGGCCACGCAGTCCCTGTGGAATACCATCTGGGGCGAACCGGTGATCGGTCCGTTGGCGGAGCAGGGCATTGTGCTGGAGCGCATGAGCGTGGTCACCACCACGTGGGGTGAGTGGCGTCGGCGGCACCCGGAATCACAGGTACTGTCGCTGGGAACCGGCTACCCGCGTGACTACTCCGAGGGGGCGGCCTATCGGGAATACTACGCTACCGATGACCTGATGTTCCAGGTCCCCACGCTGGACACGCGACTGAAGAACAAGGACGAGGTACTGGGGCTGGTGTTCCCGCAACACCCGGACCGTCCCATGGCCATATCAGCTTCCTATCTCGCCGCCCATCCCCTGTATCTCGATCAGGTGGGAGGCCTGCGCTTTGTCGTCCTTACCGATTCCTCGGGTGCCAACCGCGTCTATGAGGCTGCCGATGTGGCGTTTACCGCCTGGGACGGAGAAACCGGTGTGCAGGATGCAACCGGACGCAAGTGGATACTGCGGGAGGCGAGTCTCTTATCTGAGGACGGCGTGGTGCTGCACCGCCTGCCTGCCCAGCGGGCGTTCTGGTTTGGCTGGTTCTCCGCCTATAACCACACGCGACTGGTGCAGTAGGCAGGCGCCGGGGTGCGCTGGTCAGGCCCTACCGGTCATTGAAGACCCAGAGCCTGTGGCGGAACATGTAGAGAATCACCTTGCGGAAGGTTTCCGGGAAGGTCCGGGCCAGCCACCAGTTCACTTTCGCATCCAGCTGCGGAAGGTCGTACAGGCGCCGGCGCGCCATGGCTCTCAGCAGGCTGTCGGCTACATCTTCGCTCCCGACCGAGGTAGTGGCCATGTCTTTGGCCAGGCCCTTGATGGTCTGGCCTTCGAGCACATCCCCCTCGTGGCCTTCCTCATTCAGCAGGCCTGATTTGAACACGGTGGGGCAGGCGACCGTCACCTCGATATGTGCATCTGCCAGTTCCGTCTTCAGGGTCTCGGAGAGTGATATGACGCCCGCTTTAGCCACATTGTAGGTGGCCACCTCGGGCCCGGAGAGCAGTCCGGCGGCAGAGGCCACGTTGGCGA
>JAHEEV010000105.1:0-1221 GCA_024640505.1 Halieaceae bacterium
CCAGGGAGTCCGCACGACCATGCAGTTTACCGAAGAGCACCACGCCCTACGTAATACCGTCGCCAACTTCATCGAGAAGGAGGTGAACCCCTATGTCGACCAGTGGGAAGAAGAGGGCATCTTCCCGGCACACGAGGTGTTCAAGAAAGCCGGAGACCTGGGCCTGTTAGGCATCAGCAAACCCGTGGAATACGGCGGTATGGGACTGGACTATTCCTATAACCTGGTCGCACTGGAGGAGTGGGGCCTCACCCACTGCGGCTCCATTCCCATGGCCCTTGCCGTGCAGACCGACATGGCCACGCCGGCCCTGGCGCGCTTCGGCTCGGATGAATTGCGCCAGCAGTTCCTGGTGCCGGCCATCGCGGGGGACATGGTGTGCAGCATTGGTGTCAGTGAACCCCACGCGGGTTCGGATGTGGCCGCCATCAAGACCACGGCGCGCAAGAAAGGCGACGATTACGTCATCAACGGTACCAAGATGTGGATCACCAATTCCACCCAGGCGGACTTTATCGTGGTATTGGCCAATACCTCGGACGACCAGAAGCACCAGAACAAGTCGCTGATCCTGGTGCCCACGGAGACCCCGGGATTCTCGACGTCCGAGCGGCTCAACAAGCTGGGAATGCGCAGTTCCGATACGGCCCAGCTGTTTTTTGACGATGTGGTGGTACCCCAGTCCTACCGCATCGGCGAAGAGGGCAAGGGATTTCAGATGCAGATGATGCAGTTCCAGGACGAGCGGCTGGCCGGAGCGATCACCACGGTTAAAGGCCTGGAACAATGTATCAACAACACAATCGAGTACACCAGCGAGCGGGAGGCCTTTGGCAAGCCCCTGATCGACAACCAGATCATTCACATGCGGCTGGCCGAGATGCAGATGGAGATAGAGTCTCTCCGTGCCCTCTGCTACCAGGCCTGCGAAAAATACATCAATGGTGAAGATCCCACCCTGCTCGCCTCCTACGCCAAGCTCAAATGCGGGCAGTTGACTCGCACCGTCCCCAGTGACTGCCTGCAGTTCTGGGGCGGGATGGGCTATATGTGGGACAACCCGGTCAGCCGGGCCATGCGCGACATGCGCCTGACCTCCATCGGCGGCGGCGCCGACGAGGTGATGCTCGGCATCATCGGCAAACGCCTGGGGTTGATGGCGAAATAAGCCGGGAATCCCCGCCATGTGAGAGCCCGTTGTGGGAGCCCCTGTAGGAGCCC
>JAHEEV010000105.1:1321-12116 GCA_024640505.1 Halieaceae bacterium
GGGCTCCTACAGGGGCTCCTACAACCGGCTCCTACAAACCCATCTGGCGAACGGCCAGGTCGCGCATAATCTCTTCGGAACCGCCGCCGATGGCGAACACCTTCACCTCGCGGTAGATGCGTTCGACGGGGTTGCCGCGCATGTAGCCGGCGCCACCCCAGATCTGCATGGCCTCGCTGGCACAGAACTCCAGCGCTTTGGTCGAGGCGAACTTCAGTTTGCTGATCTCCGCCACGGGCATGTCGCTCTCATTGACGAGCCAGCAGACCTGGTTGAGGTAGGCTTCAATCTGATCCACCTTCGCCGACATGTCGGCTATCTTGTGGCGGATGACCTGGTGCTCGATCAGGGGTTTGCCGAAGGTCTCCCGCTCGCGGGCATAGCTGATCGACTCCTCCAGGCAGGTTTTCATCATGCCCAGGGCGCCGGCGGCCAGCGACAGGCGCTCGAAGTTGAAATTCTCCATGATGGCGATGAAGCCCCGGTTCTCCTCGCCCATCAGGTTACCGGCGGGCACCCGGCAGTTGTCGAAATACAGGGTGGCCTGGTCCGAGCACCACCAGCCCATTTTCCTGTCCAGCGGGGTCAGGGTGAAGCCGGGTGTCCCTTTATCGACAAAAAACAGGGAAATGCCCCCCAGGCCCGGGCCCCCGGTGCGTGCGCCCACCACGAAATAGTCACCCTTCAATGCGCCCGTGATAAACGTCTTCGACCCGTTGATCACGTACTCGTCGCCGTCCCGCACCGCGGTGGTTTTGAGGCTGGCCACATCGGAGCCGCCACCGGGCTCGGTAATAGCCAGGCTGGACCCCTTGCGACCCAGCACCACATCCTCCAGCACGCGCGCGCGAATCTCCTCGCTGGCAAAGTGCTCCAGCGGACCGATGGATATACTGCGACCACCCACCCCGGCCCAGACACCGGTCGCGCCGCAACGGGCAACCTCTTCCGCCGCCGCCGCCCGCATGAAGGCATCGTCGAAGCCCAGGCCACCGTAGGCATCGCTGACGCCAAAGCCGAAGTAGCCCAGCGCCCCGAGCTCCTCGTGCACGCGCCAGGGAAAATCGCCCGCCTCGTCCCACTCATCGACATAGGGTTTGATCTCTGCCTCTACGTAGCGTCGCACGGTTTCGCGAAAGGCTTTACGTTCTTCGTTTTCAAAAGGGTTCTGCATATCCTGTTCCTGGAAATAGGGCTAATTGGCAGAGCTGGCGGGGGCAGGCTCCGGCTTCGAGCAAACGAATTTTTCCACGGCGTCATAGGCCAGGGAGCGCAGCAGCTCTACCTCAGCCTGCATCTCCGCAAGCTGGTAGTGAATGTACTGGTTTTCCAGTACCGGTTTGCCGAAAATCCGGCGCTCCCGGGTAGAGTCGATCGTCCAGTTGATACAGTTCTCGTACGATTTCAGCATGCTCAGGACACACCAGAGCCGCTCCTCCTGGAATTGCTGCATCTGGTAGCTGTAATCCAGCCCCAGGCCACCGTACTCGACCGGCCTGGAGATACCCAATAATCCGAGGTCGCCCGCTTTCCTGTAGAGTTCATGGGCCGGAAAGATGCCCTCTTGCTCCCACAGATCTACATACGGATTAATATCCGCCTCTACAAACCTTCTTACCGTACGACGAATTTCACTGTGCTGTTCGTTAAAGATCATGTCGCTGGCCTGTGTTCATGACGCTGCAGGGCTAACGCAGCGCCTCGGGAAGAATGGCCCTGTGGAAACCTTCGAAAGCTATCGGTTCATTGGCCGGCGCTTCGGGCAGGGGCGCGTAATTGGCCGAAGAACCGAACTGGCCGCCGCCATCCATGTGGAGGGTGGCGCCATTGATGAACCCGGCTGCGGGGCTCAGCAGGAAGCAGACCAGGGCACTGAATTCCGCTTCGGTCCCGAAGCGTTTCAGCGGGATCCCGCGCAAGTGACTCTTCATACGGGACCTGTACTCCTCATCGTAGCTGTCGAGTCCACTGGAAGCGACGAACCCCGGTGCGACGGCATTGACCCTTACCTGGTAAGGGCCCCACTCCCAGGCCGCAGTCTTGGTTAAATTTTCCATGCCCGCCCGGGCCGAGCCCGAATGGCCCATAACGGGAAAGCCGTTGGTGCAATCGGCCGTCACATTGACTATTGCACCGCCGTGAGTCTTCATGGATTGCCTGAAGACCTCCCGGGCCATCAGGAAACCGCCGACCAGGTTATTGCGGACCACGGCCTCGAACCCGTTGCGGCTGATCTTTTCCAGGGGAGACGGGAACTGGCCGCCGGCGTTGTTGACGAGACCGTGAATCCGGCCGTGACCGGCGACGATTTCACCCACGACATTGCCGACGCGCTCCTCATCCCGAATGTCACAGACGTAGGTTTCCACCTGTCCGCCATCCTCGCGAATCTCGGCGGCTACCCGGTCGAGCTTTTCCGCGGTTCTACCCAGTATGGCAACCCGTGCACCGAGCGAGGCGAGTTCGTGAGCGATACAACGGCCGAAACCACTGCCGCCTCCGGTAACGATAATCATCTGGTCACGGAACAGCCCCGGTGCCAGTACGGATTGATAAGCTCCTGCTTTATCGGTCATTGCAGATCTCCACGCAGCCTTTTCAAGTCGTTACTGACACCAGAGCAGGACCGAATTCAGTCGGCCAGCGCCCTGTTCGGCCAATGCCATCCAGCCACTGGGCTGACCGCCGGCCTACTCCTCATCTGGCGCCACTTCCAGCACCACCTCACCGGCTGCCACCTGCTGCCCCACGACAGCGCTCACCGCGATCACCTCACCGGTTACCTGTGCCGTCAGGCGGTGTTCCATCTTCATCGCTTCCATCACCGCCAGGTCCTGGCCCTTCTCGACCCGGTCCCCGACAGCCACCGAGATTGCCAGTACATTGCCATGCATGGGCGCTACCAGGGTGCCGCTACCGCCCGTGCTCTCATCGCCACGGGTAAAGGCCAGCTGGTTGGTCAGGAGGCTGGCGCGGCCGCGCACCTGGACCGCCACTTCGCCCCGCCCCAGCAGTGCATAGCGGATCGTCCGCTGTACGTTATCCATGGACAGGCGCACCGCATCGGCTCCCTGCTCCAGCCAGTGCAATGTGTGTGTCTGCTCACCTACGGTTACCGCGTAGCTCTCCTGCCCCACGGCTCGCACGAAGACATCTATAAGTAAGTCTTCACTATCACCAAAACGGAAGTGGCTGGTGAGCTCCCGTGTCCCACTCCACCCAACAGCCTGGGGCAGGGAGCCCACCGCAGCGCGCTGCGAACCGGCCAGCGCATCGCGGTACAGCAGGCAGGCGCCAATCACGGCGTGCGCCTCGGTAGCGGGTGCCACCTGCAGCGCGTCCCCGGTGTAGTGTTCCCCGATGAAGGCCGTGGTCGCTTCCCCAGCGGCAAAGGCCTCCTTCTCCAGCACGTCGATCAGGAATTCGCGGTTGGTCTGCAGGCCGAAGAGGCAGGTGGTTTCCAGGGCGCGCAGCAGCCGTCGGCGTGCGATATCCCGGTCTTCACCCCAGGCGATAATCTTGGCGATCATGGGGTCGTAAAACGGCGAAATCTCCTGGCCCTGAAGGAGGCCGTGATCCACGCGGATGCCCTCCCCCCGAGGCGGGTGCCAGACCCTGGCCGTGCCCGTGGCGGGAAGAAAATCGTTGGCGGTATCCTCGGCGTAGAGGCGCACCTCGATGGCATGGCCGCGAAGCGCTACCTCGTCCTGGTTCAGGGGCAGCGGATAGCCCTGGGCGACATGAAACTGCAGCGCTACCAGGTCCTGCCCGGTGACCATCTCGGTTACCGGGTGTTCTACCTGCAATCGGGTATTCATCTCCAGGAAGTAAAAATTGTTGTCGCCATCGAGCAGGAATTCCACGGTCCCTGCGCCGACATAGTCGATACTCTGCGCGGCACTGACCGCGGCCCGGCCCATGGCCTCCCGCAATTCGGGGGTCATGACCGGACAGGGGGCTTCCTCCACCACTTTCTGGTGGCGGCGCTGTACCGAGCAGTCCCGCTCCCCCAGGTGAATGACGTTGCCATGGCTGTCCCCGAAAACCTGGATCTCCACATGGCGCGGCCGGACCACGGCCTTTTCCAGGATCAGCTCGCCACTGCCGAAGGCATTCTCCGCCTCGGACCGGGCAGAGCCCAGCGCTGCCGGCAGCTCGTCGGGGCTTTCCACCAGCCGCATGCCGCGGCCGCCCCCCCCGGCTGCCGCTTTCACCATGATCGGAAAGCCAATGTCCCTCGCCGCTGCCAGCAGGGTTTCATCGGACTGGTCCTCACTCTGGTAGCCGGGGATACAGGGGACTTCCGCTGCCAGCATGCGCCGCTTGGACGCCGCCTTGTTACCCATGATTTCGATGGCTTCAGGTGTGGGACCGATAAACACGATTCCAGCTTCCTCGCAGGCGCGGGAGAAGTCCGCATTCTCCGAGAGAAAGCCGTAGCCGGGATGGATAGCCCGGGCGCCTGTCTGCTGCGCTGCCGCCACTATTTTCCCGGGATCCAGGTAGGACTCCTTTACCGGCGCCGGGCCGATGAGCACGGCCTCGTCGGCCATCAGTACATGGGGCGCCCCGGCATCGGCTTCCGAGTAGACGGCGATAGCGCGGTAGCCCTGTTGTTGGGCGGAGCGGATGACCCGTACCGCGATTTCACCGCGGTTGGCGACCAGGATGCTGTCAAAATGTTTCATGAGCGGTCTCTCTCGTTTGCCTGTTCCGGCCGAATTCATCGAACCCTGAGCGTGCTGTCACGACCAGGCCGGCTTGCGCTTCTCCGCGAAGGCAGCCAGCCCCTCGCGCGCCTCGTCTGAGAGCATGCAGTCCGCGAAACGCTCTGCGGCATACTGCACCAGGTCATCCCCCTCCAGTTGCTCGGAGGCGTTGATGATCTCCTTGGTTCGGGCGATGGCACCCGGCGCGCCCGCCCGTGCCTGCTGCAGGATCTCGGCGGCCATGGCATCCAGCGACTCGGCATCTTCAACCACGAAATGGGCAAAGCCCAGCCGACCCGCCTCACGGCCGTCAAAGCGGGCTGCCGTCAGCAACAGGCGACGCGCCTCCGAAGCGCCGATGCGCTTGATCACCACCGGCGTGATCTGGGCCGGTGGAATACCGAGGGTCACTTCGGTCAGGGCGTACTTCGCATCAGCCGTCGTGATCACCACGTCTGCCAGGCAGGAGAGACCCAGCCCCCCCGCCATGGCGGCCCCCTCGATCAACACGACCAGCAACTGGGGCATGGCCCGTATCGCCCGCATCAGCCGGCCGAAGTCAGCATTGAAACGCACGATATCTTCGCGCTCAGCGCCGCCCTGGAATACGTCCTTGAACACCTTCAGGTCGCCGCCGGCGCAGAACACGCCCCCCTTGCCCCGCAGGACCACGAAGCGGATCGAGGCCTCTGTCGGCAGGGCTTCCAGGGTCGCGGCCAGGTCATCAGCCACGGCCTGGGAGAGGGCATTGCGAACCTCGGGTCGATTGAACCAGATGGTGAGGGTTTCGCCCTGCTGTTCCAGTAACAGGTTCTCTACGTCAGGCAGCATCGTCTTTCTCCAAGCAAAATTAGTAAGCGCTTACATTCTTCCCACACCAAAGGTATTGGGGTGTGTTGCCCGGTGACGAGCCTCCCAGCAGGTCTGCAGCACAAACCCCAGCACCTTGCGGGTATCCCGGGGATCGATGATGCCGTCGTCCAGCAACCGCCCCGAGGTATAGAATGCATCCGACTGTTTATTGAAGTGCGCGATGATTTTCGCCTCCTGCGCTGCAACCTGCTCCGCGGGAATTTCGATCCCCTTGCGCCGGGCGCCGGCCAGCATCACATGGGACATGGTCCTGGCTGCCGATTCGCCCCCCATGACACCGATGTCGATGTTGGGCCAGCTGAACAGGAAGTCCGGGTCGTAGCCCTGGCCGCACATCCCGTAATTGCCGGCACCAAAACTCGCCCCGATCATGAAGGTGATACGGGGCACCCGGGCGTTGGTCACCGCCTGGATCATCTTGGAGCCGTGCTTGATCATGCCGTTCTGCTCCACCTCGGTACCCACCATGTAGCCCGTAATGTTCTGCAGGAAGACCAGCGGGATATCAGACTGATCGCACAGCTGGATGAACTGGGCCGCCTTGGCCGCGCCGGCATTATCGATCGGCCCGTTGTTGCCGATAAGGCCCACGGGCATACCGTAAACTTTGGCCTGTATGCAAACGGTGGCGGCCCCGTAGGCGGGTTTGAAATCCAGAAAATCGGAGCCATCGACGATTCGCGCGACCACCTCACGCACGTCGTATGGCTGGCGGTAATCGGCCGGTACGATACCGGCCAGTTCATCGATATCGTAGACAGGCTCCTCGAATTCTTTCGGGGGCGGTTGCGGACACAGGCGGTTCCAGTCCAGGCGGTCCATCAGCTCGCGGGCAATAGCCAGGCCGTGGGCGTCGTCCTCCGCCAGGTACTCCACGAGACCCGAGACCTTCGAGTGCATCTCTGCACCACCCAGGGATTCGTCGTCTGCGTCCTCCCCGGTAGCCGCCTTCAACAGGGCGGGACCGGCGAGATAAGCCTTGCCGTTTCCCCTCACCCCGATGACATAGTCGCTCATCCCCGGCATGTAGGCGCCCCCTGCCGCCGAGGCGCCGTGCAGGACCACAAAGGTCGGCACACCGGCCGAGCTGAGGCGGGCCAGGCGGGCAAAAACGCCGCCGCCTTCCATCCACATCTCCACCTTGTATTCCAGCAGGTTGGCGCCGGCACTTTCCACCAGGTGGACCAGGGGCAGTTTCTTCTCCCGCGCGATGTCCATGGTGCGGCAGGCTTTCGTCGTGGACAGTGCCGTCATCGCGCCGGCATTGATGCCGGAGTCGTCGACCATCAACATGCAGCGGACCCCACCTATGTAGCCGATGCCGCAGATGGAATTACAGCCGGGCACCGAGGTTTCCCGGTCATCGGTTTCGACCAGGAATCCGGCCATGGCCATCAACTCGAGAAAGGGCATGCCGGGATCTAGGATCCGACTCAGACGCTCCCGTGGCAGCAGCTGGCCGCGCTTTTCGAATTTGGGCAGGCTGCGATCGGACAGTGCAGCGCTGCGACCAAGAATTTCGCGCATCTGCTCGATGCGCTCCAACATGTCCTGCCGGTTCTGCCGGAACTGCTCAGAGCCGGTATTTACCGTGGATTGATACAGGGGCATAAAAACTCCTATTGCGGCGCTGCCGGACAGCGCACGACAGGTCCTACAGAATGTCCAGTTCGAAACGCGCGGCCAGATCCCGCGGCACCAGCACGCTCTCCGCCAACAGCAGCTGGGCATAGCCCTTGCCCTGGGGGTCGGTGCGCAAGCTGGCAACACCACCACCACCCAGCACGTCGTGCAGCAGGAAGTTGAACGCAGCTGGCCCGGGCAGGTAGAAGCGCTCCACCGGCCGGTCCTGACCCGCGGCCAGGAAGTGGCAGAACAGCCCGGCCACACGTGCCGGAGTCATCTGCTCGGCGATGTAGGGCACAAATTCCGCCTGCCGGGCAATGATCCCGATATTGGCCTTGTTGCCCTTGTCGCCGCTGCGCCCCCACGCCAGGGATTCCAGCGGTACTGCGACAGCATCAGTGCCGGCAGCCGCCTCCGGTGGCACGGGAGGACTGTGCTCTCCTTCCCGGAATACCTGGGTCACCGTGTCATTGCAGCTGAAGCGCTCACCCTGGCACTCAACCGTGATCTCGACCTGTGCCTTGGGCACGATCATGGAAAAGAGTCGCACCACCGGCGAGGGTTTCGCCCGGGCGCCGGCAAAACCGGTCAGGCCCGGGGGCGCGGTCAATGCCATACCCACCATCTCCTTCAACAGCACGCCGATACCACGGGGACTTTCATGCTTGGCGGCTATTTTTACATCCACCTCGCGGACCCGTTCTACCCGGCGTGCAGGCCCGTAATGCGATTCCGCGCCGATAACTTCGCAGCTGGTCTCGCTGAAGTCGGGCAGACCGGCCTGCTTCAGCATCATGCGCGCACGGGAAAAGATGCTCCCTGCCAGCTTTTCAGCCTTGATGTCCGCATCCCGACCGTACATGGTCCAGATATGACCGGCCCGAAATCCATCCGCATAGGTGGCGCTGACCTTATAACCCTCTGGCGCTCCGTGCCCGCGGGCCCCGCGCACCGATACCCGGTCCGTACCCTCCTGCTGCAGTTCGACACCGGAAAAGTCACAGGCCACATCGGGCAGCAGGTAAGCCTGGGGATCGCCGATCTCATACAACATCTGCTCAGCCACTGTACCTACAGTGACCGTGCCGCCCGTTCCAGCCGGCTTGGTGATGACGATATCGCCGTTATCGCTGACTTCTGCGATCGGGTAGCCGGCTTCCGGCAACGTATCAACCACCGTCTCCCAGTCAGTGTAGTTGCCGCCGGTGGCCTGGGTGCCGCATTCGAGCAGGTGTCCTGCCAGGCTGGCCTGGGCCAGCCGGTCATAGTCATCGCGCGGCCAGCCAAAGGCATGAATACAGGCGCCCAGAGTGACGGCACTGTCCACACAGCGACCGGTGATGACGATGTCGGCCCCCCGCTCCAGTGCGGCGGCTATCGGAAAGGCACCGAGGTAGGCATTGATACTGGCAATGGATTCCAGCTTCGGGAAGGCTTCGCCGGAGAACATTTCGGTGATACCGGCAGCAGCGAATTCCTCGCGGCGCTGGAGCAGGTCGTCACCCTCCACGATCGCCACCTTGAGGTCCAGGCCCTGCTCCGCGATCAGCGCCCGCGCAGCCTCGGCGCAGGAGCGGGCATTGACCCCGCCGGCATTGGCGATCACCTTCACCCCCTGCCGGGCGATCTCCGCCAGGTTGGGCTTGAGTACAGCGCCAATGAAATCAACGGCATAGCCTTTGCTCTCGTCGGCGGTCCGGGCGCGGGCCATGATGGACATGGTGATCTCGGCCAGGTAGTCGTAGACCAGGTAGTCCAGGCTCTCGGTGGACAGTAATTGCGGCGTCGCCAGGGCGGCATCGCCCCAGAAGCCGGATGCTCCTCCGATCGTGATAGTCTTGCTCATCTTCTCGCTCCCCGGCGCCATCTGCCGGTAAGATTGACGTGGTGCTGCCTGCCGTTGCCAGCCAGCAATTTTGGCGATACTATATTAATATTGAGTGATACTCAACAGCTGGGTTAGCTCGTCAGGATGCCGGACCTGGACCCATGAACTTGACAAACCAGAGGCAGCGGCTAAAAAGCGTTAACCGGCCACTGCCGCCCACCCGAAACCCACAGCAATAAGAGCAACGACCATGTCTACAGATATCAATATCGGTGATTTCCTGGCCACGCGCGCCTTCCTGAACCCCAACAAAGAGGCGTTATACGACGTCATTTCCGGCGACCGCTACACCTTTCGCGAGGCAAACGCCCGGGCCAATCGTGTCTGTGCGGCGCTGGGAGCACTCGGGTTGGGCAAAGGCGATCGGGTCGCGTTGCTGGCCTACAACGGCCACGAGTTCCTGGAGAGTTTTTTCGGTCCGAGCAAGGCGGGGATGGTTATCATGCCGCTCAACTGGCGCCTGACGGCAGAGGAGCTGGCTTTCATCCTGAAGGACGGCGGGGCTACCGCCATTATCTTCGACCGGGATTTCGCACCCGTTGTGGAGCAGATCCGGGCCATGGGCGCCGATGGCAGTCTTATCGAACACTGGATCGGCATCGGGGATAACCTGCCGGATTTTGCCCTGGATTACGAAGCCCTGCTGGCGGAAGAGGACGACGCGGAGCCCACGGACAAAGCCCGGGACGATGACAACCTGTTCATCATGTACACGTCGGGAACCACCGGCAACCCAAAGGGCGTTGTGCACACTCACAACACCGTCATGTGGGCGCTGCTGACACTGGCCAATACCGCCGACATCCACATGACCGATAAATACATGGTGCTGCTACCGCTGTTCCACGTGGGAGCGCTGACCCCCATGATCGGTTCCGTTTACAAGGGTAATTCATTGGTGATCCTGCGCAACTTTGACCCGGTAAAGGCCTGGTCACTGATCGAGGAAGAGCGCATCACCACCACGCTCGCCGTACCGGCCATGCTGGGATTCATGCTGCAGGTACCGGATTTCCAGCGTTTTGACTGGTCCAGCCTGCGCAATATCACCAGCGGCGCAGCCCCGCTGCCGGTGACCACCATCAATGCCTACATGGATCTCGGCATTGAGGTACACCAGGTCTACGGCATGACGGAGACCTGCGGCCCCGCCTGCCTGATCGGACCGGACGATGCGATACACAAGATCGGTTCCACCGGCAAATCCTTCTTTCACACCCGGGTGCGCATCGTAGATGAAGCAGGCAACGACATGCCTCCAGGGGAAGCCGGTGAAATCCTCGTCCGTGGTCCACATAACATGAAGGAGTACTGGAACAGACCCGACGCCACTGCCGAGACCATCGTCGACGGCTGGCTGCACACGGGCGATGTCGCGGTGATGGATGAAGAGGGCTTCGTGACCATCCAGGATCGCATCAAGGACATGATCATATCGGGCGGCGAAAACGTCTATCCCGCGGAGGTAGAAAATGTGCTGCTGCAGCACCCGGCCATCGCCGATGCCGCCGTTATCGGCCAGGACAGCCCCAAGTGGGGGGAGAGCCCCCTGGCCGTTATCGTCAAAAAGGATGCGGGCCTGACAGAATCCGACATCCTGGCACACTGCGATGGCAAACTGGCCCGCTTCAAACTGCCCAAGGGCGCCGTGTTCGTGGATGAAATACCGCGCAATCCCAGCGGCAAGATACTCAAGCGG
>JAHEEV010000025.1 GCA_024640505.1 Halieaceae bacterium
CACGGCCTTCACGAAGTCCACCGGGTGGTAGTAGGAAATGAATTGCAGGGCATCGGCAACGCTGTCGATGAAATCGTCCTGGCGGATGACGGTCATGATCGGAATCCTTGTCGCAGCGGGGAGAAAAACGGAGCGCCATTATACACCCCGACTGCCGATTCGGCAGCCGGTGAAGTCTGTGTATCAGCCGGAGCGGGGGTCGCTCCCCTGCGGTACCAGTGAGGCAGGCCCCGCTCGTCGCCCTGTTTAGGTTAACTCAGAGGCGAATTCAGGGTGCCGCCTGGAGAACACGCACCTCAGCCTGAAGGTCGGTGAGGCTGGACATCATCTGGCGCCGGAACGCATCGATGGATTTGATAGACTCCTCACTGCTCGAGGCCCGGTTATTGAGCTTGCTGATCTCCAGGTCGATGCGATTCAACGTGTCCGCGACGCGCTCGACCTCAGCCTGATTGGTCCGGGCGCTGGCCATCAGCCGCTCCAGGTCTCCCGCGATGCTTTTCAGCTTGGCCAGATCCTGACTCATGCTCTCCAACTGGGCTTCCGACGATTCCACGGATTTCGCGTTGCTTGCGACTTGTTTGCCCTGTTTGGTGCTGCTGGCCTCCAGCGCATCCAGGCGCGCCTTGGATTTCTTCCAGACGTTGTCCCAGAGCTTGCGCACTTCCGAGTCCAGTTCGCGAATCTTGGCGGCCTGAACGGTAGCGTTCTGGCTCATGCCTTCGTCCGTGTCAGACAGCCGGTCCTCCAGGTCGCCTATCCGCCGGGCGTAAGCCTCCATCTCCTTACCAGCCTGCGCAAGCTGTCCCTGTAACTGCCACGCCCAGCCACAGGCACCCGCGGCAGCCACCAGCGCAACCAGGAGGAAAAATCGTACCAGGAAGCCAGACCCGCCTCCTCCGCCCGGGGGAGTACCGGCGGGGGCTCGCCGGTTACCGGCCGATTTGCCCCGGGCGGGGCGCGCCGCAGCAGCGGGCCGGTGATGCTCGGCGTCACGGGTGGGAACGATGGAGGGAATGTCGTCGATATCGTCTTGAGGCATCGGATGCAGGTATCAGAGCGGCGTTGGGCCGATTATACATAGGGGTATGCCGGCCCGGAACAGAAAAGCCGGCGGGAGTCGAAGGAATCCCGACCCGTCCGTCGTTACGTGGACAGACCGGTCGCGGCGGTTGTCGGGGACAGAAGCGGATTCTGCCCCCTGATGCTGACGCTTCTTAGAGGAAAGCCAGCAGGGCCCAGAGCAGCGCGGTCAGGCCGATGCTGCAGTGGATCACACCCTTGACGCTGGTCATCGGGCCGGTCTTGCCGAACAGGGCGTTGGCTTCCAGTGCCAGGATGATGACCACGCAGGCGAAGAAACCCACGCCACCCGGGTCAGCTATATAAAGGTGCTTTGATCCCAGCATACCGAACAGCATCGGTCCGGACAGCAGTGTGTTGGTACGCGATGCCAGGCCGGCCTTGGCGGCTGCCACAGGGCCTTCGCCGGGCTTCATGCCCAGGACGATCTGCTGTTTGGGCCAGATGATCAGCCATACGTTGAGGAACATCAGCGTGCCGGCCAGCGCGCCCACCCAGATCACGGGCATGCCGGTGATGTTGCTGTGGGCGCCGACCTGGTAGAGCAGGCTCAGACCGGTCAGGAAGGTGAACATGGCACCCCAGCGGAACCACCACAGCGCTCGCGGCGCCAGTTTCTTCATGGCGTCGGCCTTGGCGTCCGCTTCCGCCTCTTTGAAATACTCGGTCTGGACGAAGTTGAAATAGTAGAGCAGGCCGATCCACGTAATACCGAACATTACGTGCGCCCAGCGGAAGATGAATTCAAGAATCATGAGAGTTTACCCCGTTTTTTGTTGTTGACCGAGCGGTAGTATACACTGATAAAGGTGCCGCGAAATCTCGACGTCACCTGATCCGGCCAGTCTGGCACGGCGTAACATCTTCAACCCGAACTCACCCACCACCAGGAGAACTTCCATGGCCTTCGATCTGCCCGCACTCCCCTTTGCCCAGGACGCTCTTGAGCCCCATATATCGAGCGAAACACTGGAATACCATTACGGCAAACACCACAAGACCTATGTAGACAAGCTCAATGGCCTGGCGGAGGGCACCGATCTGGAGAACAAGACCCTCGAGGAGGTCATCAAGTCCTCGGAGGGAGGCGTCTTCAACAACGCAGCCCAGATCTGGAACCACACCTTCTACTGGAACTGCCTCAGCCCGAACGGTGGCGGCGCTCCCAGCGGGGCGATATCCGATGCCATCGACGCGGCTTTCGGTTCGTTCGAGTCCTTCAAGGACGAGTTCACCAACAGTGCGATCAATAACTTCGGTTCAGCGTGGACCTGGCTGGTAAAAAAAGCCGATGGCGGCCTCGCCATCGTCAATACCAGCAACGCCGGCACTCCCCTGACCGACGAGGGCGTTACGCCACTGCTGACCGTGGATCTTTGGGAGCACGCCTATTATATCGACTACCGCAATGCCCGGCCGAAATACATGGAAGCGTTCTGGGCGCTGGTAAACTGGGATTTCGTCAACGCGAATTTTGCGTGAGGGATAAACCCCGCTCTCTGTGGGAGCCCGCTCTCTGTGGGAGCCCGCTCCGCGGGCGATAGGTTTTATGAACCATGTATTATCGCCCGCGGAGCGGGCTCCTACAGGGAAATAAAAAAAACCCGGCATAAAGCCGGGTTTTTTGTTGGAGCAAGGTGGTCGGCTTACATCATGCCGCCCATGCCGCCCATGCCGCCCATATCGGGCATTGCCGGTGCAGCGCCCTTGTCTTCCGGCGCATCGGCGACCATCACCTCGGTGGTGATCATCAGTGCAGCAACGGAACCGGCTGCCTGCAGAGCAGTACGGGTGACCTTGGCGGGATCCAGGATACCCATCTCGATCATATCGCCGTACTCACCGGTAGCAGCGTTGTAACCATAGTTGCCTTCACCCTGGCGTACTTTGTCCAGTACCACTGAGGCTTCGTCGCCGGCGTTGGCCACGATCTGGCGCAGGGGCCACTCCATAGCACGCAGAGCCGCGGCGATACCGTGGTTCTGGTCTTCGTTGTCGCCTTTCAGATCCGCGATCGCCGCTACGGCGCGCACCAGTGCAACACCGCCACCGGCTACCACGCCCTCTTCCACTGCAGCGCGAGTAGCGTGCAGTGCGTCTTCGACGCGAGCCTTCTTCTCTTTCATCTCGATCTCGGTGGCAGCGCCAACCTTGATTACCGCAACACCGCCGGCCAGTTTGGCCACACGTTCCTGCAGTTTCTCACGATCGTAATCGGAAGAGGTGTTCTCGATCTGCACGCGAATCTCATTGACACGAGACTTGATGGCATCGTGATCGCCGGAGCCATCGATGATGGTGCTGTTGTCCTTGTCCATGGTGATGCGCTTGGCGCTGCCCAGGTGCTCCAGGGTCGCAGACTCCAGATCCATGCCAACTTCCTCGGAGATCACGGTGCCGCCGGTCAGGATGGCGATATCCTGCAGCATCGCCTTGCGGCGGTCGCCGAATCCGGGGGCCTTACAGGCGGCCACTTTCACGATGCCGCGCATATTGTTGACCACCAGCGTGGCCAGGGCCTCACCTTCCACATCCTCAGCCACGATCACCAGCGGCTTTGACGCCTTCGCTACCTGCTCCAGCAGGGGCAGCAGCTCGCGGATGTTGGAAATCTTCTTGTCAACCAGCAGAATGTAGGGGTCTTCCTGCTCGACGCTCATGCTGTCCTGGTTGTTGATGAAGTAGGGTGACAGGTAACCGCGGTCGAACTGCATGCCTTCCACCACGTCGAGTTCGTTTTCCAGGCCGGAACCTTCCTCGACGGTGATAACCCCTTCCTTGCCCACTTTATCCATGGCTTCGGCGATGATATCGCCTACGGAAGCGTCGGCATTGGCGGAGATGGTGCCCACCTGGGCGATGGCCTTGTTGTCCTCACAGGGGATGGACATCTTCTCGACCTGTGCAACGGCGGCAATGACGGCCTTGTCGATCCCGCGCTTGAGGTCCATGGGGTTCATACCCGCCGCGACGGATTTGAGGCCTTCATTGAGAATGGACTGGGCCAGCACCGTAGCGGTGGTGGTACCGTCGCCGGCCTGGTCGGAGGCCTGGGAGGCCACTTCCTTGACCATCTGGGCGCCCATGTTCTCGAACTTGTTTTCCAGCTCGATTTCCTTGGCCACGGATACGCCGTCCTTGGTCACCGTGGGGGCGCCGAAGGACTTGTCCAGGATAACGTTACGGCCCTTGGGGCCCAGGGTCGCCTTGACGGCGTCGGCGAGTACATTCACGCCTTTGAGCATTTGCGAACGAGCGTCGTCGCCAAAAAGTACATCTTTAGCTGCCATGATCTGAATCCTTAATCAGTAATCGTGATATTGAAACGGGGGGCTGCCTTACTCGACAACAGCGTAGATTTCGCTTTCACCCATGATGATCAGTTCTTCACCATCCACCTCGATGGTGTTGCTACCGGCATACTGGCCGAAGACGACCGTATCACCGACCTTCACGGCCAGCGGGCGCAAGTCGCCATTATCCAGCACCTTGCCTTCGCCCACGGCGACGATCTCGCCCTGGTTGGGTTTTTCCTTGGCTGAACCGGGCAGCACGATGCCGCCTGCAGTGGTTTCTTCCTCTTCCTTGCGACGAACGACCACACGGTCGTACAGCGGACGGATTTTCATCTGTGTAACTCTCCATTTTTAAGACGTTATGAAGGCCCCGGAGGGGGTTGCTCGATCTATTGGGGCGCGAAAACGGATTTCAAGGCCCAATTAGCACTCTTTTCAAGAGAGTGCTAATTCTAGTCAGCGTTGAAATGGAGTCAAGGGGCCGGTAAAGGGGGCGCGGCAAAGGGTCTTGAGTGACTTTTTCTCTTATTTAACAGTGGCTTATCTTATCTCTTCGTCATCGACACGGCGATATCGGCCCTCGATCGTAACGTGTGTAGTGCTGTCCCGTTCCGGCGCATAGGGCTCGGGTTGCGGCCCACCCAGCCATTGAACGAGTCGCCGCCGCAGCGGGCCGACCATGACCAGCAACGCCCCCACATCGGTGATCATACCGGGAATGATAAGCAACAGCCCCGCCAGGCCCATCGCCATATCGTCCAGTAACAACTGGGGGCCGACGATACGTCCCTCCTGGGTCTGGCGCAGCCGCTCGAACATCCCCGCGCCCTGCCTCTGCAGGATGGCCACACCCAGCAGGAAGGTGAGAAAAACATAGGCCAGCGCCGTCAGGGCGCTGGTCTTGATGCCAAGCTCGATCAGGGTAAAAAGCTCCAGCCAGGGCAGGAGCATGACAAGAAATCGCATAGTGACTCTCCACACCACCAGTATGGGGGCTGGCGGACGACTTTCAAGCACAACGACCGACGCGCTGGCATGGCGGCCTGTCATGGGATCCACCGGATCTCATCTACACCGACCCATGCGCGGGTGATAGACTCGGCGCCGATATACAGCCGCAGACATAGACATGGTGTCTCAGGTCACTGACATCGATCAAAGGATCTGGCAGGTCGTCGCCCACATTCCCCGCGGCAAGGTCGCCACCTATGGCGACGTGGCGCGCCACGCCGGCTTGCCGGGTGCCGCCCGGCGGGTGGGCACCGCACTGCGCAAGCTGCCCGGGGATACCCGGCTACCCTGGCACCGGGTCATCAATGCCAGGGGGCAGATCTCATTACCCGGGGGGAACGGGGCTTGCCATCGACAGCGCAAGCGACTGGAAGAAGAGGGTGTTCGATTCACCAGTGACCGGCAACTGTCACTGGCCGACTATCGCTGGCGGCCCGGGTGACAGGGAAGGTGCTCAGGCGGGATCATCCGGCCAGCAGGGTTTGCCCTGGGCCCTGAGCCTCTCGATCCGCCGCTGGCTGCGCTGCAGCGACCTGACCAGAAACGGCTGTGCCTGGGGCCCGACCCGGCCCAGCAGGGTGGGCTGCCGCCTCAGGCTGTGGAAGCCTCCGGGCCAGTAGCTGTGCAACTGAACGCGGTGTTTCTCGATCTCGGCCTCCCGCTCCGCGTAGGAAGAGGTGGTCACACCGCCGTGATACTGGTGGAACGAACCCTCGCCAGGCAGGACGAACAGCTCCGTGTCCGCCAGCATGCCGAGGCTCCTGTACATATGCAGGTTGATACTGCCACCCCCGGGCAGGGTGAAATCGGTATTGGCATACCCTATCGAAGCATAGTTTTCAGCCGACGCAAACAGGCAATTACATTCCATGATGGGCTGCAGGTATCCATTGCGATTCGCCCCACTGAAGGTGGCTACACGGAACAGTTCGTAGCCGTTACTGCGCCAGTCCACCGACGACAGCAGCTCAGCCTCCTCCGCCGCCAGATCCCTAACACCGGCCACCAGGTGCTGCTCATCATGCCCCAGGTGATATCCGGGCACGGCGACGATCGCATTTTGAGTCGCTGAGTAAGCTTTCAACGCCGTCGATAATATGGCCGGGCTGACCATTCTGGCCCCATCGATCATCAGGCAGATGAAGGGGGACCGACAGAGGGCAAACGCCTCGTTGACGGCGTAGACCGGTGTCGCGGCTGTCTCCTTGCGCAGTACGTAGCGGAAGTTGTCGGGCAGGCCAGCTATGGCCGCCGGGTCGAGGTTGTCGCTGGAACTGTTTTCCATGACGATGACCTCGTAATCCTCAGCCGCCACCCCCTCCTGATACGCCGCCGACAATGTGTAAAGGGTATTCTGGAGCTGTCGCGACATACGGTAGGCCACGACGATGACGGAAACTTTCGGTGTGGAAGACAAACTCAGGGATACTCTCGATCAATGGTCATGCAGGGGCGCAACTCTAACACAAGCAGGCAGGTGTGATCGGTCGACCTTATGCGCTATTCATTCATACCCAGGCGCCGCTCCACCTGGTACAGGGGGCGACCCTTGGCTTCCATGAAGGTCTTCCCGATATATTCGCCCGCCACACCGATCGCCAACAACTGCAGACCCCCGAGCAGGTAGATGGGGATGACCGTAGAGGCCCAGCCTGGCACGGTGCCCGCACCCCAAACTGCGGCATACAGGGCCCAGCCACCGAGCCCCAGCGCGATACAGAATACTACCAGGCCAAGAACGGAGATCACTCGCAGTGGCACGATGGAAAACGAGGTCAGACCCTGTAGCGATAAACCCAGCATGCGACCCAGTGAATACTTGGTATCTCCGGCCAAACGCTCGCTGCGCGTGTAGAACACCTGGTCGGAAGGCAGGCCCAGCAGCGGCACAATGCCGCGGAGGTAGAGATTGACTTCCCGGTACTCACCCAGGAATTCCACAGCCCTGCGGCTCAACAGACGAAAGTCGGCGTGGTTATGCACCGTGGCCACCCCCATTCCGGACAACAAGCCGTAATGAATTTTCGCGGTATAGCGTTTGAAAAATGTATCGCTTTCACGATTGGCCCGCACGCCGTAGACGATTTCATTGCCTCGGCCAAAAGACGCCAGCATATCGTCGATCACATCGATGTCGTCCTGCAGATCGGCATCCAGGGTGATGAGCGCATCCCCCGTTGCCTCCATCAGGCCGGCATACAACGCATATTGCTGCCCATAGTTGCGTGACAGCTTGATCCCGGCGAAGGACGAACTGCGTGAACAAAGTTCCTGGATGAGCTGCCAGGTCCGGTCGGCACTGCCGTCGTCGACAAAATAGATCCGGGACTCGGCAGATACCAGGCCGTCATCGGCCAACTGGCGTAATTTCGCTTCGAGGCGCCCGGCAGTAGCGGGCAGAATGTCTTCCTCATTGAAACAGGGCAACACCAGACCCAGAATCGGGGCTTTACCCGTCGTATTCATCAGGGCAGGCACCGCTCAGGACGACACCCTGAAACCGGCACCCCATGATCAGCAGGAAAATAGGTCAACCCTGTCATCGATTCTGTCACGCCCCGGAACTCCTGAACTTCAATGATAGCCCAAACAGGTTCTTTTTCAGAATGGCCAGCGAGGTACCGGCTTTCACAGGCAGCAGGCGTATGAGGTGCTTGCGGAACCGGTACAGGGCCGGTGAAATATCGGCAACCTTCTCACCCTCAGGGACATGAAAAGCCGATAACGCGGCACGCAGCTCGGGTACAGAGCCCTTATTGACATATAAAAACGTATTGTAGCGATACCAGGGCTTGACCTCCGGGCGCCCAAGAACAGTCCGTCTTACCGGATCATACATATCAAATCCCTGGTGCTGGAAAAGCGCCCGCCAGTAATCATAGGGCTGCTCGTTGAGATGGTTTTCACCACCCTGCCCCGGTGGAGCGGCGGAGAAAAGCACCATGTCGCCGTGGCGGCACAGGCTGGCAACAAAGTCCGCCGCCGACTCGGGCGGCAGATGCTCGGCGACTTCCAGACTCTGCACCAGGTCGAATTTTTCATCCAGCGCAAAACCCTTGGCCAGGTCCGCGGTGGCAAACTCGTCGTCGCCAATCAGCAGCTTGTCCCTGCGTACGTAATCCCCATCCAGGCCCAGTACCCGGACATCGAGGGCTTTCCACTCCCGCAGCCAGGCGCCGGCGCCACATCCCACGTCGAGTACAGAGGCTATCGTGACCGGCAGGGCGGCAAGCAGCGCAGGGATCAGCGCACGGGCAGAGTCCGTCGCACCCTGATTGATGTAGCGGTAGAAAACCTCGTCATACTCATACATCGGCTGCCGCCCCTCCAACGCCTTCCGCGGATATCGGATTGCCCGCGACGCCCAGCCCTGTCAGTCTGCAGGACAGCCGCGCCGGTCCGACCATATTCAATGTTATCGAAAGCTCGCCAGGCAAGGGGCTGTCCCCGGCAACAGCTCCGGTCCAGCGCGTCGCGGACTGACTCGCCAGGTCCCGGGGACTGTAATCACCCTGGTAGACAGGATAGAGTCGCGCAAACAGCGCCCCCGCATGAGACAGGAGAATATCACGCGTCAGGTAGTGAAAGCCGCCCTGCAAGGTTGCCCCTATCCCGGCCAGGCCGCCGCGCGCTGCAGGGACATATTTCAGATCCACCAGACCGGACGGACAGTCCGGCAGGGCATCCGCAGCCGGGTCGATCGCCGGGAGATGCGCATAGGCCAGCTCCCGCGACTGGAAAAAGTCGTCGAAGTGGTAAACGTACTCGGGTCTGAATCGCAGGAGCCTCATGTCCAGGCCCTCTCTCAGGGCGGGCTTCTCACCGGCGGCATACAGCCGACCGGCAGTCTGCAGGCTCGATATCTCCTGCTGCAGATAGGCTCCACCGGGTACTATGATGACGTGAATGCCCAGCAGTATTGCCGCCAGCCCAGCAACCCGGCGCCAGCCCTGAAGTCGCACCAGGGCGCTGGCCAGCAGCCCGGAAATTGCGACCCAGTACAGGGCCACGATGGTGTTATAGCGCTCATAGCTGGGACCGTGTGCGTAATTGGGTTGCTCGATAACCCGGCCCAGCTGGACTGCCACAGCCACACCCAGGCACCAGGCTCCGGCCAGAAGACAGAGCTTCTGCCAGGGGTGAAGCCCGCCAGCATGAGCGGACGGCGGCATTAGCATCCGGAACCATCCGATTCCCAGGGGAATGAGAGAGAGTGCGAAAAACAGACCGGCAATGACCGGCTGCGAGGCAGACAGGGGCCAGCACAAAAGCGTCATGGCTCTCCTGACTATCCGGGTGACGTCGTTGGCCTCGATCGCCGATCGACCCGCATCCTGTATATCCGCAATCACCGCGGGATCTCCCGCGTTCCAGGTTGCGGCGATCCGGGCATCCGAACTGATTCCGCGCGTATAGAGAAATGTCAGAAAGAGACTGAGGCACACCGTAATCATCAGCGTGCGTCGACGACCGGAAAGGCCCGCCAGCGGCACCAGCAGCCACGCGATCACGCCCGCAAAGGTCGTAAGGGCGGAAAGGGTCGCCAGTGCATAGGCCAACAACCAGTCCATCAGTCCTGGCGGCCCATCACGTCTGACAAGCACTGCAAATGCCAGCAACCCGAGAGCCACACACAGGTGCCAGCTGGTGTTGATGGCGTTGGTAATATTCCAGAGGTGAGCCGGTGCGAACAACAAAACACCGGTGACAGCGGAAATAAAGACCCAGACTATCCGGTCACCGCAAAAATACTGCCAGGCACCCCGCGTGAATATCGCGAATATCGTCACGATACTCAACCAGCCGGAGGCATAGAGCAGCTGGCTGCTGCCGCCAAAGAAGCTGATATCGAGCGCAACCAGCGAACGCGGCAGGGCAATGCGATGCGCCGCATAATGTGGCTCGAGGAGTACCAGCCAATCCCGCCATTGGCTGTCGCCCTCGAGCAGGGGCATGAGTTCGTCCAGAATAACGAAGATGTCGCGCCACGGCATCTGTGGATGCCAGCGGGACCACATCAGGAGGGTCCAACCCACCCAGAAGAGTGCTGCTGCGACGGCCGCCGACACCAGGGCGATCGCCGCTATCGTTGACGGACTACTGTGTGAGTACGATCGCATACGTGCGGTGAAGGCAGCCGTCCGCTAGACTCCGGCCCCAACCCCCCTTAAAATAAAATTTCATCGTCATTCCCAACCTGGCAGATCGCACGCCGGAAGATCTGATACCCAATGCCAAAAGCCAGGCCGCAGCCCGGGCCTATCTCTCTCAGCCGCAGAGTCGTCTTTCTTCACGTCGCAAAAACTGCAGGGACCTCTATCGTGCATTTTTTCCGCGAAAGATTGCCCGCCGGCACGATCTGCTCTCACGGCGACTTTCTCGGTTTCCCACAACATCGACCTGACTTTCAACGCCAGTTGAGACAATACCAGTTCGTGTCGGGTCACTTCGGCTATATCGACGTCGCAGACCTGTTGCAGGACTCTTATAGTTTTACCTTTCTCAGGGACCCTGTTGATCGTGTCCTGTCATTGTACAAATTTTGCATGCATCCGGATATGCAACAGCGATTTGCGGTGGCCAGGGCTGCCCGTGATCTCGGGCTGGAAGGTTTTCTCAACTCGAAACTCCCCGAGGTCTGTGAAATGCTGGATAACCAGCAAACCTGGCAGTTCGCACGCATGTACTGGCGCGAGGACCGCGAGGCACTGGCCCACCTCTCAGAGCGTGAACTGCTGGAAATGGCACAAGCGCATCTGGGTGAATTCAGCCATACTGGCCTCACGGAAACCTTTGATGAGGATTTCGCCCGGATACTGCGTGACCTCGGAGTCACGGAGACTGTACCGCGGGCCAGGCAGTTCCAGACGGCGGAACCCGTTACCCGGGAGCAGTTGCAACCCGCCACGCTGGCACTGCTGCAAGAGCGTGTCGGGCTGGATTACAGCCTGCTCGATTTTGTCCGCGCCCGGCGCAACCAGCCTTGAACAGGTCCATCACCCATGCAGAGTGAGGTAAGCCCGGGCGCACCGCTGCCTCTGGTCACGACCTGGCTGCCCGCCATTCTCATCCTTGCGGTAATTGGCTGCTATTTCAGTTTCCTCAACCAGCACGCCATAAATGTCCCCTTTGCCGATGACATCTTCGATGTGGTCAAGGTTGTCTCAGATGTCCTGACCGCCGACGACCGTGACTCCGCCATCCGTGTTCTCTATGCACAACACAACGACCATCGCACGATTGCCTCGCGGCTGGTTTACCTCGGCAGCTACGGGGTGCTCGGCGAGCTGGACTTTCGCGTGCTCACTTTTCTCGCCAATCTGGCGTTGCCGCTGCTGGTTCTCTTTTTTTACCTCGTGCTGCGCGGGCACACCGCGAGATACCTGATCATACTGCCGGTTGCGCTCATACTGTTCCAGCTGCGGGCGTATGGCATCATGCTTTGGAGCATGGCCGCGTTTGCCTATTTTTACGTGTTTCTTTACGGCTGCTATAGCCTGTACTTCCTGCATAAGGTATCGCCCGCCCGATTCGCCCTCGCCGTTCTGCTGGCTATCCTGGCCACCTTCACCCTGGCTTCAGGGCAGCTGATCTGGTTGTTGGGTTTCGTGAGCCTGCTTTACCAGGCGGCCGTTCGCAAGTCGGCTTCCTACGGCTATCTCATCGGCTGGTCCATTCTGGCTTTTCTTGCCTGGCAACTGTGGCGCATTGGTCTCGCAACACCGAACACGCCATTGGCCATGGTGGACAGAGTATTGGCCGACCCGGGGTATTACCTGCTCTATACCCTCACCCTGATGGGGAACACGGTGACCGAGCAGAGCGTGGCCCTGGCTGCAGGTACGGGTGGCGTCATGCTGGTCACCTTCCTGGCACTGCTGCTGCGCCCAACCGGCGAGAATGATCTCAGGCTGGAGCTATGCTGTGGCTATGTGGTGCTGTCGATCATTGCCATGACGATGGGCAGGGCGCCCTACTCCACCGTGGAATATGCGCTTTCGTCCCGTTACAGCTTCCCGTCCACCCTGTTGCTGGCTGGCCTCTGGGCGCTACTGGCGAGTAAGCACCTCAAGCGACAAACGGCCACCTGTGCCGTCGCCATACTTGTGGGCTGCCTCTATTCCCTGGACTCTTACCGGCACTATGCAGCGCCCCTGCAACACCATTTGGAAAAGCGGGTGGACAATTTCAACCGGGGCAGGTACTGGTCCTGGCCGCGGCCGATCGGGGAAACCAACGCCATTGTGAACGAGGCCATCTCGCAGGGCATCTACACGCCGCCAGATCGTCCGCTGTCGAGGCCCACAGTCACCCCCTAGGGCGCCAGACCTGGATATTGTAGGTACCTCCCCCGTGTCGGTCCGTCATGGAAAGCTGTATTTTCTGCTCGACGGCGTAGTGTCGGGACAGAAACACCCTGCCTTCCACCTCTTCGAAGGGTGGGGGATTCCTGAGAAATATGCCGCGCATCTCCCAGGGTGACACCAGGATCAGGTCGAACTCCCGGCGCTCTATTTTCCTGTAGATCCGCGTCATGTAGTCGTTCCAGACCGCACTGACCCTGTCCTCCTCCCGGGACTTCAGGAACCAGTCCGGCTTGCTGGCCGCCAGTGGGAAATAGAAGGTGTGGCCATCCTGATAGACCGTTTTTCCCTGCTCCAGCAGCGTCATGACCAGCATCTGGCTGGCGAGAACATCCTCGCTCCCGGCGATAAGCTGCTCCATTTTACGCCAGCTATCCATATCTACGGAGAAGTCCTTGTGCAGAATCGCATAGGCCTGGAAGAAATTCAGCGACAGCAGGGGAACCACGATCCAGGATCGGACGGGAGACCTGGAAATAAGGCCTATTCCCGCCAACAACAGAAAAGGAGACATTAACTGGAAAAGATAGGTCATCCAGTTTCCGGGATTACGACCCAGTGAAAAGACGATGGCCGCCGTGGCCCAGAACAAACAGAACCAGAAATAATCCAGCGGCCTGTCCAACAAGGGGCCTTTCAAACCACGCCTTGCAAGCGCCAGTAAACCCAACCCGGTGCGCGGTCTCCGTATTGCGCCGGCGTCCCGGATCAACAGAAATCCGGCTATCGACATCGCGATCAGCAGTCCCGCATAAGTCCCCAGGTAGAAGCGGACCTGCAAGCCGAGTATCTGCCAGGTCTGGAGGCCCCTGGCCGCAGCTGCCGGGGCAAACAGCGTGTTATCCAGGTAATAGGGGCTGGTGTAATGAACGGCGAACAGGCTCGCCAGCAGCAGTGTCGCGTAGGCCACCCCCAGCAGTAGCGCGCGGCGCATAGACACACACAAAAAAAGATACAGGCACAGTATTGCCATAGCGAGGAGGAAATACTGCTTGGTATAAAAGGATAACAATCCGCAGAGCAGGGAGAAGACAAGGCTGCCCGTGCTGAAGCGGAAATGCCACGGCACCAGTAATACGGCGAGAAACAACGCGACGCCCGGTGCATTCGTGCTGGAGACCGGGGTGCCATAAAAAAGCAGTGCAGCATACATCAGCAGGGCGACTGCAATTCCGTTCAGCCGGGACGCTCCATTTCTCATGGCGGTAAAACCGCACAGCGCTGATGACGCAACAATGAAGATGGCTGATACAGATCTGTGCAATTGGAACGTATTCCCGAACAGCAGGGACAGGGGAGCCACAAGCAGGTTGTACAGCGGAGGATAAACATCGGCCGCCTGGGGCTGGAAAGCCCGCGTGTAAGGGTTGTTGCCGTCCGCAATAATGCCGGTAATCAACGGCATGGTGCCTTCGTAGAGATCGAGCGGGATCGGGGCCACAATGATCTGCCAGTGGTGATAAACGAGCCCCAGGAACAAAAGGGCGCTACAGGCAGCGTAAAGGTACTGCCATGCAGAATCATTAACCCTGTACACTGTCACTGCCCCCGGGCATATCAACTCTCGACGCGTATTATTGCTCTGAACACAAGGGCGAAATTATAACTGGGGCGATAAGCTACTTCCTAGTAGCACCGCCGACCCACTCTGTAACCGACTGGCAATCTCCAGGGAGAGTCTTTATCCTATACCGATTCGCTGGCATCCAGCGGCAAATGATCCAGATGAACTCATGCCTCCCATTAACGCTCACCTGAAGCAGGCCACCAACCTGATCTTTGTGCAGGTTGCGGCCATTTACCTGCTTGTCGCGGCGGTGGCCTGGCTGGTATCCACGCTGGAACCGGGGCCGAACCCGACGTTCCTGCTGTGCAGCCTCGCGGCCTGGAGCATTATAGGCTGGTGCCAGTTCGCCCTGTTCAACGCCCTCCACGAAGGCCTTCACAACCGATTCGGATCCCCTCACCATAACCTGCCTTGCTATGCCCTGACGGCTTACCCCATGGGATTCGACGATAGCTATCGACGCATTCACCTGGACCACCACAAGTATTTTGGTGATCCGGACCACGACCCCGATTTTCCGAATTACGGAAACTTTCCGCGAACCCGGCGGGCCTTTCTGCTGCGCCTGCTGCTCAACCTCTGTGGCTGGTTCGCCCTGCTGCAGTTTCTCGGCCTGCGGCAGAACTCGGTGGAGACAGACAAGCAACAGCAGGGAAACACATCCCAGGGCAACATGATCAAGGTGCTGGCAACACAGGGCATTCTTTTTCTGCTATTCAGCGTCAGTATCGGATGGTTCTACTATGTCTGGCTGTGGCTGATCCCGCTGGTCACCTTCGGCAAATTCTTCACCTCCACTCGCGCATTTTGCGAGCATGGCAGCCCGGAGGGTGTGCCCGTGATAAGGACGATTACGGGGCCCTACCTGCAGGAGAAAATACTCGGGATTTTCTGCTTCAATTATCATGCGGAACATCACCACAGTGTCGGCATTCCCTATCACAGACTGGCTCAAGCCCACACCTTACTGGAAGACGAGCTATACCATTCTTCAAAACACACCGGCGCTCGCTACGAATACTACGACGGGGGCTACTTACGCCTGCTTTTCCAGTGGTTCCGCGCTCTTCCCGCTTAAACCGGTACCCCTGAACGATGAATCAGCACGCTCAGTGTAACTACTGCCTAGGCGAAGATTACCATGTGGTGAGCGACGGCATCCGGGACTGGGAGTATGGCGTCGCGGGCAGTTACTCATACCTGGAGTGCGCCACCTGCCGAGGCGTGCAGATTTTTCCTTTTCCGACCCTCGAGGATCTCAAACGAGCTTACGATATCGACTACCACGGCTATGCCAGCAGTGCCAGGCGCGGGCCGGTTTTCTCCCTGCTCTACAGTGTGCAGAAAAAGTTGTTTCAGCGAAAAATGCGCCGGCTGATCGACCCCTCCTCGAGGGTTCTGGATGTCGGGTGCGGACAGGGCGATTTCCTGCGCAGTCTTAAAGAGTTGGGCACGGCAAAGCTCGAGGGCATCGATTTCAGCCCAGACATGATAGACGCACTCGCCGCAGAGGGTATCGACGGTTATTGCGGTACATTTCCAGACTTTCCGGGCACGTCCGACACCTACGATATGATCTCCATGAACAATTATCTGGAGCACACCCTGGAACCGGTAAAAGAACTGGACAAAGCTTATGATTTACTGGCGCCCGGCGGAGTGCTGGTCGGTGAAGTGCCGGGCTTCGACTCCTGGGAAAGACGCCTGTTTGGCCGATACTGGGGCGGCAACCATGTGCCGCGGCACACTTATCAGTTCTCTTCGACCTTCCTGGTCAAGCTCTTGCGGGACAGTGGCTACGATACCGTCGAGATACACCATCAACTGAACACCAGTCACTGGGCCCTTTCCGTGCAAAACTTCATGCAACGAAACAAGCCCGACCTGCGTGGCAACCCGGACCTCAAGCATGGCCGAAGCGGGTACTACGTGCCATTGCTGTTGGCATTTATTCCGATCAATGCAATTTGTGTGCTGTTCCACAAATCCGGCTGCATTCGCTTCAGCGCACGCAAACCGGTCTCCCGGGCTCCTCATGTCTGAAGTTTACGGTCCTAGCGGTTATATCGAGGGTTACCCGGAGGGCATCGAACGGCACTTCTGGCATATCAGCAGGAACGACATCGTCTATCGATGGCTGGCACCTCGGCTGAAGGCGGAGGACCTGGTCATGGACGTAGGCTGTGGCACGGGGCATGTGGTCAGGGAATTCCGCTCCCGCGGCATGAAGATACAGGGTGTCGAGATGGGTTCTCCTCCGATCAGCCCCGGGGCAGAGGCCGCCATACACACACAGAAGGACCTGTTCGATCTCGACCCCGAGCTGAAAAGACGTATAAACGCGGTGCTGCTGCTGGACGTGATCGAACACATGGCTGATCGGCGAGAATTTCTGCGCAGGCTGTTCGAAGAGCTGCCCAATTGCCGGCAGATTCTGATAACTGTCCCGGCGCGCATGGAACTGTGGTCAGACTATGACGAGTACTGGGGTCACCATCTGCGCTACGACCGCCAGGGACTTGAAGCCGACCTTGTGGACAGCGGGTTTGCACCCCGGAAAATATCCTATTTCTTCCACTGGCTATATCTGGCATCCAGGGTAATGGGCTGGCTGCGTATTCCCAAGCGCACAGACTTCAAACCGGTCAAACCGGGCAGTCTCAAAGCCTCTTTCCACCGCATCCTCGGCCTTGTCACCCGACTTGAATCACGCCTTGTTCCTGGCAGTCTCGCGGGCTCCTCCCTTATCTGTATCGCTGACCGCACGCATTAAATGCCTGCCCGGGAAGCGCGCGATGCATTGCTTTGCTTGATGCCCCGTTGGGTTGGGTTATACTAGCGTCGCTCTCCCGGGGACAGCTCTGCGCGAATGCTCTTCAACTCTCTCGAATATCTCTTTCTTTTTCTCCCCGTATCTGTCGCCGTCTTTCTGGTTCTGTCCCGGTCAAGTACAACGGAGAAGCAGATATACTGGCTGGTCCTGGCCTCGCTCTTTTTTTACGCCAGCTGGAAGCCGGTTTATCTGCTGTTGATCGTCGCCTCGATACTGGTGAATTTCCTCCTGGGCAGGAAGCTCGCCCGGGAGGCGCCAGAGCGGATTCGCGGGTGGCTCACTGTCGGCATCTGTTTCAACCTGGGCTTGCTGGGCTATTTCAAATACACGGGATTTTTCCTCGACGGCCTCAATTCCCTGGGTATCTGGCTCATTCCGATACCCGAGATTACGCTACCGCTTGCCATATCGTTTTTCACATTTCAACAGATCGCCTACCTGGTCGACGTATCCCGGGGAGATTGCCGGGAGTACCAGTTTCATCACTACGCACTTTTCGTGCTGTTCTTCCCGCAGCTCATTGCCGGACCGATCGTTCACCACAAGGAGATGATGCCCCAGTTCGACAGGCTGAGGGCAAGCAATCTCCTGCCCACCGACTTTGCCGTGGGCACCACCTTTATCGCCGTCGGCCTGTTCAAGAAAGTGGTCATGGCAGACTCCCTTGCGCTCATCGCAGATCCTGTTTTCAACGTGGCGGCAGACGGAGGACAGCTGAACAGCGTCGATGCCCTACTGGGCACCTATGCTTTCAGCCTACAGATCTACTTCGATTTTTCGGGTTACAGCGATATCGCTATCGGCAGTGCGCGACTGTTCGGAATCAGGCTGCCGGAGAATTTCAGATCTCCCTACAAGTCGCGCAGTATCATCGAGATCTGGCAACGCTGGCACATGACCCTGTCGCGATTTCTCAGGGACTATCTCTATTTCCCCCTGGGAGGAAACCGGCAGGGCTCACTCAAGCGCTACAGGAACCTGATGATCACCATGCTCCTGGGTGGGTTGTGGCATGGCGCCGCGTGGACGTTTGTCATCTGGGGCGGCCTGCACGGACTCTACCTCTGCGTCAATCATGCCTGGCGCAACGCAATCGAAAGGACGGGTCTGCAGCGACTCTTCGGCCATGCTGCGTTTCAGCCGGGCTTTATTTTCCTGACGTTCACTGCCTGGTCTATCGCTCTGGTGGTTTTCAGGGCAACCGATACGCCCACGGCCTGGTCGATCATCCAGGCAGGATTCGTGGAGTTTTCGACGACGGCACCCATGATGCTGGGCGCAACCTTTGAGAGCGCTTTCATCCGGCAGGTTTTGTTGACTGCGGGATGGAACCCCTCTGACTATACGGAGATATACGCCTTGATGGCAGCTGGGCTAGGAATCTGCTGGCTGCTCCCCAATGTACAGGAATTGCTGATCGATTATGACCCGGTGGCCATAGCGGACAACGCCCCGATCACCCCGCCAGCGATCAGATGGCAACCCTCATTGCGCTTCGCCCTTCTTTCCGCCGTGCTGCTGAGCGCTTCCGTGCTCAGCCTGACCACGGTGTCGCGCTTCATCTACTTCCAGTTCTGACCAGGATGAAGCGTTACCTGATCGTTATTCTTGCGGCCACGACCCTGATCGTCGGGGGCGTGGGAATAATCAATTACAGGGTCGATCCATTTCTGTTGTATCACCACCGTGATGGCGGTGACCAGGTGCTGGGCCGGATCGACCAGTTCTACAATATGCGCCTCTATAAACCCTACCATGTCAACCGACGAAAACCGGAAGCGATCATTGTCGGCACATCGCGCAGCGGCAGCATACGTGCACAGCACCCCAGCTGGGAGAATCTGCGAACTTACAACTTTGCCATGCCGGGTATGACCGTCTATGAGCTCGGCCAGCTGGTGAAGCACGCCCAGGCCGTCCAGCCCCTTTCCCAATTGATTATCGGCCTGGACTATCACGCGCTGGTGCGCGCCGTCCCGACATACCGCCCCGGATTCGAGCCTGCACGCCTGGTGGAAAAACCTGCCGAGTTTCGTTCTCCGGCATATATCGCCCAGTGGTTCCGCGACCTCCAGACGTTTCTTTTCTCGTTCGACATGTCAAGGGAGAGCCTGCGCGCCGTCGCGCCAACAGCCAGTTTTCCGAGAATTTACTACGCTGATGGCGCGTGGAAGGGCGTGGGAAGAGAGCTGGTCGGCCGCGGGGGCTATATCTTCGTGGCACGAAGCGCCGTCGAGTCCATCCAGGTGACACCGTTCCGACTGGAGGATAATCTGCCCTACCTCCGGGACCTCCTGCACTTCTGCTATCGCAACAATATAAACACAAAGCTGTTTTTTACACCCACTCACGTGTTTTTCGTCGACCTGTGGTTCCGTATCGCTTCCGAACAACTCTGGCGCGATGCGCATCGGGAAATCCTGGCAATCAACAACGAGATCGCGCGGGAGTACAACAGACCGCCCTTTGAAATATGGGGTTTCGGCGATGTAAAAGAGGTGGTTGCAGAACCCATCTATCGCTCGAAGGATATCGACAAGGCCTGGTTCATGGATGGCGCCCACTACGGGACAAAGCTGGCAGAACACATCATGGAAGCCCTCCTGGGTCCGGAGGGTGACTTTGGCAGGATAGTGACTCCGGATACGGTGGACGACTACCTGGACAGGGTAAATTCGATCCGGGAGCAATTCTTTCGCGCCAATCCCAAACAGGTTGCCGGGTTGCACGACAGGATCGGCAACGTACCGGAGCTCGCGGACTGATGACGAACAGGGTTGATACTCACCCCGCGTTGACATGCGGACCGGAGCCAGCCTGGGGGCGGCTCCTTACAGCTCCGAAAAATCCCCAGCCTGGCAGACGGGAAAGCTGATCATGCGCAACCTCATCAATCGACTCCTGGGCAGGACAACCAGGAAATCCGCACCTGAAGCACCGCGCCAGGCCACATCGCAGGCAGACGTACCGCTCACCCCGCCACTGCCCAACGCGCCGGTTCCCGTGCACCGCTTTGCCCCGGAGGTCGCGATTCCCGCCCGGTCGTTCGAAGCACCACGCCCCTGCGTCAGCTTCATCATCATCGTCTATAAAATGCCTGAGCAGGCGGAGAAGACCCTCTACTCGCTCAGCGCGCAATACCAGAGAGGGGTTACGGAGCAGGATTACGAAGTCGTCGTAGTGGAGAATTCCTCCAGCGCCGTGCTCGGTGAAAAGAGAGCCTGCCAGTACGGCGACAATGTCCGCTATTTTTACCGGGAAGAGACACTCCCTACGCCAGTACACGCGGTAAACTTCGGCGCTGCGCAGGCCGCGGGCACTCATATCAGCATAATGGTCGACGGGGCGCGCATGCTCAGCCCGGCCGTGGTGAGTTACACGCTGGCCGCGGCACGCCTCCATCCGAAAACAGTGGTGGCGGTTCCCGGCTATCACCTCGGTCCCACACTGCAGCAGCGCTCCATGCTGGAGGGCTATTGCGAGGAAGTGGAAGCGGAGCTCCTCGCCTCCATCAACTGGCCCGAAGACGGTTACCGCCTGTTCGAGATCTCCTGCCTGAGCGGGACCAGCGGCAGCGGCTACTTCAAACCCATCGGTGAAAGCAACTGCCTGTGTGTGCCCGGACCCCTGTGGCGCGAACTGGGTGGCTTCGACCCGGCTTTTACCGAAACCGGCGGGGGCCAGGTCAATCTGGACTTCTACAAGCGGGCGGTTGAACGGCAGGACACCCTCCTCGTCATCCTCATCGGCGAGGGCAGTTTCCACCAGTTCCATGGCGGCATCACCACGGGTACCCAGGGCAAGGCCAGGGTCAAGTCCATGGACGACCATTTCAACCAGTACGCGGCGCTGCGTGGCGGCCCCTACCGGTCGCCAACCAAGCGTCCGGTATACCTCGGCAGCCTGCCGGACAGCGCCATGAAATTCATGCACCACGGCACGACCCAGGCCATGAAAGTCCTCGAAGACTGAATCAGGACACGAAGCCCGCACATGGAGTGCCAGGCATTTACAGGGTAAACTTGGCCTCTTCGATCACACCGGGAGACATCACCATCGCACGTATCTACCTACCGCCGTCCATGCGCGGATTTGACCCCCGCCGTCGGGCCTTCAGCACCTGGGTGGACCACACCTCCTTCGGCTACGATATCGTCGAAGCCATTCGGCCGAAAAAGGTCGTGGAGCTGGGAACCTACAACGGGCACAGCTATTTCGTTTTCTGCCAGTCGATGATCGAGAACGACATCGACGGCCTTTGCTACGCGGTGGATACCTGGGGTGGCGATGAACACACCGGGGACTATGGCGAATCGATTTTCGAAGAGGTCCGCAAACATGCCCGGGACCACTACCGAGGCATCAGCTACCTGCTGCGCATGCTCTTCAACGAAGCCGTAGGCCACTTCGAGGACGAGTCGATCGATCTGTTGCATATCGACGGTCTCCATACCTACGATGCGGTGAATGAGGACTTCACCAACTGGTACCCCAAGGTCCGCCCGGGGGGGATAATTCTCTTTCACGACATCGAAGCTCGCCAGTCTGACTTCGGCGTGTGGAAATACTGGTCGGAGCTGCAAACGCAGCACGAGACCTTCACTTTTCACCACGGCTTCGGCCTCGGCGTTCTGCGCAAGCCCGGAGAAAAGGGGCCGGCAGACGAACACCCGTTACTTCAGCTGTTGTTTGCGAGTGATGAAGACGAGCAACACAAGCTGCGCCAGTTATATATCTATAACAGCGAGTTCCTGGAGGCCCGCAACAAGGCCCGACGGGTGAAATGGAAACCCGACCATGGCGGCGACGGAAAACCGGGACGCCCTGACAGGTCGAAGAAGGAGCAGTAGGCCCGCAGGTATTGGTCTGCTATCCAGGCGTATCCTGCCACAGTGTGCCGTGTTCCCGGGCGCCCTCCTGTTCCGGACGTCCATTGGAATAATAGTAAAGCGCCACCGAGCGACGACTGCGATCCGCAGGACAGGTCAGGGGATGGGGGTGGCCGTGAAAGGACGTCGTGGTGGTCCTGAAAATTACACAGCGGCCCGCTATCGGGGCGATTTTATGAACGCAGGCTTCCATATCCGCTGTCCATAGTTCGAGGTCACCTCCATACTCCGGCCGCCAATCCTCGTTGAGGTAGATCAGCAGGTTGAGCCTGCGGTCCAGGCCATACTGGGGGTGTTTGTTGAAGTCGGCATGCACCTTCAGATAGCCCCCTGGCATGGTTCTGTGAACCCCCCCACCGGCCAGGTGAGGGTCGGCCAGCAAACCGGGAACCCCCGTGATTTTTTCCAGCAGGGCAACAAAGGGATTGTTGTTCAACTCCCAGTAGAGACGGCGGTAGACCAGCGGCACCAGTTGCTCTCGTGAAAGCCACTCCTTTCCCAGTTGCGCTTCGCTGCCATCTTCAAGAAGCACCGGTATATGGGTGGAGCCGGATTTTTTCTTCCTGGCAAAATCGGGAAAGCTGTCGTTGAGCGAGGAAATAAAACTGGGGGGCAGGAAGTCATCGATGACGATATGTGGGAAAGGATCAGCCTTCGCGAAGGCGTCTGCCATCGCATCGGACTCCGCTAACAGCTTGTCATAATCGATAATCCGGGTGGGGCTGTCCATTATGATATCCCTTTCGCGAATTGCTTCTTACTGCAGGGGCGGGAGTTCGACTTCGGGCAATACCTGCCAATCGGTACGCCTGGTCGGCTCCACCTGCTTGTCGTCACGCCCCAGCGTGTAGTAGTAAATAGCGATGGACTTGCGCGTGATCCCGTCGGGACATGCCAGGGGCCGTGGGTGGCCGTGATAGGACGTCGCATCGGTGTTGAAGATCACGCAGCGCGCGGCAAGAGGCCGAAGCCGCTTGACGCAGCGGCTGGCATCCTCGCTCCAAAGTTCCAGGTGCCCCTCATAATCATCCTGCCAGTCCCGGTTCAGATACAACAGCAGGTTGACGCGTCGTTCCAGGTTGTAGTCGGCATGATGGGTGAAATCCGCATGGACGCCCAGGAGACCGCCCGGGAGGATCTGGTGCAGCCCCCCGCCCCGCAGGGAGGGATCCGGGATGAGATTTTCTATGCCGGTCAGCTTCTCGAGACTGCGGATGAAGGTACCGGAATTTAATTCCCAGATAAGCTGCCGGGTCAGGGCGGGTATTTTAAACAGGTGCGGCATGCCTTGCTTGTTAAACTGAACTTTCTCACCGTCATCTCCCGTGGCCACCAGCTGTCGCCAGTTGATATCCGCCGAAGTGGTGGGAAAATGCGCCAGCACTGCATCGATCACCTCGTCGTTAACGAACCCGTCGAGCGCGATGTGGGGAAATGGAATGCCGTTGACATACTCTTCATGGCCGGCAACGAAGCGTTCGCGAATGGCACTGTAGTCGAGCAGAACCCTGTCGGGGTAACAATCGGCAGACAAGCTCATGACATGAGACCTTTGGCGGTTGAGTTGACAGGTAGGCCCCGAGGCATATCAGCGCTGCCCATGGTCATCCTGCCGGGCGTAGCGGGCGGCAAGCTGCTCCCGTTCCTGGTTGAACTTTCGCTGCAGGCGGACCGCTTCCGCCAGGTGGTCATCGGGCAGGCTGCCCAGTTCCGGATTCCAGGGTACCAGATTAAATTGCTTGTCCCGCCAGTAAAACTTGAGGTCATCGCGATCCCAGTCCCGATAGATATCCTGCCAGTCCAGCCGCTCGAAGTGGGGTCGCAGGCAACGCTCGGTCGTATCCTGCCGCTCTGCCTGGTAGCGAAAATCCACTGACAGGCGCATACGGTCCGTCTCATTGGCCAGAGCCCGGTGAATCGTCAGGCTGTGAAATGCAACCACATCCCCCAGCTTGAAATCACTCGCAACCCAGTCCAGGTTGCGGGCTTCGGGGGGAAGACTGGTCTGCCGGTGGCCCGCACCGAGCGAATATTCCACCGGCTGCAGGCCCAGGCGGTGGGAGCCCTCCAGAATAGCCAGTGACCCCAGTGCCTGAGGACAGTCAGAAAGCGGAATCCAGCAGGCGTAGAGATCCGGCGTTCCCTGGTTATTCACATAGTCCTGGTGAGGAGGTGTACTCCAGTCCCGGCTCTCCGGAAAGACCAGCCGGGCAATGGAAAGGGGATGAGGAAAGGCGGTATCGCCCAGCAGTCCCCGCATGAGACGCAGGACCGAGGGTTCATGAGCCAGGGCGTGGAAGTCCTGCAGCCTCTGGATTCTGTCGTATACCTCGAAATACTCCTTCTCTCCCTCCACCTTGGGCATGGTCCAGGAGATAGCATCCATGGGGTCCGAACCGGGCTTGAGCCAATGACAGTCAGCACAGATCTCAACGATCTGGCGCCTTAACGCAAGGAGGCATTCGGGGTCGATCAATCCGCGGATATAGACATACCCTGCCTCATCAAACCGCTGTTTCAGGGCCACAGAATCAGACAGTAACGGGGATGAATCAACGAAAGGCTTCATACCGGAGAAGTTTGGCTCCAAAGGGAAGGTTGCAGTGCGTCGCTGCCGGTCATGCCACAGGGAAAGTTCCGGGGCGATTATATGCGCCATATCGGGCAATTGCCAACGAACCCCCAGCGCTATCCGTGGCTTCCTTGCGTCAGATCAAGACAGCTCGGGCAAGCGGTTGCCTGTTTCAGACCGCCCCCTCTCCATCCTTTCGCGGCCTCAACAGCAGGTAGGGCCCAATCCGCCTGAAGGTTTCAAACTCCTCATCGAGCCAGTAGAGACCGCCTTTAACGCGAGCTTTCCTGAGATCCATCCGGTCGATTACCAGGGGCCGACGGGCCTGCTGCAGCGCTTGGCGGGCGGCAGCCTGCTGAGCATCGGATGAGTATTCCAGGGTGAACTGGGACAGGTACTGCGCCCCCGGGAAATCGGCCGAAGTCCAGAAGTAGAGACTGTTGAATCGAAACGTCGTAAGGACAAGATCGTGTTGATCCGCGACCGCGACGAGTTCCCGAAAGTGGTCGGCGGACCGTCCCTCCATGCGAAGGTAGCCGGTATCTGGCAACCCCAGAAGAGGGTTCGATGTGTAACGGGTTCGCGCCGTTTCAAACTGTCCATACAAAAGCACGAGGGTTAAGAACAGCACGCCGGACTGAATCACCCTCAGCAACCCCGTTTCACCGCGTTGCATCAGCGAGCGACGTGCCATCCAGTTCATGGCCTGAGGCACCAGGTCTGCCAGACACACCAGTGCGGCAAGGAGCACAGGGAGACTGCCAAAATAGAGTTGACTACCGGGAACCGGATAGGCGAGAAGGGGCGACCAGGCAGCGATAGCGGCAAGCAACAGGCGCGCCATCGAGGCCTGGCTTGATCGATCAAGGATGACGACAGACCAGCACCACGGCCCCGCCCAGCCCAACATGGCCTGGGCGTGGGCAGGATCGTTGACAGCCAGGCTGTAGAACGCCGCCAGAACAAACCACCCCTTGGCTGCAACCAGAAGCCCTTGCACAGTCGCGCGATGCCGGCAGAACATCACTGCAACCGCACAGAGCAAAGACGCGGCACCCAGCGCTACCTGGACCGGCAGATACGCACGGAAAAAATGATAAAAATCGAGCTGCCGCGCCGCGTAGCCGAGCAGACTGACAATAATATCCGCCGGAGAAATTCCCAGGACGAGGACATAACCCAGTGCCGCGATGGATGTCACCGCAAGGCCGGATAACACGCCCCGGGCCAGCGCAGGAAAGTCGGCTCCGGGCACTCGCGCTGTGCAGGCCGTGATGGCGACGGCCGCCGTGGAAAACCCCGAAATGAGGGCAAACCTCAGGCAGTCCACATGCGATAGCAGGGGATACATCAACAGCAGGGGAAAGACCATCGAACCGACCACGACGATACCGGTGAGGAGTCTGTGCCAACGGCATGACCCCACCTGGCCCAGAACCGCAACGCCGACTGCAGCCAGATTGAACACACCTGCATTGGGTTTGATAGCCGCGGTCACGGCTACGATCGATCCCAGGACGAATCCCGTCCACCACTGACGGTTACCACCGTTCAACGCGGAAATCAGGGGAATAGCCAGTACCGCGACGGTCAGGATTCCCTGGGGATGTCCCGGCTCATTCACTATCGAGCGGGTGAACAGGAAGCTCAACAAGAAAGCAATCGCAGCCCAGACGCGGCTGCCTGTCAGACGGAGAGCGACAGCACCCGATATGGCCGCCACCGACAACCAGACTGCGAGGGTAATCAGCCTGACGGCATTGTGAGTGATCGGGATGGCGGCCACACCGTGGAGCAACTGCACCCAGGCCAACTGCGCGGGACCATAAAGCCAGGTTATTTCACTGTAGGGCTGGTACCCCTCCAGGAAAAGCTGATTGCTCAGCATCATCAGCCCCTCATCATCATAGGGGAGAAACGTGGAAAACAGCTCATAAAAGCCGATCACGCCGCAGGCAAGGCAGAGGAGCAGGCCGGACATGAGGGCGATACCCAGGCGCGCGCTCGCAGATCGGTCAGAAGGCATCGCAGAATGTCTTGTGGAGCATGGGTGTGGTTATTCCGCCAGGCCTGCAGAAATTCCCGGAATCAAACAGCCTGCACAATACCGCGCGGCATCTCGATTCCCTGGAAGGCACATCATAGCACTGTACGGGATTTGACAGACACTCGCAGCGAATGCGCGACAGGACGCACTATACCGCCAGCGGTGTACCCCACTCGGGAAATCCCGCGGCACGGAAAAACCAGCTGATCGTCACCAGTTGCTCGTCGCGCTTCCACGGCCTGGCAAAGGTCTGATGGGCGGTCATTTCATCAAAAATGACCGCATCCCCGGGCTGTAGTATGCAATCCACGGGGGGGCATTCCCGAATCAGGTCATCGAAAGCCGTTGAAGACAGGGACCTGCCATAATCGAGAGGTGCATGCCCGTCGGAGGGGTCCCAGCCGCGGAGTTCCCCGTTGCGACAGGGAATGATGCTCAACCCGGGGTTTTCCTCACCACAGGACGAGACCGCAGCCCAGCAATTGACTGCATAGGATTTACGACCGAAAAATGCGGCGTCCTGGTGCCAGGGGATGGCAGCATACTTGTCACGCAGCCGTTCGTGTCGGCGTAACTTGGCCCGCTCCCCGAATAGCAGGGCGGAGCTCCCCAGGTAGGTTCTCACCACATCCAGCAGGCCGCTCTCCTGGTAAATTTCCAGGAGTTCAAAGAGTGTGTGGGCAGAGCATCCCAGGTTTTGCACGGTTCCCCCGTCGTCCGCCTGGTCGATGTCCGCCGCCGCCTGCAAGCGGCGAAGCTGATCAGTATCGTACAAGCCGCGCACCAGGAGTCCACCGTGGTAGAGAAGGCCGGAGGCCAGCGCGATCACGGTGAGATCCTCTCCCGCTATTTCCGGAAGCCCGGTGCAACCTGCAAATATATCTTCGCACTCAACGGGCGCTATATCACCATCTCTCAAGGCTTCAAAAAGCCGTCGGCCCTCTGCCATCCTCAATCGCACGAGTTCCGCCTCGGTCTCGGGGGAGCACCGCTGCCGATTGGCCTTTGTAAGGGACCTAACGGCTTCCATCTGCGCACTATTCACTTCAGTCCTTCCCAAACGACATGATTTAACCCGCGATTAAATCGCCAGGCCACCCGGGAAGCTCCCGTCACAGGGGAGCCCGGGCCACGATCAAAAACTGTTTGCCCAGAAAACGCCAGATAAAGGGGAACAAAAGGTAGATTCTCACCAGCAGGGGATGCGTGGGCAATGCGCCCTGGGTGGTGTAGGGCAGAAATCGATCAATACAGGTTTCAACCTGAAACCCCTTGAGCGCCAGCACCTCAGACAGGGACAGGTGCGTCAGGCCCAGGGTGTGATCATAGAAATCCCAGTACTCACCGGGCAGGTAGCGCAGGTTGGGTCCCATGATCATAAAATGTCCCCCGGGTTTCAATACCGCCCGCACCTGGTCCAGCAACAGCTCAAGCGTCTGCCTGTCCGGCAGGTGCTCCAGGAAATTGGAGGTGAATACCACGTCAACGCTGCCACCGAGCAACGGAGCGATCGCGGTCGCACTGACCTGCTCGAAACGGACACCGCTTGCCAGGTACCTTCTCGCATCCTCGTTGAGATCAATCGCTATTTTCTCTCTGGCAGTGATGTTATTGATGAACTCCCCATAACCGCAGGCGAGATCCAGAACCGTATCCTCCGGAGCTACGAATCGCTGGAAATAGTGCCGGCAGAGGACCTTCCAGATATCCGCCTTGCGCGCCAGTTCCTGCTCAGGAAACCGGTTTCTGTAGAGTTCGGAAAGCTTGCCTTCATCCATGGTAGTTTTCCCTGAAGGCGATGAATTTATACAGGAGGAAAGTGCCAAGCACCGGCAGGCTGATAGCCAGGGCGTGAGCTATTTCCTCCGAATATCTTGCCACTCCGACGCGCATAAGCACCTTGTTCAACTGTATGGATACCAGCCAGACGACCGGGAAAAACGCCGCATTGATGATAAAGAAATCCCTCGCCTGTTTTTCGACGGGCTTGTCCGATGCCGGGAACACATAGTAACTGTTCAGGACAAAAGCACTCGCCATGCCGACGCCATAGGCCCAGAATACTGCCCATGGATAGGACATCACAAGGCTTAGCAGGATGCGGGCCAGCCAGTGAAGCAGCGCTGCCGACGCGCCGACGAGAAGAAAGCCGGCGAACTGCCTGGAAAGAAAATGCTTCAGCACGACGTGGCCATGACGGCCAGCTTGCGACCGAAAGCGATGCTTTCCGAAATGCCCCTGTCTTCAGGATAATAATAAGAAGTATCCGCCACCCAGAGCCCCTCTACCGGCAGGTCTGCCGGCGGCAGTTTACTGCTGAAGCCGGGATCACAGATGGGTTGGGCGAAACGATAGCGACTCGCCCGGACATCCAGGATATCCCCCTCCCCCAGCTCCGGGTTGATGGTGCGGATATAGCGGCACACGCGCTCTGTGAACCACTCGTCCGGCTGCCCAAAGCTGGGGTGATCGCCGGGCAGGTAATACGGCACGTAGACGACATGGTTCTCCAGCGGTTGCAGGTTTGTATACTCCACCAGCCCCGGTATATCCATTTCGGGATCATTGATATTGACCCAGAAATTTTCAGACAGGGCACGGGACAGCTTGACGATGACACAGACCACCGCGATGTTATCCACCGAGGCATAGGCATCGAGAACCGGCCTGGGAAGGTCGGGAATCAACCGTGGCACGAAGGGCAGGGGCACCGTGCTGATGACCCTGTCGAAACGCTCCATCAATCCCTCGGTTTCCACGGCGTGGACTGCACCATCGCGCAGGTGGACCTTTGCCACCGGGGACTTGAGTCGAATGATCCCGCCTTTTTCCCGGATATGGGCAGCTGCTGCCTGCAGGTAGGTATCCGAACCGTTTTCGAGATAGCCCAGCTTTTCCCGGAACAGGTTATAGCGCGAACGTCCCAGGCGGCGGATTCTGCTCCATATCCAGGCGGCGGACAAATTGTCGGTAAAGTGATAGAACTTGTATTCGAACAGGCGCCGCCAGAGAATTTCATAGGCCTGTGGCCCGACCCATCGCAGCACCCAGTCACGGGCATTCACCCGGTCGAGAGGCCGCCAGTCATTCCGGCGGGTGCACCAGAAAGCAAACAGGCCGTAGCGGATCTTGGCCAGCAGACCGAGGCCCCGGAACTTCAGCAGGGCTATGGGATTGCCCCAGGGCTGCAGCCTGCCGCGGTACCAGTATGCCATTCTGGTTTCGGTCCACCGCATCCTGTCGGCGATACCCAGCTCCTCCAGCATCTCGAGGAAGGCGGTGTCGGATGTACAGTGAAAATGGTAGTAACGCTCGATGGTCAGTCCGGAAAAATCGAAGGCCGCCGTCATCCCGCCGACCCTGTCATCCGCCTCGAAAATCACGGGCTGATAACCCCGTTTCAGGAGCTCATGGGCTGCCGCCAGCCCCATGGGACCCGCACCGAGTACCGCTACTCTGTTCCCCACCGCTAGAACTCCAGCACGACGTGACTGTAGGACGGGTGATTGAAGGTCTCTTCAACGGCCCTGGCAAAGGGCGTGTAGGGCACACCGAAAATCGAGGGCCAGTCGATCACCTCGAATTCGTCATCGGCACACAGTGCCTCCAATTGCTGGGTCGTAAAGGGGGGATCACGGTCAAACAGGCCCCAGACCGACAGGAGAACATGAAAGAGGCGATAGGGAATATGTACAATCCACGTCCTGGCCCCGGTTGCACCCCTGATCTTTCGGATCATATCGATATAGTCCACCTTCTCATGGCCGGAAATATTATAGATGCCGCCGGGTAAACGACTTTCGATACAACTGATAATGATGTTGCAGAAATCTCCCACATAAAGGGGCTGGCGCATGTAACGGCCACTGCCGGGAACGGGAAAGACCGGCACGCGCTGCATGAATCGGGACAACCAGCCCAGGTGCTTCCTGTCGAACCAGCCATACATCAGCGTCGGCCGGAGCACCGGGCACCTGATACCGCTGTCGAGAACCAGTTTTTCCTGGGCCCGCTTGGTGCTGGAGTAATAGTCATCCGCAACCGACTCCACCACAGAGGAGCTGACATGCACCAGGTAGGTATTCGCGGCGTCTTTTATCGCCTCCAGTATCAGGCGGGTCGCATCGATATTATTGTGCTCGAATTCCGCCACGTCGTTACCCCCGATCTGGGCCTGCAGGAGTACGACCACGTCTGCCCCAGCCAGGTAGTCCTGCCAGGGTCCCGGCACCGAGAGATCGGCCAGGACACTTTCCACCTCGGGATGCAGGCTGGCCAGCGTTTCGAGGTTGGCCGCGTGCTTGTCGATGACGACGAGGTTCCTGTAGCCCTTTTCCTTGAGCCGTACGACCAGGTTCTGGCCTACCAGCCCGGCGCCACCCGCCAGAATGATGCGCTGGTCCAGCACTAGATATCCAACCGGTTGAAGATAAAACGCGGCAGGTGCCTGATGACCATCATGATCAGGGCCCATTTCCCGGGGGCGTAAATCACCGGCTTGCCCTTGACTATCCCTTTTACGATGACTTGCGCCACGTCCTCCACACGCGCCAATGCCAGGCCCTCGTCCGTCAGCCGCGCCGTCATGGGCGTGGCGGTGGGACCGGGCTTGACCAGGCATATCCTGCACCCCGATTGGGCGAACCGGTGCTGCAGGCCCTGGGCATAGCGATCCAGCAGTGATTTGGAGGCGCCGTACACGTAGTTGGAGCGACGGCCCCGGTCGCCGGCGACCGAACCGATCACCGCCAGGCGCCCACGGTTGGCCGGCCCCATGTGGCCGGCCAGTGCTTCCATGAACAGGGCCGGGGAGAGGCTGTTGATCTCCATGGCATCCCGGCAGGCCACCAGGTCCTGCTGGCACTGCTGCTGGTCCGGAAGAGTACCGTGGGCAATGAGTGCAATATCGATGGCACCGCCCCCGGCAAAGTCATCCACCAGGGTGCGGATGGCGACGGGGTCGCAAAAGTCGATGGCAACGCAGGTGATAGCGGAAGCGGGGCTGCGCACCCTGAGATCATCCGCGACCCGCTCAAGCCTGGCCTCGTCCCTGCCCACGAGTAACACCGTGGCGGGCGAACTCATCCAGAGCCGCGTACAGTGCTCCGCGATGGCCGATGTGGCGCCGATGACGATAATTCGCTGTTGTTCTCCCATGGCGGGATTCTAGCGGCCCAGCAGGCGTCGAGAAAGGGCCGAACTGATGCCCGCGTCGCGAAAGGGCAGGAATTCCTGCAGCCGCGGATAACCGGACTCGAACAGCTGCTGCGGCATCCGGGCATCCTTTGCCGGATAGAGTCGCCCGCCGGCCTCTCCCACGATCGCATCCAGCCGAATCATCAGCGCCAGCGTCTCCTCGCCGCGATTGGGGAAATCCAGGGCCAGGGTGGCTCCCGGTCGGGGAAAGCTCAGCATTCCCGGAGACTGCCTCTCCCCGAAAGTTTTCAGCACGGCGAGGAAAGAGCCGGTTTTCGATTTCGCCGTTTCATCCAGCAACGCCGACAGTGCATCCTGCCGCTGTTCGGTGGGCAGCACACACTGGTACTGATAGAAGCCGCGGGGGCCATACATGCGGTTCCAGTCAGCCAGTCGATCCAGCGGGTAGAAAAAGGGGCGGTAATCCTCGCGCTTTTTCCCCGCTGCAAGCCTGTGCAGGAAATAATAGGCCCCGTTGGCCGGCCGCAGGGTCAGTCGGTTCACCAGAGAGAGCGGCGGCGTGAACCCCAGGTACGAGGGTTTCCCGACCGGCGGGACGGTCGACTCGTCGTCTGCATGGTTGCCGCGCAGGAAAATTCCGCGCAGTCCCGACCCCGAGAGGCAGTCTATCCAGGATACCGTATATTCCCAGGCTTCCTCGGACCCATCCGCCAACCGGAAGAATTCATCAAGCCCATGGAAGGGGATCGTTTCCGTCTCGAGCCAGGGCCCGCACACCCGGCGCAGCTGCAGGGTGGCCGTCGTAATGACGCCGGTCAGTCCCATGCCGCCAATCGTCGCCGCGAACCAGTCAGGGGCGTTATCAGGCCCGCAATCGAGCTGGCTGCCGTCGGTCCTGACCAGCCTCAGCTGCGACACATGATCACCAAAACTGCCCAGCCGGTGGTGGTTCTTGCCGTGTACGTCATTGGCGATGGCGCCCCCCACCGTCACGAAGCAGGTTCCGGGCGTGACCGGCAACATCCAGCCCCGGGGCACGGCCAGCTGCTGGATATCCCGCAACAGGACGCCGGCCTCGCACTCCAGAACACCGCTCTCTTCATCAAACCGGATAAACCGGTCGAGGTTGCGGGTCGTCCAGAGTTTGCCACCCGGATTCAGGCAGACGTCGCCGTAGCTGCGCCCCATGCCGTAGGCCAGCCCGGACCCATGGGTGGCCAGGTCAGCGGCAATGCGGCTCCTGTCATGCAGCGGCGCCACCTGGTGCTCCCAGTGACCCAGCCTGCCCCAGGAGGATACAGCTACCATGGCCAGTCCAGGCTGCCCAGGTACACGACCAGCAGGAACAGCGCCCCTGCCAGCAGACTGGTCCGATCCTTGATGGCGAAGACCAGCGGGTCGTCGTGCATCTGGCCCCGGTGTGCCTGCATCCACATCCAGCTTATCCAGTACAGCAGGATCAGTACGGCTCCCCACACGATCTCCGGCGTGGCGTAGAGCAGCAGTATCTCTTCACTGTTCAGATACAGCGAGAGCACCAGCGCCGCTGCATAACCCGCGCTGATGCCCAGCGCCTGCACCAGGGGCGCGTCAGAGGTGACATAGCCACGGCCATGTATCTCGTGCCGCCCCTCCAGCAGCTGCACTTCCAGTTCTGCGTAACGCTTCACGAAAGCCAGGGACAGGAAGATAAAGGCGGAGAAGGCCAGGAGCCAGAAGGAGAGACCCATCCCCACGGCAGCGGCCCCGGCAATGATGCGCAGGGTGTAGAGCACCGCGAGGGTGATGCAGTCCAGCAGGATAAGCCGCTTCAGGAACCAGGAATAAGACAGGGTGACCAGCAGGTACGTCGCAAGACACAGCAGAAATGTCGCGCCAATCTGCCAGGCGAGAAGCAGGCTGCCGGCCAGCAGCAGGGGCACCGCCAGCACACCCGTCACGATAGGCACCTGCCCTGACGCGAGGGGGCGATGGCGTTTGCGTGGATGTATCCGGTCACTCTCCAGATCGAGCAGATCATTGATGAGGTACGTCGCCGAGGCTGCGAGACTGAAAGAGAGAAATGCCAGGGACAGCAGCAGCCACGATTCCACCTCGACCCACTCGTGCGCTGCCAGCACCGGCGCAAAGAGCAGCAGGTTCTTGAGCCACTGCTGCACGCGCAGCAGCCGCGCCCAATCCGAAAGCTTCATCGCGGGGCGGGGGAATTCCCGGAGCACAGGGCATAGCGCAGCCGCCTGCCTGGCAAGGTCACCCCTGGCGTTCACCACAATGGCGCCGGCGGCGCATTTCCAGATGGGCAGGTCTGCCTGCGCATTGCCGGCGTAGTCGAATTCCCCGCGGCCGAAGCGCTCACACAGCGCTTCGGCCTTGCGCTCCCCGCCCAGATTATTGTCAGCATCGCTGGCCAGGACTTCATCAAAAATGCCAAGAAAGTCCGCCACACTCCGGGCAAACTTGTCGTTGGAAGCGGTGCAGAGAATCAGACGACGCCCCCGGCCCCGCTCTTCCCGGAGCCACTGCAGCAACTCGGGATGGTAGGGTAATGTAGCGGGATCCAGTTCGGTCCGCTCGGCAATATAGTGCTTGGTGGAAGCCTTGCCGCGCAGCAGCGCACCGACCAGTCCCGCTGACGACAGGGGGTTGCTCCTCAGCAACCTGATGGCGGATTCATGCAACAGGTCGGTCATGATCAGGGTGCCGTCCAGATCCACCACCAGCGGTTTTTCAACCAAGGGCGGCCTCCCCGACCTGGAGTCGATGCTTCGCTGATAGCCCGGTTTGCATCGTGAACGCCATCCCTAGCACGGTTTGCCGTGGCATTCACTGCTATCCATCTGCATGGCCATCTGCACTGAGTGCAGCAGGAACCTCTGGGCCTGCTGATGGATTTCGCCCAGGAAGATCGGCGTGGTCCTTGGGTTCTCGTAATCCTCGCCCCGAATCTGCCGGTATTGTTCGTTACTTGCTTCTATGTAGGTGCTCCTTGCTGCCGTGTCCTGACCACCCGTGGTTACGCCGCCATGAAACTGGTGGAAGGTGCCCTCCCCCGGCAGAATCACGTGCTTGATGCCGGGATGTTCACAGGCCCGCTTGTAGAAATCGAGATTGATGAGCCCGCCCCCGCGTAAATTGAATCGGGTATCGTAACCTCCGAGCTCATTCCAGAGCTGCCGGGAAAGACTGATGCAATTGCTCTCGCTGTTGGGGAGGAAGAAGCCCAGTGCACTGGACGCATTCATACAGGATATTTCAAACAACCGGTAACCGTCCTGCGGCCAGGCAATAGACTGGAGCAGATGATGTTCATGCTCGCTGTCCCAGCCGGAAGCCGCCGCCTCCTGCTGGAGTTGGTGGCCGATATGGTACCCGGGCACTGAAACAACCGCGGAATCGCCCAAGCCGAGCCCGAGAATGATATGTTTGAGAGCACCGGGCGTCAGCATTCTTGCCCCATCGATCAGGATACAGATGTTTTCCCCGCTGGTTCTGGCCACCCCGAAATTGATGGCCGGCCCGGGAGAGGGTTCGGCGTTTTCACGCAGATAGTAGTGAAAATTGCCCGGCAGCGATTTGATAAAATCCTGCCTCATCGCACGAGGCGATGCGTTCTCGACGATGATTACCTCGTATTCCTGGGGCCGGATATCACGCTGGTAATCGCACAGGAGCGACTTCACGGTATTTTCCGCCTGATCCATCATGTCGTGCACGATGACCACGCAGCTGAGCACCGGGGCCCGATCCCGCGCCGGTTGTCCTTCCGCCCCCGAGAGCAATCGGGACACTCTTTGCATCATCGACATGGTGGATCAGAGACTTGCATCACACAGCCGGCCGTAGAGCCGCCTGATTTTCCAGGGAAGCCGTGGCGTCGCGTGGCTGTCGTATAGCTTGAGTTCACTGTCATAGAAATCCCCCTCGCCTTCGGACGTTTTCAGCCCCATCCGTTGGATGACGCCCTCCAGCTTCGCCTCGAAGATCTCCTCCGGATCGTCAAAACAGAGCAGCGGAAAGGAGCGGCGAGAGTATTCCCTGTATAGCGCCTTATTGTAGGCATACCAGAGTGAAAGAGAGGCTTTCCTGTCCATGTGACTGCGTCGCTTCAGCGAGCCGGCCACCGCATTAGGATGGCGAAATATACCGACATATTCCAGCCTGTCCGTGATCGCTTTCCAGCCTTCGAGCACCAGCAGGGTCCTCGGGTCCTTGAAACCCATCACGTCGATATCGCGGTATCGCGCCAGAATTTCGCGGGCCCGTTCCACGTGCCGGGGCGACCAGCGCACCGTGCCCGGCGGGTGGTCCCAGGATCCGCCATTGTCTGCAAGAATGTCATCGTGCAGATCCACGAATTCCTGGTTCTCCCTGTTGCCCTTGAGATTAAACGGATTCCAGGTGTGGCAGTCGCCCAGGTACAGTCCTGCCTCCTGAAGAGAACCGGTGAGGCAGCTGGTGCCGCTGCGGTGCATCCCCAGGATGCAGATTATTCTCTTGGGCGAATCCATGACGAATGGGTAGTTATTGCTCACGGGCAGGGGGCGCTCTATCGCCTCCAGGAGACCATACAGCAGGGAGCCGAACACGCCCCTTTGTTATAAAAATCCAGTATAGCCTTACCCTTGGGCGTTTACTATAAGCGACCACGGTACCGGTTTATGCCCCGGGATCCCGCCAGGGTGCCACCCAGAGCAGCAGGAACATACCCGGCACCGCGAGCACAGCGCACAGCAGGAAGAAATCGGTCCATCCGGTCTGTTCCACGATAATCCCGGTGCTGGCGTTGGCGAAAGTACGCGGCAGGGCTGCCAGTGCCGTAAACAGGGCAAACTGGGTCGCGGCGTAGGTCTTGCTGGTCTCCCGGGCAATAAAGGCGGTAAACGCCGCCGTGCCCATGCCGACGCCGAGGTATTCGAAACTGATCACCAGGGCGAGCATCCACAACAGGGGTCCGACTTCTGCCAGCAGGGCAAAACCGAGGATGCTCACCACCTGAACGACACCAAACAACCACAGGGAGCGGTTGATGCCCAGGCGTACCATGACCAGGCCTCCCAGCAGGCCCCCAAAAATGGCTGGCCAGAGTGCGGCGTGTTTGGCCACCAGCCCTATCTCGGTCTTGGTAAAGCCCATATCGAGATAGAACGGGGTGGCCAGGGCAGTGGCCATATTGTCGCCGATCTTGTAGAGGAACATGAAGGCGAGCACCAGCAGCAGGCCCGACAGACCGCGCCTGTCCAGGTACTCGGCAAAGGGAGCCACGACCGCCTGGCGCAGGCCGGTACCGGTGGGCAGCTCGGACGCCGGCTCTGTCACCAGCAGGGACATCACCACGCCCACGGCCATGAAAGCCCCGGTGATCCAGAACACGCTGGACCAGGGCAGCACGTCCGCCAGGATCAGTGACAGGGAGCCCGGTACCAGACTGGCAATCCGGTAGGCCTGGATATGGATGGCATTGCCCAGGCCCAGTTCCTCGTCAGGCAGGATCTCCCGCCTGTAAGCATCCAGCGCCACGTCCTGGCTGGCGCTGAAAAAAGCCACCGCCACCGCCAGCCAGGCGATCAACCAGGTTGACTGGGCCGGCTGGAACATGCCGAGCATCCCTATCGACACCAGCAGCGCCAGCTGAAAAATGATCATCCAGCCCCGCCGCCGGCCCAGGAAAGGCGGCACCCAGCGGTCCATCAGCGGTGCCCACATGAATTTCCAGGTATAGGGGATGCCCACGAGCGCGAAAAGCCCGATCTCCGTCAGCGATACACCCCCCTCCCGCAGCCAGGCCGGCACCAACTGGAACAGGACATAAAGCGGCATCCCGGACGCAAAGCCGGTAAAAATACAAATCAGCATCCGCCTGTTCAGCACAGCCTGCCACGCCGACCCACTCCGCTCGCTCACAGTATAAAACTCAAGTCCAGCTCAACATGCAGTCCCGGTCCGCCGTATCAAAGACGTTCCAGAGGTTCTGCTCCGCGAGGGCCAGTACTGTGGCCCGGGCAAACAACTGCCGATACTCGGGGTATGCCCCCCCCTTGAAAATCTTGAACATATGCTTGGCGTATCCGGCCAGGTCCAGCTTGTTGATCTTGTATAACTTGATCTCCTCCGGTTCCGGGATAGCCTGCCGGAACAGCTCATCGGATTTCAGGTACTCCTCGGCTATGGCGTGGTTGACCTGCAACCACTCCTCCCGGAACCGGCGATAGAGCGCCTTGTGCACATAGGAGCAGCCCTTCACCGGCTTCTGCGGGCAGACATGTTGCAGGATCTTCAACACTTCTTCATTCTGGTTTTTGTCAAAGCCCATCTTGTTGAGACAGCGTTTGACGTACAACTGCACCATGCCGAGGCTTTCATTGTGGTCTTTGTACCCCGATTTCAGCAGCGGGGTATCGGTGGCGGCGCAGAAGTCCTGCACGATATCGCCATTGCGCCACTGCTCCGCTTCGAAGGGGCGGATAATCATGTGTTTCTTGCCGAAGGCGCCACTCCATACGTTCAACAGGCTGTAGTAATCCTGCTGGAATATCTGGTGGGTACTGTAAAACCGGTAGGCGCTGTGAGCCCACTGCCGGACCCCCTTGACATCCTGGTTGTAGAAAGAGCTGTAGAGCTGGTCCTGCCTGCGTAGATAGACCACGACACGGATGTCGTGCCCCTGGAGCTGGTCGGCCACCACATCCAGCATCGCCTCGATGTTATGTTTCTGCCCGAAAAAAAGCTCTGAGCTCAGAATAACCGAGTGTATGTTGCTTTCGTGGCGGGCGATCTCGGCTTTCAGGGCGGCCCAGGCCTCCCCCCTGGGCCGGGATCCGTACCAGATATCCGGCATACGAATACCCTGGCACTGCTCTATCAGGTCACAGACTAACAGGTGGTGCGCGTCCCCGACGCGCGGGTCCTTCGGGTAGAGGACACCGTTTTTCAGGAGCATGGAATAGTTGCGGACGAGTATGCTCTGCAGCGTGGACGTGGCGGTCTTCGGGGCACCGATGTGAATATAGACTGTGGCCATGATATATCCGGGTAAGCAGGCCGCGATTATGCCTGAAAGCGATTTGCCTCGCTATTAACCCTGGCCGCGTCAACCAACTTCCGGATGCGTCTGCGGCGTCATTGACGACCCACGATATCGTGCATTGGCCTGGAGGAAAAGCGCCGCTTGATTGCCCGCTGCATCCTGAAAGGGATAACAGAAATCAGCCTGGCGGCCACGGGTGTACGACTCAATCGCCACAGCGTGCCGAGCATACGCTCCGACCGGGACAGTTCGGGCCTTCCGGCGGTCAGGTTCGCTGCGAGGCTTTCCAGGGTCTTCTTATCCAGTTCGCCTGCCGCGACCGTGACAGCCGGAAGGTAACGCTGTTGATAGAAGCCGGTATCGACGGGGTAGTCGGCGCCTGAGCCACTGTCTACCGCGGACTCTGCCGCTGCAGCCGCGGGTAAAACCCCCTCGTCCAGCACCCCCAGCCAGAAATCGCGCCACGCCTCGGGCCTGCGGTCCCATGGGCACACCACGCTCAGGGGCCGCCCGCTTACCCGCTCCCGAAACGCGCCGATGTCCGGCACGACCACCGGCAAACCCAGGTGCAGGGCAATACTCAGGGTGTAGCTGTAGGTCTCGGGCCATAACGCAGGATACCAGACCACGTCCGGGGCGATGGATCTCACCAGCGGATAGGCCTCGCGGTTGTCATAGGGCCCGTGAGTGATAACGCGGTTGGACAAGGCGCGGTAGGCGTAGCCCAGGAGATGAAACTCCACCGGCTTTCCCGCCATGCGCTCGGCAACCTGTTCCAGCACATCGGCACCCTTTTCCCGGCTGATCGCCCCAAGCACCAGCACTTTCAGCGGCCGGCCGGGCGTATAGGTCCAGCGGGGTGCCGGGTAGGGCTGTGAACGCAGGTAATCGGGATGCCAGGCGACAATAGGCTGCTTTACCTGGAAAAACCGCTGGAAGCGTTCAGCGCAGTCGCGGGAGGGGAAAATCACCCGGTCAGCCCCCTCCACCATCAACGTCTGGTTGCGACGCCAGGACTCGCCGTCAATACCCTCGGGCAGGGGATAATGCTCTTCACAACGCCGGTCAAAATCGGGGGAATCCTCGCTCACGTATCGCGCGGCCCTGTCAGTCAGGGTCGGGTTGCCATTGACCAGGAAATAATCATGCACCGTGAGATCATGACCGCACCCCAGCTCCTCACCGAGACGCCACATGCGCGGGTGCAGTCCCATGGTATGGTGAAAATGCACACGGCCGACGCCCAGTTCCCGGAGCAGGAGCAGGAGCTTGTCGTACTCGGCCGAAACATCGAAGTAAAGACCGTCCCGGAGCCTGTGGCAATCATCGAAAACCGAGAGAATGACTGACTCACCATCCCGATCCGGTGTGATTTGCAGGAACAGCGTGTCGTCACCATAAAGGGCGACCAGTTCATCCACGTGTTGCTGTGCCCCTCCGCCCAGTTTGTGGGAAATGGCAACGATTTTGGGCTTGGTCTGCCGGGCAAGCAGGGAGAACAATGCCTCTATCCGTTTTTCCCGGAAGGGGTCGCGCGCTATATATTCAGCCACATTCGCATGGTAGCGAGGGTATTTCTCATCCAGCAGCCGCAGAGCAGCCTCCACCCGGGGGTCCTGCTCCTCGCCAAAGCTCACGCCGCCCTTGTGGTAAACAAAACAGTTGGCCACCTGGTAATTTTTCCACCCCGCCTGCTCCGCCCGCTGGCACCAGTCGTTCTCTTCCCCGTAACCCCTGCCGAAGGTGGCTTCATCGAAATAGCCGACCGTGTTCAGGCAATCCCGGCGGATATACATGCAGAAGCCGACGCCGGTGGGCACCTCGACCACATCCCTGCTGGTATACCGCTCGGCAAAAAAGGCATCCAGTTCCGCCACAGACAGGCCGAACAGCGGCCGGTTCTCCTCACAGAAATTCGGGAAACTGCAGATGGTGGCGTTATTGGAAAAGGGCGTGACACTGCCGACGACAGGATTCCGATAGGCCGCCTCCCGCAAACGGTGCAGCCAGTCCCCTGTAACCTCTACATCACTGTTGAGCAGGAGAATATCGCGCTTCGGATCGTGCGCCATACCGCGGTTTGCAGTGGAAACGAAGCCCCGGTTCTCGTGGTTTTCCAGCAAAACCATTGTTTCGTTTACCGCGGCAAGATCGCGCAGAAACCGGGTGATGTCAGGGTCAGGAGAGCAGTCGTTGACCACTACCATCCGCGCCCAGGCCGGATCCAGGGTTTGCATCACCGACTCCAGGCAACACCGGGTTTCCCGGTAGCCATTGTAGACGGGAATGACGATATCAACGCTGCTCATATTTCCACATAACTCTGAAAAGCTGACCTATGAGCGGCTTGCTGAAGACACGCTTCAGCTGGGCATCACGGGACCGGATGAGGTCCAGCGCGTAGGTGTGTTCTTCGCCAAGCTTCGATAACTGTTTGTGCAGATCAGCATGCTTTTGGCTGAGTTCTGAAAAGCGCACGTCAAAGTCCGAAATTTGCTGGTCACGCTCATCGACGGTCTCCAGCGCGATTGAGTGAAGCCCCCCGATGCGGAACATCTCTGCGCCTCGCTCGGCCAAAGCGACCGCAAACTGCGCCAGCGTGTGTTCTACCGGATACTCCTCACGGATTGCCGCGGCCAGGGCTTCCTCGTCCGGGGGCCCTGAACAGGCCTGGCAGAGCACACTACCGGAGCCCATCTCCGTATGGTGCCGAAGATCGCCGCGCACTGCCGACGACAGCGTTTCCTCCGACACCGCCAGTGGCAGAAATTTACCCATCCGCCCAATGACCCCGGCCGGGTCGGCCAGCAGCTCGTCGTAGCCAAGGTAAATGATATTCCCCGGCGCATGGCGGGCGATACCCCGGCTGTAGAGTTCATAAAGCCGCAGGCCGTAGCCAAGTGGAAAGCCGTCCCGCCGCTCCAGGGACCGGGCAACCTCGAGCGGCGCCCGATTGATTGCGCAGAAGCGGGTATCGATCGCCATCTCCTCGCAGAGAGCGGTCCAGAACGGCAGTGTCAGGCATAGCCGCGGGTCCTTGACCGCCTCCAGCGGACCGGCATCAAAGCCCCGCTTCAAAATATCCCGCGCCAGCTCCCGCTCGGGGTCGAAATCAGCGGAACGCCAGTCCAGCTGGAGCAGCTCGGTGGTTGCGCTGTACCACCGCGCACCCGCCGCCTCCAGCAGGCGCTCATTGACAGCGACCACGTCGGCATCTTCCCAAAACCCCTCTTCATTCACGCCGCCCATGGGTTCCAGCAGATTGGCGCCGAAGCTGGCGCCACAGGCCTGCAGGGCGGCGCACAGCGCCGAGGTTCCCGAGCGGTGCATGCCAAGGACAAAAAGAA
>JAHEEV010000106.1 GCA_024640505.1 Halieaceae bacterium
TCCCTGGTCGATGGCAAGCCGCCGGGCCTTGCGCTGAACCCGGCGAGGCTGGTGGTCCACAAGGCCATGCCTGATCCACGCTACTGGCAGGATTTCGGGGAAGTGATCCGCCTGGCACTGCTGCGCTATGGCCAGGACATGGGCATCGCTTTCATACTGGGTGCCCTGCTTGCCTATCTGGTGATTCTGGCGGGCAATGATTTCAGTTTTGTCTGGAGCTCAACGTTTGAATTCAGCGATGCCTCGGTACTGGCCTTTGCCGACGGGTTTTCCGCCCCCTGGGCCTGGCTGTTCCCCGGTGCGACCGTGGATGCGCAGCTCGTTGCCAACAGCCGTTACCACCCCGCCATGCTGGAGATGAGCCCGGAGCAGTTGCGCAGCATGCGAAACTGGTGGCGTTTTCTCCTCGCCGCGATGCTCTGTTATGTCCTGTTCCCGCGGATACTGCTGTGGTTCCTGTCCCGCTACCTGTATCGCGTCGGGCTCGGCGCGGCCTTCACCCGTTACCCGGGTGCTGACCTGATCCTGCGGCGGATGGACACCGCGCCAGTCGTCAGTCAGGGCCCGGCGACGCAGGAGCCCGGTGGGCGGCATGCCGGGATGCCGGAACAGTCCGGGGTGCTGTTGGTCAGCTGGAGTGGTGCCATCACTCCCGAGGAGTTCGCGGACTATCCTGAGGTAACGGGTATTCCCCCGACCCAGGTACTGCCAGCGGGGCTATCCCTGGAGGAAGACACCCTGGCATTGGAACGGGTAGGGCGCGGGCAGGAAAACCTGGTCATGGTCGTCGTCAAGTCGTGGGAGCCTCCCATGTCCGACCTGGCCGACTTCATTGAAGAGTTGGCCGCGATCGCCAGTTGTGTGGTGTTCCTCAAGCCACTGTCGGGTAAGCCGCTCAATGAGGATGTCCTGGCCGACTGGAAACTGTTTGCGGGCAGGATTCGCAATCGGGACGTGCAGGTGAAGCTGCTGACGTCGATTGAGGAAGAGTCGGCCGGGGGCGGGGAGGCAGAGCCTTGAGAGTGCCCGGCCTGGCCGTAGTGGGACGCCCCAACAAGGGTAAATCCAGTATCGTGGCGACCCTGGCGCGTGACGATTCCGTCTATATCGACAAACGGGCGGGCTCTACCCGCCGCACCCAGCGCTTTCCGATGATTGTGGGTGATGACACGCTCTACGTGCTCCATGACACGCCGGGAATGCAGCGTTCGAGACAGGTGCTGGAATGGCTGCAGGCGAACTGCGAGGATGCTGCCGGCAGGCCGGACGCGGTGCGTCGATTCTATGGGGAGCATCGGGATGACCCGCGCTTTGTCGATGAGTGCGAGATGCTGGAACCGATCATGGACGGCGCCGGGATTATCTACGTGGTGGACGGCTCATGTCCCTTCGGGCGCGAATATGAGCCTGAAATGGAAGTGCTGCGCTGGACGGGCAGTCCCAGCCTGGCCCTGATCAATCCGATACAGAGTCAGGAGTACGTGGAGGATTGGCAGAATGGATTGAACCAGTATTTCCGGACGGTCAGGGTGTTCGATGCCCATCACGCCGAGTTTGCCAAGCAACTGGAACTGCTGGAACTGTTTGGCCATCTCGACACCGACTGGCGCGATGCGATGACGCGGGCTGTGCAGGCCCTTGAAACCGAGCGGGAGCAACAGCATCGGGCCGCAAGCGCCATGGTCTCGGAATTAATCGTTAAATCGATGACTTACCAGGTCAGTCAGGCAGTGCCCCGGGGTATTCCGGCAGCACCCGTGAAAACGGCCCTTTACGAGCGCTATACCCGCCATCTCGAAGGGGAGGAGCAGCGCTGTCGCAAACGCCTGGAGGAGCTGTTTTACTACCGGCATTTACGCCGCTCTGAAACCGGTCTCCCGTGGCAGGAATCCGACCTCTTCAACGTGGAGAAATGGTATTTGTGGGGTTTGAGCAAGCGCTCCCTGGTCAGCGTCGCCACCGCCACGGGTGCTGTCCTGGGGGGCAGTTCCGGTATGGCGCTGGATGCTGTCACCGGGGGTCTCCTCGGGGGACTCGGCACGACCATGGGCGGCCTGGGAGGCGCCGTTGCCGGCGGCACCGGGGCCATGAAATACGCCGACCGTATTGCGGAGATCACGGTGCGCGGTATTCCCACCGGGGGAGAGACGCTCAGTATCGGGCCAAGCCCCAACCCCAACTTCCCCTTTGTCTTGCTCGGCCGTGCGCTCGAACATCACCGCTTGCTGGCCAGGCGCACCCACGCACACCGGGAAGTGATGAATCTGGATGGCGAGCTGCTGGCAAACGTCAACGATAAAGAGCGCAAGGCACTGAATAAAGTCTTCGCTGCCATCCGCAAGGATAAGGACATTGCGCGGCAGCAGCTGGCGCTGGCGGATATGATCTACGACCAGATGGTGCAGGTGGACCGTTGACCATACGTGGTGGTGGTTCCCAAACAGTCCTGTTGGCTAAAAACGGTCTCGCAGGCGGCACCCACGGTGCAGCGGGCATTATCCGGAAACGATCACTCCAGTAGCTTCCGGATAGCGTCCGAACTGGCGACCTTTCCCTCGACGATAATTCTGCCGTCCACCGCGAGTGCCGGAGTGCGCAGAACACCTGCATCGATAATGTCATTCATGTCGGTGATTTTTTCGAGATCACAGGCAATGCCCATAGCCTGTGCAGCGGACTCTGCATTAGCGGCCAACTGTTCGCATTTACTGCAACCGCGACCATAGATCGAGAATTTCATAGTGCTTCCTTTCCAGTGCCTACCAGAGGTTTCCGTAGATAAATCCGGTGATTGTCGACATGACCACAACCAGGGCGCAGTAGACCGCGGTTTTCCCATTCCCCAGGATTGTGCGTATAACCAGCATATTCGGTATGGACAGTGCCGGGCCAGCCAGCAGTAACGCCAGAGCCGGACCTTTTCCCATGCCCGATCCCAGCAGTCCCTCCACAATCGGAACTTCAGTAAGCGTGGAGAAGTACATAAACGCGCCCAGGACGGATGCTATCACTGTAGACCGCAGGGAATTATCGCCTACCGCCGATGTGACCCACTCGGAAGGTATCAGGCCTTCGTGTCCCGGACGCCCCAGCAACATGCCGGCGATGAAGACGCCCCCGAGCAACAGGGGGAGTATCTGTTTGGCGAAATCCCAGGACTGTTGCGCCCACTCCCTGTCCTCCTCCCGGGTAGCACTCAGCAGCATGAGGCCCAGAGCAGCGATGGCAAAGGGTATCTCCGGGATATCCGGCGCCAGACGTGAGGCTGCCAGGACCAGGGCGCCCAGGACCAGCAGAGGTCGGGCCGGCCACTGCCAGCGATAGATCAGCAGTGTCGCCAAAAGTACGGCCAGTAAGGCCGTCAACTGCCATTTCCATGCGTGGATCTGCATCCACAGTGTGCTGTCAGCAGCCGCCCAATTGGCGAATACCAGTATGCCGAACATCAGGCTGAAGAGAATCACCACGCTGGAAGTTCCCTTCTGTGTCTCTTCCGCGGTGAACCCATGCGCGGAAGCTTCCGCTCTCGCCATCTCTTCCCGGCGATAGAGCAGATGCATGATCGCGCCGATGACCACCGCAAAAACAATGGCCCCGGCGCCTCTGGCGATGCCCAGTTCGGCACCCAACACCTTGGCCGTAACGACGATCGCCATGATATTGATGGCCGGTCCTGAATAGAGAAATGCAATTGCTGCACCGAGGCCGGCACCGCGCCGGTAGATCCCGCCGAACAGGGGAAGCACCGTACAGGAGCAGACGGCCAGCAAGGTACCGGATACCGAGGCCACAGCCAGGGCAACGGGCTTGGGTGCCTGCGGCCCCAGGTGCTGCAAGACAGCCCCCTGACTGATGAAAACAGACATAGCGCCGGCGATGATGAACGCCGGCAGCAGACAGAGAATGACGTGCTCCTGCGCATACCAATGGGTAAGTCGCAGCGCTTCAAGCACGGCATTGTCAAAGCGCGCATTACCCGCCGGGAGAAAGTAGATGAGAAGAAAAGCCCCGGCCACCAGGGCCATCAGGCGACCCTGCGCGGGATTTTCCCTGTAGAGGGCCGCTAGTCTTGCGTACATGTCTCTCCTGGCCTGTTCCGATCCTCAGATTATAGGGCACTGACCGGCAAGCAGCCTCAAACCGTCAGACGCGGTCTCATCCTGAATAATAGTGAATACTGCGTCCGGTAACCGTGGCATAAAGGACGCCGCTGGACTTGCCGAGCTTATAAAGGGCGTGATTGAACCTGCCGCGGGAGACAATGCAGAAGGGCAGGATTGCCAGGGACAGCAGCAGTTTTACCAGGGAGGAGCCAAACAGGGAGAGGCGCCGCATGGTATCCCCGTGTGAGCGGGCAAGGTTTGCCCTGGAGCAACCATTCTTGAAACCGCGCCGCAGAACTTCACGCGTCGTGAAACGAGTCGGGTCGTGATTCCTGTGGATCACGGAATTGTCTGCCGAGGCGAAGCTGGCACCCAATGCCCGGGCCCGCAGGAAGAAGTCCTTGTCCTCGCCGCCGCTATGACGAAACGTGTCGGAGAAAACAGACCCTTCTGCGGCAACGCGCTCGAGAATCTGCCGGGTTGCAAGCGCGTTGCAGGTGGAGGCGCTGTCCGGCAACCCGTACCGGCTATCCTTTCCGCGGCGCTTGTCCTTGTTTGGAGCACGGAAAATCCCGCGGTCCCGGGCCCACTGCGGCATTTCGTCTCCCAGCACCCAGGTGCCGAAAACAAGGTCGGCACCGGTTTCAGCCTGTCGGTTCAGCAGGTGGACCAGCCAGTCGGCCCGGGGGCGGTCATCATCATCGATAAACGCGACCAAATCGGCGCCACGCGCGAGTGCCACCGTCACTGCACGGTTGCGGGCGCTGGTGATCCCGGCCTCGGGCTCTTCGGAATAGTGCAGGCCAAAGGGCAGCAGGTGCGCCTCCCGCTCGCACATGGCGCGTGTATCCGTGTTGGGACTGTTGTCAACGACAATCAATTCCATGGAGCGGGGGTTGTAGCCGCTCAGGTCAGTATCCCGCAGAGCGTGAAGCAGGGCAGACAGGTTGTCGAGACGACCGTGTGTGCAGACGCAGATAGCGATCCGGGGTTCTACTCCCGAGCGTTCGCTCATGCTCTGTTCCCGGGATAGGCCGCCATGATCAGCGCTACAGGCAGCCAGAAAAACAGCCAGGTTTCATTGGGATGTACCAGCAGGCGATCGTAGTCCGGGGCGATGCACGTCATGGCGTAGAGCAGCAGCGCGAGGAGGATTCTGTTGCCTTTCTCACTGTATAGCCGCCAGGACCACAGGAGGGCCACGCCGAGCATAACGAGCAGCAGCGCGAGACCCACCACGCCGCCATCCCGCAGGGATGCGAGGTAGCCACTGTGTGCATGGTTGAACACACTGTCATAGGCCGCGACTTCGGGGCTAACCAGGTAACCGTGGCCAAACCACCAGTGACCCTCCATGTCGGCGATTACCTGTTGCCAGATCCCGGGTCGAAATGACAGGGTTTCCACCCGGGCATGCCACAGGTCTGAATTTGCCCAGAGCAATGCCCAGCTGATTGCCACCGCCACTGCGATCACGCCCAGTGCACGCGGGCCGACCAGTACCAATAAGCCAAGACAGGCTGCCGCGAGCGGGGTGCGCGACTGGGTGAAAAGGATCAGGGATAGCAAGAAGATACAGGGAATCAGTTGGATTAAACTGCCGGCATGATCCTTCCGGTCGTTGAGGTAGTGCACACTCAGCAACAGGAATACACCGTAGACGCAGGCCGCCTGCGCGGGTTGGTTCATGACTCCGAGCGGTGCGAGTCGTGATTCCGGGAAGGGATGATTCATATACCAGGCCACCACGGATACCAGTGCCGCTGCTGTTGCAAGCCACACAGAGTAACGCGCCAATCGGTCAAGCAGGGACCACTGCCGGGTGACGAGGTAGCCACTGACAAAGCAGAAGCTGAGCAGGGTAAAGCTGTACCATATTTCCCGGAAAGCCTGTGTTGCATTGAAATTTTCAGTCCAGGCGAGCGTGCACATCATGTAGGCGGTGTACGCCAGCAACAGGGCAGACAGGGTGTTGTGGCGATACGTATTCAGAATTTCGCGCCAGAGCAGAAGAACAGCCGGAAACACAAGGATGTAGTAAAAACGCCGATGGCCCGCGGCCATCGGCAGCAGGAAGTATCCGGCGATAAACAGGGCGAACAGATACGCCATGCCCTTGTCCAGAAGGAACTTCCTTACCGTCCCGCTATCCATGGATTTCGAATTGTGTCTGCCTGTCACGAAAAGCAGGTGAAAGTACCACAGTCTCAGGCAGATTGCCCGGGCAGCCATCGTTCGGTTTCAGTTGTTCCGGCACTGCCGTGGTATGACGTGCTCACTCCGGCCGGCATTTTGTGGGGAGCGCTCAGGGCACTCAGAATCTCTCCCTTACCCTGAACAGGACCTGCACACTGTCCACATCATCATCCGTGACCAGCGGAAATGCCAGGTCAATGTGGATAACACGTCGTTTCTGGGCACGGCTGGAGTTGAGTCGCAGACCCGCCCCCACATCAGCCAGGACCCCGCCGTTGTCGCCGTTGTCGCGGTCGTCATACCAGGCCCGGCCGACATCGACGAACACCGCCGCGCCGACCCGGAACAGGCGAAACGGATGCCAGTCCGAGTAATAGCGCTCTTCCAGTCTGACCACGAAGCTCCGGTCGCCGACCTGGTAGTTGCGATCGTAACCCCTCAGTCCCGTATCACCCCCCAGGACCACCTGTTTGTCATCGGTCAGGCCGTCAGTGAAGTCCACCCGGGCGTCAGTGAAAAACGTCCAGTGGTGTGCCTGACGGTGGTAGTAGCTGGTGTACGCTGTCCACCACAGGTTCTCAAAATCCTGGTCATCGACACTCCAGAAACCGCTCACCCAGCTATCTACCGTCCATAGCTGGTGGTCATCGACCAGCAGGGTGTTGTAGTAGTTGCCCTCGAATGCGAACAGGTCCCGGGTGGCACCGAAGCTGTCGTCCGACCAGCCGGCATTCCAGAAGTAGCGCTCCCCGACATAGAAGTCCTCCGTGCGCCCGAGATAATTCATATTCCTGACTTTCTTGAATTCGTCCTCGATGGATTCATAGCCGATAAACGGATAGGCGTAGTCACGGTCTTCCGGCAATTCCTCCGGGGGTATTTTCGAATCGCTGAAACTGAACTCATTGGTTTCGTAGTGCAATCCGGCCCGCCAGCGACCGACCCGCTGGTCTTCCCTGACGTCGATCGCGAGACCCCCGAACAGATGGTATTCGTCGGTCTGCTGATCGAACTCGGTCACCTCGTCACCGCGGAACCAGGTGGCATTCTCGAACTTGCCCTGGGTTGCGCGGGCCCCCGCTGACCAGCGCTCATAGACGGAAAAGAAAGGGCGCGTGATGGCGAAATTGCGGTAGTAGCCGTCGTCGTTGTCGCTGTAGGTCAGGCGCAGGTTCCAGCGGGATCCGAACAGGGCGGGATCCCGGTAGATGAACGTATTACCGCTACGATCTGCGTCGTCTTCCCGCAGGTAAGTGACCTCTTTCCCGGTACCCAGAATGTTGCTGTCACTGATACCAAAGGCATAGCTGTTGTCTCCACCGCTGCGGGAAAAATCGATCGTAGGCGTGAGGGTCCAGATATCCCGGGTGATTACCTCCACGTCGACGACGTTGCCGCAGACGCGCCAGGGACGCACCGTGGCGTCGTAGAGGAAGTCGAGTTCGCGCAGCAGGCGTTCTGATTCGGCCAGGCGTCCCAGATTATAGTCATCGCCCTCGACCACCAGTAACTGGTCGCGGATAACAGACTCCCGGGTGATCACATTGAGCTTGTTGGCCAGGCGGTAAAGCCGGTTGGATTCCTTGGGATCCTCCATGTTGAAAACGTCATAGCGGGTAATCCGGATGCTGCCGATGACGGAACCGGGGCTGATGTCCTGGGCGAATGCGTCGTGCTGTTCGGAGCGCACGAAGCGGAACTGCTCCGTTTTTGATTGCGGCGGAGGCTCGGTGCAGTCGTCGTTCAGCCCGGCTGCTGCGGTCTCCTGTGCCCCCGCTGCAGCGGACTGCAGGAAGGCGATAAACAGACAGCACAGAACACCGCCAAATGGCCGGCAAGGAGTCTGGCAACTAAATGACTGCCGGTCTCGCACGGTCTGCACCCCCAATAGTGACGTCTATTTCTATAATGAGTGGCGAGTTGATGCAAGGAAAAACCGGTTATTGAGAAATTTGGTCCGGGTACCCTTCAAAAAGCTCTCGGGTTTTTGTAACTCAATTCAGGGTTGGACGGTAATACCGGCCGGGACGGGGAGGTAGCGCCGCGATAAAGCGGCCACAGGTTCAATCTCTCACTGTCCAGCAGCGGCTGGGTCCTGAAAACCAGCGGTGGTGGCCCCGGCTTGTGGCCCTGGACGCACAGCGCCAGTTTATAGTCTGCCTCAAGTTGCCATGACCAGAAACGGGCAGGAAACTCAGGGGTTGCAGCGTGGGCGACCAGGCTACCATCCTGTTGCAGGTCGAAACAGATGCTGTCCAGTCCCCCACTGATCCCGTGCCCGGTGGCTTTCAGCCAGGCCTCCTTCAGGGTCCAGTACGCATAGAAGCGATCGCAGCGCCCGGTTGCCGGCAGGGCTCGCAGTAGCGCCGTTTCGTTGGTGCCGAAAAAGCGGGCAGCCAGTCGCAGCACGTCGCGATCCGGGTCGCAGTGCTGGACGTCGATCCCGACGGCCCGTTCACGGCTTACCGCGCAGGCGATCCAGTCTGCACTGTGGCTGATGTTGAATGCCAAAGGGGTGTCCGCCGGGTGCGCTACACGGGGTTTGTCGAATCCGTTCCGGTCGAAGTCCCAGTGTGCGGGTGGCACCGGTGCGTAGCGGGAGAGGGTGGTGCGCAGCAGCACCCGCGAGAGGGTCGCGCGGCGCCGCCGAAACGGTTGCGCCGGGCTTTGACACAAACGCAGTTCCTCCGCGGGAAGCAGGGCACGGTATCGTTGCCAGGTGGCGCTGTCGCAGATACTGGCGACCCGGCAGAGCCAGACGTGTGGCACGCCCGGTAGCAGGGGCGGCAGTGGATCAGAAGCGCTGGATCTGCTTGCCGACAATGCGGTCACGGATTTTCCAGCGCAGGCTGTCCGGGTTGACCACCACGATAAAAATCCGGCGCATATGGTCTTGCGGGCAATGAATCGGGCGCACCGCATGCCAGGCGTGATCAGTGCGCTTCATCAGGGCACTGTAGTTGCCGATGGAGTTGAATTCGATGATATCGTCAAATGCGTCCAGTGGCGGCGCCGAGTTGTAATCCAGGCGGCCGCCGTCGTCCAGTGCCAGGGTGGCTCCGCCCCAGGCCGGGTCCCAGTCCTGTTCAGAGTTGAAGTAGAACAGGTGCGAACCGTGCTCGCGGCGGGCGTCACAGTGCGGCGAAACGTCCGAGCCGCTGGGCGTGTAGTGCCAGTGGAAGCGGAATTCCGGCTTCCTGGCCCCCAGCAGCCGCGCGATCTCGCGCCGATAGGCATCGCTGCACAGTTCGTCGATGAACGCTTTCCACGGTGCGGGGACTTCGGTTTCCGGCGTATATTCCAGTGAGTAGCGGTCGTGGGGAGCCTGTCCGGCCCGCCGCTCGTAACCGAATTTCTTTTCGAAAAGGTCCAGGGCCGGCATGTTGTCCAGCAGCGCCTGAAAACCCTCCTCCGTCAACAGGCCGTAAGGGTTGACGTAGGGGTAGGGTTTGACGGCATTGAATTCGGTGGTGCCGATACTGGCGAGTTTGTCGAAGTTGATGAAGTTCATGCTGCCCTCGCGTCCAGGTCCGGTGTGCGATCGAGAACCTCGAAAGCATCGTGACGTACATGGTTTTTGCTGATTTCGTGCCGCACCTGGTCCTCTTTGATGTGGCCGCTGGTGAGGCACTCCTTGAGGAGGCCGAAAAATAGCTGTTCCTGTTTCGGGTCGGGGTGTACAGCATAGCGTCCAAGCAGGCCATACTCCCCGAAAACCTTTGCTCGCAGGCGATTGACCGAAGCCAGTACCGGTTTGTCCTTGAATTTGTCCGCGGGCGTGTAGTCGACCTTGAGGCCTGTCTTCCAGGGCTGGGTCCGACGCTTGGTGTTGTGTAACAGGCGCGTGTTTTCGTCCAGGTGATCGAAATCATTCCAGCAGGGTTCGAGAAACCCGATAGTAGCGGGGTCTTCGTAGGCCAATACCATCCACTCCTTGTAATCCTTTTCAAAGCGGAACAATTGCTCGAAATCCCGTTCGCAATCCCAGTGCTGCAGGCGCGCGCAGTCCATCAGCATGACGCTGGTGGCGACCTGGTGACTTTTACCCGATTTATCCGAGCGGTGCCGGCCCATGACCGCCGCGCCGCCCATGTCCCGGCTAAGGAGGTCGTGAATATCACCGACCGCGAAGACGTCGGGATCGATTACCACGGCGCGTCCCTGGCCCTTCATCAGTTTCGGTGGCATAAATCGCAGTGGCGTAAAGGACTGCAGGTCGTCCATCCTCCAGACCCGGGTGGTGCCTCCCCGCAGGAACGGCTGCCCCTCCCTGGCCGCGAGAAAGGGGTAATCCCGCGTGTGGATAAACCGTACATCGAATTGATCTGCGTGGCGCGAGTTGCGGCGCAGGGAATATTCAGACACCAGGGCGCCCAGCCACTGGCGCTCATTGGTGTGGATAAATACACACTGGTCCACCTCAGGCCTCTCCCGTCTCCCCACTGGTATAGCCGAATACCGGCAACAGTTGCGAATCTACCATGTCATCCAGCTCGGCGACCTGATCGTCGTCAAAATAATCCTTGTATCCGCCCACTTTGGCCTTGCGGACCTTGAACGTATCCGGGTTTTTCACGTCGCGCGCCTGTACCCGGCTGCCGCTGCGCCAGAAGTAGTTCTCTTCCTCTTTCTTGCGCAAATTCTCCACGGAGGCAAATTCCACCGTGTCGCGAAGAAATGCCTCGTTGGGCTCCATTTCGAGAAATTTGACAATTCGCGCCATCTCTTCCTCGGGCCGGGCGCGCAAATCCTCGTAGCGGACCACGAGCAGTTGCTTGATGTTGGGCAGTTCCCGCGCCCAGTTGTTCATGAACTCGATAATATGGCCGAGTCCCTGGTTGGGATCCTTGACGAAGTCGTAAACGGAGATGTCGGCCTCGTGAGGGGGATACTTGTTCATCGACTTCTTGGCGGGCCGCATGCGGTATTTCCACTGGAAGAACTGGGAGACCGCCACATCCTGGGGCTTGCGCACCAGCAGGATGGTTTTCTTGTCGTAGAAATCCTTCTTCGAATCCAGGTTGCCGGTGTAGCCTCGCAGGTAATTGTCGTGGGTGAAAAAAATCTTGGGTATCTCGTTGTTCAAACGATGGTAATTGTCGAAGCCCATCAGGATGTTGTCGGGCAGCTGGTAGGCGAGCTGGTAATAGCGGGAGATCATAACCCGCACCCAGGTGCGCCCGCTCTTGCCGTAGGAAGCGAAAATGTACTGGCAGCGCCGGTACTTCCAGTACTCCTCCCGGCCCCGCCGCCAGCGTTCCAGTTGGTGGGCCTGCGCCTCCGGCAGGAAAAACGAAATCGCGCGTACCAGCCACTTGGTCAGCCGCTTGATGACAATATGCATCTGGGATATCCCGGTGATGAGGGTGGTCGAAAAGTGCGCAGGGTATAAGAAGGTACCAGACCCTGCAAGCACGGGATGATCGGGTTGCCGGTGCGCCCCGAGTTGGCAAGGCTGCTCCCAGATGCTGTAATGCCCGCGGCGGTGAGTCATTCTCACCGCCGTACCTCTGCGCACACTCAGGCACCGTCACATGACCCGACTCCTGGCGATAACCCTCCTCATGCCCTTGCTGTTTTTCCCGGACGTTTACGCGGGCAGCCCCGGAGCGGTCGCGGGGTCGGGTCCGGTCTGGCAGGAGCTGGTCTTCGAGCGGCGATCCATGTGGGCCACAGCCAGGTCCAGGCTGTCCC
>JAHEEV010000235.1 GCA_024640505.1 Halieaceae bacterium
GTCCAGACCGGGGCGCCGATACCCATGATGGAACCGATATTGCCATCGTCGACGGAGCGCAGGACACCCGTTTCCAGGCACTTGAGGGATTCGATCACCTGGCGGAACAGCATGCGGTCTTTCATGTCCTGCTCGGGGATGGATACGTCTTCCCGGTGGTAGAGCTCGAACAGTGTTGGCCAGATGGCCTTGGAACCATCTTCGAAGTACTCGTAGAAGCCACCGCCATGGTGGCGGCCGCCGCGGCCGTGCTCGCCAATCAGCGTGGAGACGACATCGGCCATATCATCCTGCTCGCCCCACTTACCGGCCACGCCCATGGCCATTTGCGTTTCCGCCACCTTGCGGGTCAATTCCAGACTCACTTCGTCGTGCACCGCCAGGGGGCCTACCGGCATGCCGATGGCCTTGCCAAGATTATCGATCTGCACAGGGTGGGCTCCCGCTTTCAGCAGGCGAACGCCCTCATCGAGGTAGGTGCCGAAGGTGCGTGAGGTGAAGAATCCCAGGGAATCATTGACCACGATAGGCGTCTTTTTGATCTGCTGGGTATAGTCAAAGGCCCGCGCCAGCGTTTCGTCGGACGTCTGCTCGCCCATGATGATTTCCACCAGGGGCATCTTGTCCACCGGCGAGAAGAAATGGATACCGATGAACTTCTCCGGGTTGGCACTGGCTTCGGCCAGCTGAGTGATGGGCAGCGTCGACGTATTCGAGCCCCAGACGCCCCCCTCCGCCAGGTACCCTTCGAGGTCCCGGGTGATCTGGTGCTTCAGTTCGATATTCTCGAACACGGCCTCGATGATCAGGTCGCAACCCTGCAGGTCCTTGTTGTCGGCGGTCGGCAATATCATGCCGAGAACATCCGCTTTCTGATCCTCGCTCATACGGCCCCGCTCGACCCGCTTCGCCAGGAGCTTGTCGGTGTAGGCTTTGCCCTTTTCCGCCGCCTCCAGTGAAATATCCTTCAACACGACCTCGATACCCGCCATGGCGGAGGCGTAGGCGATACCCTGCCCCATCATGCCGGCACCGAGAATCCCTACTTTGCGGGTGGTGTACTTGTCGACGCCCTGGGGACGGCTGGCACCGCCGTTGACCCGGTTCATCCCGAAGAAGAACGTCGAGATCATGTTCTTGGCCTGGGGCGTGGTCACCAGGTAGGCCAGGCCCCGGGATTCCACGGTGAGGGCCGTGTCCAGGTCCAGCCGCGCCGCCTCGATGGCGCAGTCGAGAATTTTCTCCGGTGCCGGCAACAGGCCGCGGGTCTGCTGGCGCAGCATGGCCGGAGCGCCCATCAGGAACTGCGCATTGCGGGGATCATTGGCGCCACCGCCGGGAATCCGGTGACCCTTGCGGTCCCAGGGCTGCACGGCCGCTTCCTCGTTGTCCCTGTTTTCCAGGATCCACGCCTTCGCGGCGGGTACCAGCTCTTCGGGGGTCTGCACCGTGGCGTGGATCATGCCCTCGGCCAGCGCCTTGGCGGGCGCTACTTTTCTGCCCTCGACCAGGTAGGGCAACGCCTTCTGCAGTCCCAGCATGTTGACCATGCGAACCACGCCGCCGCCGCCGGGCAACAGGCCGAGGGTCACTTCCGGCAGGCCCAGCTGTACACTGCGGTTATCCCAGGCAACCCGGTAGTTACAGCACAGGCATAGCTCAAAGCCCCCGCCCAGGGCGGCGCCGTTGATGGCGGCGGCAACCGGCACCGGCAGTTTCTCCAGGCGCCGGAGCACCGACTTGGTGTTTTCCAGCATGTCCATGAACTGCGACTCGTCGCCCTTTTTGGCAGCCAGCAGCTCATTCAGGTCGCCGCCGGCAAAAAAGGTCTTCTTGGCGGAGGCAAAGACCACCCCCGTCAGGCCCTCTTCACGCTCCAGTTTGTCCACGGTCTCTGTCATGGCGGTGCGATACTCTTCATTCATCGCATTGACCGGACCGGTCATGTCCATGGTTACCGTGACAATACCGTCCGCATCTTTCTCGTAGTTGAATACACTCATGATGTCCTAACCTCGATTCGTTCGTCGCACTGCTGGCGCGTGTGCCTTACACGCGCTCGATGATGGTGGAGATACCCATTCCGCCGCCCACACACAGAGACAGCATGGCGCGCTTCAGGTCGCGGCGCTCCAGTTCGTCCAGCATGGTGCTGACCAGCACCGCGCCGGTGGCACCCAGGGGATGGCCCATGGCGATCGCACCGCCATTGACGTTGGTGATTTCGTGGTCGATGCCCAGATCCTTCATGTAGCGCAGGGCGACCGAGGCAAACGCCTCGTTGATTTCCCACAGGTCGATATCGGACTTCTTCAGGCCGGCGGTCTTGAGACACTTCTCCGCAGCGGGCCCGGGTCCGGTGAGCATGATGATGGGATCGGTCGACAGCACGGCGGCGGCCACGATCCTTCCGCGGGGCGTGAGACCCAGGTCCTGGCCGGCCTTCTCGCTGCCGATCAGCACCGCGCTCGCACCATCCACAATACCGGACGAGTTGCCCGGGGTATGTACGTGATTCACCCGGTCCAGTGTGGTGTATTTGCTCAGGATGATGTCGTCGAAACCGAACTGGCCCATCATCTCGAAGGAGGGCTTGAGGCCTGCCAGGCCCTCGAGGGTGGTATCGGGCTTGATGAAATCGTCCCGCTCCAGGATGGCCACGCCGTTGATGTCTCTCACCGGCACCACTGACTTGTCGAAATAACCGTTGTCACGGGCCGCAGCCGCGCGCCGCTGGGATTCCAGGGCGTAGGCATCCACGTCCTCGCGACTCCAGCCCTCCAGGGTGGCAATGGTATCGGCGCCAATCCCCTGGGGGACGAAACCGGTTTTCAGACTGAAGGCAGCATCCCCGCCCATGGCGCCGCCATTCGATCCCATGGGCACCCGGGACATGCACTCCACGCCCCCGGCGACAATCAGGTGTTCCCATCCGGCGGCGATCTTGGCGGCGGCGCTGTTGACCGCCTCCAGGCCGGAGGCGCAGAACCGGTCCAGCTGGACGCCGGCCACCGATTCGTCCCAGTCGGCATTCTGCGCGATCATCTTCGCCACGTCCGAGCCCTGTTCACCGACGGGCGTAACACAGCCCATGATGACGTCGTCGACATAGGCGGTATCCAGGTCGTGGCGCTGTTGCAGCTCACGCAGCAGGCCCGCACCCAGATCGATCGGTTTCACTTCGTGCAGGGTACCCCCTGCCTTGCCTTTGCTGCGCGGCGTGCGGACTGCGTCGAAAATGTAGGCGGTATTACTCATCTGTGGCACCGTTTACAGGTTGTGGAAAACGATGGCAGATGGTGTGGTTTTAAGGTTTACGAAGCAATGACCCGGGGCATAAGAAAAATTGACATTTCGTTACACCCGATCTGCGTGTGGGGG
>JAHEEV010000107.1 GCA_024640505.1 Halieaceae bacterium
TCGCCGAAAGTTACGAGCGGATTCACCGCTCGAACCTGGTGGGGATGGGCATCCTCCCGCTGCAATACCAGGCGGGTGAAAACGCCGTGACGCTGGGCCTGAGCGGCGAGGAGCGTTTCACGATCCCCGCTGTGGCTGCGGGCCAGAACCGGGTGACGGTGACGGCGATGGACAGTGGCGGCAAGGAGGTATCGTTCGAGGTGACCGTGCGTATCGATACGCCCAACGAGTACGCCTATTTCGAAAACGGCGGCATACTGCACTATGTGCTGCGCAGGCTGGCTGCTCGGGGATAAACCTTCAACCGTCCTTCTTCAGGCGCTCGTACAGTTTGCCGAGCCCCAGGAAGGCAAGTACCGGGCCGAAAAAACAGGCGAGAAACAGCGGGCCGTTGAAGCGGATTTCGACCTGGTACTGCAGGACGTCCTCGGCCACCAGGTCCTCAGGAATGTCCGCGCCGGCTGGATCATCCTGCGAGGCTGCGCGTGGGTCCAGGCCGACGGCGATATCGCGCTCGATGAACGGTGTCAGGATCTGGTGCCCGACGGGGTCGCGGTCCAGGGTGCGCCATTCCAGCAACGTCAGGACCGCCAGCGTGACGCCCCAGATGATGCTGAAATGGGTCGCTCGATTGAACGGCTGATTACTCAATGGCTTCTCCCCCTGTGCGGGTTTCAGTCTTCCGCGATGGACGTACTAGTGTAGCGTTGAAACCGCAGGGTCGACGACCAGTAATCTCCCGGCAGGCCCGCCTTGGCCAGTAAATGGTCGAGGAAGAGCGCCGGGTCCGGAAGCTGTTCCCAGACCTTGGGCAGGAAGGTGGAGCGATGGTGGCCCTCTTCCAGCAGTAGCCCGTCCACGCCCGGCTTGAGTGCTTCCAGGAGCTTTTCCCGGCTCGCTGCAGCCAGGGGCTCCATCGGGGACAGGATGGATATCTCGATGTGGGTGTCCTCGAATTCGTGGGCCTGCAATCGTGGAAAGCGCGGGTCGCGGAATGCGGCCCCGAACGCCGAGTCAGCCACGCCCTGCGCCAGGGGTTCGCTGGACTCCATCGAGCCGATGCAGCCGCGCAGCGCCTCGCGTCGGGTCAGCGTGACAAACACGCCGCGCGGTGCGGCCAGGAAGCCGGAGAGCGCTTCTGCCGGCACGTCGAGAGCGCGCCCGTGCCGCAGACCTGAACCGATGGAATCGCGGGCGATATCCAGCAGCTTATCCCCGTCGCGGGGCTGCAACTCAGTGCAGGGCGAAAGCGCCATAACCCACCACGCGGTTGCGGTCACCGGCGGTATCGCCGGAATTGCACATCGAGATCAGTTCCATGTCCAGCGACCTGCCGCGCGCTGTACTCATCAGTCCGTTGAGTGCCTGGGCTCCGCAGGCCTCCTCTCCCGTCAGGGTATTCTTCCGTGCCAGCAACCGCTCACAGGTCAGGCTGTCCAGTTGCCGGGCCTCGCCGTAGGGGTGGAAGTGGGAGAGATCGGTGCTGACCAGCAACAGGGTATCCGGTTCCTGCCACAGTGCATCCATTGCTGCAGCCACTGCAGAGGGGTCGCAGCGGCCCACAACCACGGGGACCAGGCGGAAATCCGCCAGGACCGCCTGCAGGAAGGGCAGTTGCACCTCGAGGCTGTGCTCCTCCCGGTGCGCTTCGTCGGAGATGGTGACGGCGGGCAGGTCGATCATGAGTTGCAGGGCTGCTCGGTCCAGGGGGATATCTCCCAGGGGTGTGGAGAAGGTGTCCACGGAGGGTATCGCCATGCCCTGGAGGTAGACCCGGTGGGCCGGCCCGAACAACGCCACGCGGCGGATCCGGTCCCGCAGGGGACGCAGGCGGGCATAGGCCCGGGCAGCTGTCTGACCGGAGTAGACATAACCGGCATGGGGCACAATCAGGGCCCTCGGTGCAGGCCGTGCATCCCCGGTGACCTGGTCCAGCAAGTCGGCCACGTGCTGCTGCAGACGCGCTGGATCGTCCTCGTAGAAGAGCCCCGCTACGGCAGGGGCGCGAACTGTCATGGAACTACTATCCTTTCTGTGGGTCACAAAGTCATTAACCATACTTGAAATATGGGTATTTTACCCCAAAATACAAGCCATGACCGAAACAATAGTCTCAACACGCTACTGGCACCAGCTGGATGATGGCCAGCTGCAGTGTGATCTCTGCCCGCGCCACTGCCGTCTCCAGGAGGGACAGCGGGGCCTGTGTTACGTGCGCCAGCGCCTCGATGATGAGGTGAAGCTGGTCAGCTACGGCCGCTCCAGCGGCTTCTGTGTGGACCCGATCGAGAAAAAACCCCTGAACCATTTCTACCCGGGCAGTTCTGTGCTCTCCTTTGGCACCGCCGGCTGCAACCTGGCCTGCAAGTTCTGCCAGAACTGGGACATGAGCAAATCCAGGGAGATGGATACCCTGGCGGACAGCGCCGGGCCGGAACAGCTGGCGCGGGCCGCCCGGGATGCCGGCTGCCGCAGCGTCGCCTTCACTTACAACGACCCGATCATCTTCATGGAATACGCGGTGGATGTGGCCGTCGCCTGCCGTGAACTGGACGTTCGAACGGTGGCGGTTACCGCCGGTTATATCGATCCGGAGCCCCGTGTGGATTTTTTCCGGGCGATGGACGCAGCCAACGTCGACCTCAAGGCCTTCACCGACCGCTTTTACTACAAGATCTGCGGCGCTCACCTGGCACCGGTGCTGGAAACCCTGGAGTACATCCGGCATGAGACCGACACCTGGCTGGAACTCACCACCCTGTTGATACCCGGTGAAAACGACTCCCACAGGGAACTGGATGAGATGACCCGCTGGGTAGTGGATCACCTCGGGCCCGATGTGCCCATGCACTTTACGGCGTTTCACCCCGACTGGAAGATGCGAGAGCATCCCTCTACGCCGGCCTCCACCCTGACCCGGGCCCGCCGTATTGCGATGGACAATGGTGTGCGCTACGCCTACACCGGCAACGTGCGCGACCCGGCGGGTGCCAGCACCTTCTGCCACCAGTGCGGCGATCTGTTGATAGAACGCGACTGGCACCGCCTCGGGCAGTGGAGCCTGGACGGGCAGGGCCGCTGTGCATCCTGCGGGACCACGGTGGCGGGGCATTTCTCGGACGGGCCTGAACACGCCGCTTCTCGCCCGGTACGGGTACGGATGAGTTGACGCACAGGCCGCCCAGGATCTGAAACGCAGAACAGTCACCCTCCCTGTGACATTAACGCCATCGGATAGATGGTATCGGCGTCCACAATCGGTTATGTTTTCCGCGAAAGCTGTCTGGATTACCCTATATCCGCTAGCAAACCTTGAAGCCGGACCGGGCGGATTTCATGTTCGCCCGACTTATCGTCATCGCAAGGAGAACCCTTGAAAGATACCAGTGTATTGTTCCGCCCGTTCCACTACGGCAGCCTGGAACTGCCCAACCGGATCGTCATGGCCCCGATGACCCGCAACCAGTCGCCGAACAATATCCCGGGTGAGAAATCCGTGGAGTATTACCGCCGGCGAGCTGCTGGCGGGGTGGGCCTGATCATTACGGAGGGAACCTGCATCGACCACATCGCGGCCAGCGGCTATCCCGACGTACCCTATTTTCATGGTGAGGAGCGCCTCGCCGGCTGGCAGAAAGTGGTCGATGCGGTGCATGCGGAAGGGGGCAGGATTGCGCCGCAACTGTGGCATTGCGGCGGCATGCGCCGGGCCGGGACGCCGCCGGAAGGTGACGTGAACGGGTATACACCCTCGGGCATGAACGTACCGGGCAAAGTCAACCGGCACGTCATGAGCAGGGAGGACATTGCCGACGTGGTGGGTGCCTTTGCCCGCGGCGCCGCGGATGCGAAACGGCTGGGATTCGATGCGCTGGAGATACACGGCGCGCACGGTTACCTCCTCGACCAGTTTTTCTGGGAGGGCACCAACCGGCGCGACGATGAGTATGGCGGTTCCCTGGAAAAACGCAGCCGTTTCGCCGTCGAGGTGATCGAGGCGGTGCGGGAGGCGGTAGGCCCCGACTTCACCATCATCCTGCGTTGGTCCCAGTGGAAACAGCAGGATTTCACCGCCCGGCTGGTGGAAACGCCCGCAGAACTGGAAACCTTTCTGGCGCCCTTGTGCGAGGCCGGAGTCGACATATTCCACTGCTCCACCCGGCGTTTCTGGGAGCCGGAGTTCGCCGACAGCACCCTCAATCTCGCCGGCTGGACACGCAAAATTACGGGCCGGCCCACCATCACCGTGGGCAGTGTCGGCCTGAGTGCCGACTTCATCCCCGTTGAGAAACAAACTGCCTTCAGGGAAGCCGAGCCCGCCAGTCTGGATGAACTAATCACGCGTATGGAAGGAGACGAGTTCGACCTCGTGGCGGTGGGTCGCGCATTGATTGCCAATCCTGAGTGGGCCAACCTGGTGAGAGCCAATCGCAGCGGCGCATTGCGCGCATTTGAGAAGGAAATGCTGCTGTCGCTGGACTGAATGGCGGGCAATCCGAGGCAGACATTATTGCGGCAACGGTAGTATTCAACGCGACCGACCGCTAATCTTGAGACTTTATCACCCGCAGGGGCAAGCTGTGTCAATTCTACTACGTCTGTCTGCTCGCCTGGGCGTCGGCCTGCTGCCGCTGCCGCTCCTGCTGGCGGCGCCTCACCTGGCGGCAGACGCTGCCCCGGGCGTGCCGGTCGAGGTTGCGGTTGTCCAGAAGCAGGTCATTCAGCGCGAGGTACAGCTTACCGGTACCGTGACCTCGGCCCGCTCGTCCCGACTATCCACCGCCACCGAGGGTCTGGTGACGGTGCTGCAGGTAGATGCCGGCAGTCGGGTCGCGGCAGGGGAGGTGCTGCTGGAACTGGATCCCGAGCTGGCGCAGTGGCAGTGGGAAAGTGCCCAGGCGACTGTGGAGCAGGCCCGTCTGGCTCTCTCGGATGCTCGGCGGCGCTTTGACGAGGCGCGCACGCTGGCTCCGCAGCGCAGCATTGCGGAAACGGTGGTGCGCGACCTGGCGGCCGAGGTGGCCGAGGACGAGGCGGCGCTGCATCGGGCTGAAGCAGAGGCGGGATTCCGCAAGGGCATACTCGCGCGGCACCGGCTGCGGGCACCGTTTGACGGGGTGGTCAGTGCCAAGCTTACCGAACTGGGCGAGTGGGTAGCGCCCGGACAGCCAGTCCTCGAACTGGTGGCCACTGATGATCTGCGTCTCGATTTTCAGGTGGCGGAAGACTTCCTGAGTGATATCGGGCCCGACACGCGGGTACGTTTCAATCTTGGCGCCGATAGCAGCACCGTGTATGAGGGCAGGGTCGAGACGGTGGTGCCGGTCACCGATCCCGGCGCCCGCACGTTCCTCCTGCGGGTGAGCGCCGCGGATACCAACAGCCGTATGCTTCCGGGTATGTCGGCCCGGGCCGATCTCACGCTGGATACCGGCCGCCGGGGCCTCTCGGTCCCACGGGACGCGATCCTGAAATTTCCCGATGGGCGCGCAGTGGTCTGGGTCGTGCAAACGGCGGATGCCGGGGCTTTGGTGGAAGAACGGCGGGTTGATGTCGGTCTCGCCTTCGAGGGTCGGGTAGAGGTCCTGGAGGGCCTGGAGGAGGGGGCTCGTGTCGTGGTGCAGGGCAACGAGGGCCTGCAGAACGGGCAGCGCGTTAGCGTGCAGCAGCCTCAGGGTCGCTAGGCATGTTCGAGAAAATAGTCCAGCGTGGCACCCTGATGACGGTCACCGTGTTGATCGTCTGCGTGCTCGGTATCGTGGCTGCCCTGCGTATTCCCGTGCAGATGATTCCCGATCTGGATGTGCGGGCAATCAGCGTCCGTACCAGCTGGCCCGGTGCAACACCGCAGGATATCGAAAAGGAGATCCTGATCGAGCAGGAGGAGTACCTGCGCAACCTTCCCAACCTGTCTCGCATCATTGCCAGCGCCCGCAGCGGTGTCGCCGAGGTCGAGCTGGAGTTTCCCCTCGGTGTCGACATTACCGAGATGCTGATCCGGGTGAACAACGCCCTGAGCCAGGTACCCTCCTATCCCGAAAATGTCGATGAACCCTCGATCTACGCCAACTCCTTTTCCAGCAACTATTTCATGTTTTTCAGCGTGATGCCTCTGCCGGGTAATCCGCGCCAGCTGGACATGGACCTGATGCGCGATTTCGTCGAGGACAACGTAAAGCCGTACCTGGCCAGTGTGCCCGGTATTTCAGAGGTGAGTGTTTTCGGGGGAGCGGAGCGCCAGATTCAGATACTGGTTGACCCGGCCCGCCTGGCGCAACGCGGCCTGTCCCTGCTGGATGTGCGGGAGGCTATTCGCAGCCGCAACCGGGATCGTTCCGGCGGGGAGATCGACTCCGGCAAACGGCAGTACCTGCTGCGCACGGTCGGGCGCTTTGAGGATCTCGGCGAACTCGAGGGGCTCGTGCTGGCACGGCGTGGCGACGCGGTGATCAGGCTCTCCGATGTGGCGACGGTGCAGCTGGACCATTTTGAAAAGCAGACCATAACGGCCTTCAACGGCTCGACCAACCTGTTTGTGCCACTGCGGCGGGAGTCGGGCTCCAACGTCATCGATATCAAACGCGCCATGGCCGGGGAGATAGAGGCGGTCAACCGCGAGATATTGAAGCCTGCCGGCATGGAAATGGTATGGACGGCTGACGACGTGGTCTATGTGGAGGAGTCGGTGCGCAACGTCTGGCAGAACCTGGTACTGGGCGCACTGCTGGCGACGGCGGTCATGTTCCTTTTTCTGCGCTCTTTCAAGGCGACCCTGGTGGGCGTGCTGGGGATACCTATCTGTGTCATCGTTGCCTTTCTCGGCCTGTTGCTCGCAGGACGCACGGTCAACGTGATCTCCCTGGCGGGTATTGCCTTCGCCATTGGCATGACGCTGGACAACAGTATCGTCGTGCTCGAAAGCATCGAGCTGGAAAGGCGCAAGGGGCTGGACCGATTTCGCGCTGCAGTTGAAGGGGTCCGGCAGGTGTGGCCCGCAGTTTTCGCCTCCACCATGACCACGGTGCTGGTATTTATTCCAGTCGCTTTCGTGGAGCAGGAAGCCGGCCAGCTTTACTCCGATGTCGCCATCGCCATTTCTGCCGCCATTCTCGCCTCCATGCTGGTGGCGGTGACCGTGCTGCCGACTGCGGCTGCCCGGCTCAACGTGGTCGATCGCGGGAGTGATACGCAGGGAGCATCTGAGTCGGGTCCCCGGCACCGCGGCGAGCGCATGCGCGACGCCACGTTATCCCTGGTGGGCAAGTTGCTCGGTACCCAGGCCCGCCGGTTGGCAACCATCGCGGTGACGGTCCTGGCCAGTGGCGCCGTGATCTGGTGGCTGACGCCGGCGGCAGAGTACCTGCCGGAGGGTGAGGAGCCGAAAGTATTCGCTTCGATGAATGCGCCGCCCGGGTACAATCTGGAGTCCATGTCGCGGATCGCCGAGGAGATCCAGGCCTATCTGGTGCCGCACGTGCAGGCAGACCCGGATCGGTTCCGGCGGGGAGACGCCGACATGCCGGCGATCGCCTATTTCAACCTGCGGGTGCGAGCCGATCAGGTACGCGTCATCGCCGAACCGGTCGATCCCGGTGACGTGGAAGCCCTGATGGATGCGCTGACCCGTAAATATCGGGAATATCCCGGCATGCGTGCGTTTGCAGCACGCGGTTCCATCATTACCAGCAATGACGGCGGTACGCGCAGCATCAACCTGGACATCGCCGGGCCCGACCTGTCCACCATCTACGAGGTGGCCCAGGCTGCCTATCGCCGGGCGGGGGATGTTTTCGACAATCCGCGCATCCAGAGCCAGCCATCCTCTCTCTCCCTGGCCCAGCCGATGGTCCAGGTAAAGCCGCGTTGGGATCGCGCGGCGGAGCTGGGACTGACCGGTGAGGAAGTGGGCTTTATTGTCTCTGCGTTGACCGACGGCAGCTATGTCGATGAATTCTTCCTGGAGGACGACAAAATCGACATCTACCTCTACAGCGACTCCGGGCAGAACGCGGAGCTCGACAACCTGGCACAACTTCCCGTGTATACCCGCGCCGGGGATGTGCTGCCGCTGGGCGCCCTGGTGGACATCGTCGAGACGGTGGATACGAGCTCCGTGCGACGGGTGAACGGACGACGCACGGTGACGCTCAACATCATTCCCCCGCGCAGCATACCCCTGGAAACCGGCGTCGCCAGGGTCAGGGCGGAGGTGGTGGATTACCTGCGGGCGCGGGGTGAGGTGCCGGGCGATGTCAGTATCCTGATCTCCGGTGCGGCAGACCAGCTGGATGCGACCCGGGATGCCTTGTTCGGCAACTATCTCGTGGCGCTGCTGGTGATCTACCTGCTGATGGTCGCCATTTTTAATCACTGGGGCTACCCGCTACTGATCATGACCTCCATTCCCCTGGGTATCGCCGGCGGCATCGTGGGACTCTGGCTGCTCAACGGCATCGGTGGCCTGCTGCCACTGCTTGGGGGGAGTGCGATCGTTCAGCCCTTCGACATGATCTCCATGCTGGGTTTTCTCATACTGATGGGAACGGTGGTCAACAACCCGATACTGGTGGTGCATCGCGCGGTGCAGAATGTGACACAGGGTGGGATGGAACCGCTTTCTGCAGTGAAGGAGGCGGTGGCGGTGCGGCTGCGGCCCATCGCCATGTCGACCATTACCACCCTGTGCGGTCTGGCGCCCCTGGTACTCATACCCGGCGCCGGCACGGAACTTTACCGGGGTGTGGGCGCTATCGTGATGTTCGGCATTCTTGGCGCGGCAGTGGTCACCCTGACCATGCTGCCCGCATTGACCGTGCAGGTACTGCAGTGGCAGGCGTCGCGCCGGCGCGCAGAGGGGCCGGACCGGCGCTGAGAGCGCTCACAACAAGGTGGCGCGCACCGCATTGATGGCCATGGCCAGCAGGAGCAGCGACGAGAGCAGGAATATCCCGAAGCGCACGGGCACCTTGTTGACCAGGCACTGCCACAGGCTGTGGACTATTCGCAGAATGACATAACCCCAGGCCAGTGTGGCATTCAGCCCGTCGCCCTGGCCGCTTAGCGCCAGTATCGCCACCACCGAGTAAAACAGTGTCGGCTGCTCGAGCAGGTGCGTGTAGTTGTGGGATTTCCAGTTGACCGATGGCGGCAACTGGGGCTCGATGTCCGCGTATCGGGCACCCGGGTCCGCCGCCGACAGGTCTATGCCCGCTTGTGAAAAAGCCCGGAAGCGGGTGATGGCCATCCAGAACATGATGACCAGCGTCCAGAGCACCAGAACGGCGGCGGGGGCGAGAATAGGGGCTGCCATGACTTTCTCCTGAAAAGAGTGATGTGACCGCGGCGATGGTGGGGTTTGCGTACATTGTTGTCAAACGCGCGGTGGCGAAGGGATCGTTGCCTTTCCGGGCCGGATAGGGTGCAATTGAGGCTTCTGGCTCCAGCCACGAATCGACGATTAGTTACAGACTGACACAGGATTATCTTCTCATGTTAAAGACCATACCCGAACTCATCAGTGAAGTGGCCGGTTCCGTACGCACGGTGGACGCGGCAACCGCACTGCGTGAAAGCCAGGAAAAAAACGGCATTATCATCGATATCCGCGAATCCGCCGAAGTGGATATCAAGACCGCCAAAGGCACTTATCACATTCCCCGGGGAGTGCTCGAAATGAAGCTTCCGGAGTTGTGTCCCGACCATGAGCGCCCGATCTACCTGCATTGCGCCTCCGGCGGCCGCGCGCGACTCGCAGTGGAGCAGCTGCTGCGTCTCGGTTACGTCAACGTCACTGCCATCAGCTGCGGCATCGACGATATCTGCAAGGTGTTCGAATCCTGAATCGAGCAGTGCGCTATCGCGGGCTCTCCCGGTAAGCCTTCGCGTAGGCGATACTATCGGCCTGGTCGATCAGCGTGCCATTGGCCAGTTCGCCGGTGCGGGCGCTGATTTCCAGCATGGATGCTCCCAGATCCCTGGCCGTGATGACCAGCTTGCCCGGGCGCAGCAGCGCCTCCAACAGGTAGTCCAGTGGTCTGGCGGTTTCCGTGGTAGGGCGGATGAAGGCGGAGCGGTAGCTGAAGGTGCGCAGGCCGCTTCCCTCTGCCAGCGCGGCCATTTCCCGCTCCACACGCCCTTTCTCACGGGCCCAGTGGGTGCCGCTTTCCGGATCCGTGCCCATGCCGGCGACGAAGTGAAATGCCATGGGCGGCCCCTGTCGCGCTGCCAGCCACGCCTTGATAAAGGCGATCGTAAAGTCGACGTGAATGCGGGTATAGGTGGCGTCGTCGACATTCAGCGAGGAGGTGCCCAGGCCCCACAGCACGGTATTGACGTTGCCCAGTACATTCGCCAGGCCGGTGTAATCGGTAAAGTCCTGGTGCAGGAACATCTCGACCCGGCCGGAGGCAACACCCGCATCGATCCGCGGTGAGGTACGCCGGGTTACGACATAAATCCGCTCCACCCCGGGATCCTCCAGCGCGGCTTTCAGCAGGCCATCACCCACTGAACCCGTGGCCCCGAAAACCATGACAACCCGGTTGGCATCCGGGTCGCGTACCGGCTCCGACTCCGGAGAGAGGGTTCCGAGCGTGAAATAACCCCACAGATCCAGTGCGGCGATGAGTAGTAGTACGGCAGACAGCAGTGTGAGAATGATTCGTATGGCGAGTTTCACCTGGTCTATACCCTCGATTGGTGTCAACGCCGCCCAGTATAACGTTCCGCAGCCGGAAAGGGCGCAGGCAATTGATTACCCTTACCCGTGGGCACCGCCGGATACCGGTCTATTCCCCAAACGGGGCAGCTCGTGGCCTGCTTTTTTGCTGCCGGCTCACCTACTGTGACATGGGAGAATAATAATGCGGGGGGCATGCCATGATTCCCATTACGATTGTCGTGTTTGTGGGTCTTCTCGGCTGTTTATGGGTTCTCGTCTAGCGGCATAAAAAAAGCCGGCTGTTACATCCCGGGCGTGACCTGGTATAAGATCCATCCATGATAGGTGCATTGCCTTTATTGGGTGCTCTGGCCGCGTTCTGCCTGTATTTATTTTTCACACGGTGGCGCGACCGATCGCTGCGAAATAAACCGTTCCCCGAGTCATGGCTGGCCATTCTGGAGGCCGGCTTACCCGTTTATGGCTCGCTTTCGCAGGAAGAACAGGCCCGGCTGCAGTTACTGATAAAGAGATTCATCGCCAGGATAGAGTTCTACGGTTGCGGCGGATTGAGCATCACAGACGAAATCCGGGTGACGATAGCCGCAGAGGCATGTCTCCTGTTGCTTAACAGGACATCTTCCCTGTACCCGAAACTGACCGCCGTGCTCGTTTATCCCACGGCCTTTCGGGTAGCGCGCGATCACCGTCAGGCCGATGGTACGGTTGCACTGGGGGAACACAATTTGCTCGGTGAGTCCTGGGATAACGGGAGAGTGATCCTCTCCTGGGATGATGTGGAGAAAGGCGTTAGCGATTTCACCGACGGGCACAATGTCGTATTGCATGAATTTGCGCACCAGTTGGATGCCGAGTCAGGCTCCACCAATGGTGCACCCCCCTTGCGTCTTAACAGCTATAAATCCTGGGCTACGGTATTTTCCGAGAACTTTGAGGATCTGGGTGCCCGAAGTTTTGAGCGGCACAAGACGGTCATGGATGAATACGGGGCGACGAATCCGGCTGAGTTCTTTGCCGTTGCCACGGAAACCTTTTTCGAGAAGCCTCACCAGCTGTTCGCAAAACGGCCCGAGTTGTATGAGGAACTGAAAACCTACTATCAGCTGGATCCCAGGAACTGGCAGCAGTAGGGTAGTGCCGCTTTCCCTATATCTTCATTGACTTCATGAATCGAAGTTGTCCTCGATCGGGTTGGGAAGCCCGTTTTT
>JAHEEV010000236.1 GCA_024640505.1 Halieaceae bacterium
AATCCCGTAGGAGGCCAGGGCCTGCCCCGCTTTACCGGGCACTCCGTGGCCGACAAAAATCAATCACCAAACCCTCGCTCGCGGAGCGAGCTCCTACAGATGGTCCACTCCGTGGCCGATAAAAAATGACCAACCCGGCAATAAAAATTGGCCTCTTCCGATCATTCAACAACAGCCCCCCGGGGCGTTAAATAAGCAGTCTCTTATTGTCGGAGCAATCCGTTATGCATATCGATCTCACACCTGAACAGAAAGCGCTGCAGCAGCAGGTCAGGGAGTACATGAAAGGGATCATGACCCCGGAGCTGCGCGAGGAAATGAAGGACGTCAATCTCCGGGAGGGCGGTGGTCCCGAATTTCGCAAGCAGCTGGCCCGCATGGGTGCCGACGGCTGGATCGGCCTCAGCTGGTCGAAAGAGCTGGGCGGCAGGGAACTGTCGTGCCTGGAACAGTACATTTTTACCGACGAAGTGGTGCGATCCGGTTTCGCCTACCCCTTCCTGACGACCGAGGCCGTTGCCCCGGTTCTGGCGGCCAACGCCAACCCGGAGATCCGGGAAGAGGTCGTCGGCGGCATCCGCAAAGGGGAGGTGGTGATCGCGATCGGTTATTCCGAGCCCAACGCGGGAACCGACCTGGCCAGCCTCAGGACGAAGGCCGAGCGGGACGGGGATGACTGGGTCATCAATGGCCAGAAGATGTGGACCAGCCTGGGCAATTATGCCGACTACGTCTGGCTGGCAGCGCGCACCGATCCCGATGTGGACAAAAAACACAAGGGGCTCACCATGTTCCTGGTGCCCACGGACACGGAGGGATTTTCCTGCACCCCGGTACACACCATGGGCGTGCGTACCAATGCCACCTATTACAGCGATATCCGTTTGCCGGACAAATACCGGGTGGGGGAGATCAACGGCGGCTGGAAGCTGATCACCGGCCAGCTCAATATCGAGCGTCTCTCCCTGGTCACCCACGGGATGGTGGATACCCTGTTCCAGCAGGTCTGCGAATGGGCCGCCGCCACAACCGCGCCGGGTGGTGGACTGATGATCGAGCAGTCCTGGGTGCAGCAGAATCTGGCCCGGGTCAGGAGCGGCCTGGAGGTGGTCAAGCTGATCTGCTGGAAACAGGCGTGGGCGATGGACCAGGGCGCACTGGACATGGCTCACGCCTCCGTGGCCAAGGTCTATGGCACCGAGTTTTTCGTGGAGCTTTACCGGCTGCTGCTGGAAGTGATGGGGCAGGCGGGTACCATCGCCGCCGATTCACCCGGGGCCGTGCTGCGGGGGGTACTCGAAAGCCGCTGGCGGGTGGGCTCGGTGCTGACCTTCGGCGGCGGCACCAACGAGGTACAGCGGGACATCATCGCCATGGCGGGGCTGTGGTTGCCCCGCACACGCTAGGGAGACAGATCATGGATTTCACACTTTCGGAAGAACTGCAGAGCGTGCAGCAACTCGCGGCGCAAATCCTGGGCGATTTTACCGACGTGGACCAGCTCAAGCGTATAGAACAGCAGGACGAGCATATCGATCGCAAGCTGTGGCAGGCGCTGGCGGAGGCGGGCCTGCTGGGCGTGGATATCGCGGAGAGCCAGGGCGGTATGGATCTGGGATTCTACAGCCTGGCCACCCTCTGCGAGGAGGTCGGTCGAACCGTGGCACCGGTGCCGGTCGTCCCGGTCCTGGTGAGCGCGGCGGGTACGCTGCGCCGCTTTGGCAGTGCGGAACAGCAGGAACGATGGCTGCCCGCCATCGCAGACGGTTCGCAGCTGGTGACTGCTGCGCTGGAGGAGTACAACAACGACGACCCCGCACGGCCCGCCTGTGTTGCAGAGCCCGAGGGTGACGGTTATCGGCTGACCGGCACCAAGAGTTGCGTCAGCATGGCTGCTGCCGCCGGAAGAATCCTTGTGCCGGCTGCCTCTGGCGATGGCTTGGTGGTGGTGCTGGTCGACCCGGCGGGAGCGGGCGTCACCCTCAATCCCCAGGTGGTCACCAGCGGCGAAACCTGCCATGAGCTTATGCTGGAAGGGGTTTCGGTACCGGCGTCGGATGTGATCGCCGTGGGCGACGCAGCTGTGGCCGCCATGTCCTGGGCCCGGCAGGCGACGCGCGCGGCCCTGTGTGCCATGGCGGTGGGCCTGTGTGACCGGATGATGCGCATGGCCGGCAGTTATACCAGCGAGCGCGAGCAGTTCGGGCGTGCGATCGCCACCTTCCAGGCAGTGAGCCACCGGCTGGCCGACTGCTTCATCGACGTGGAGTGCCTGCGCGTGGTGACCCAGCAGGCGGCCTCCCTGATCGACCAGGGCAAGGATGCGGAAGAGGCGTCCACCATCGCCAAGATCTGGTGCGGGGATGTGACTCACCGGGTCAGCCAGGCGTCCCAGCACTGCCACGGCGGTGCCGGCGTGGATCGGGACTACCCCCTGTTCCGCTTCTGCCTGCAGGCGCGCCAGGTGGAGCTCACCGCCGGCAGCAGTGCCCGGTTGACCGCCGAGCTGGGACAGCGCATCGCGGCGGCGTATCGGTAGGAGGCCGGTGCCTGCCCTGATTTGACGGGCATTTTGTGGATGATTTCGATGGCCGGGAATCTATCGCTCGCGGAGCGAGCTCCTACAAAATTACCGTGCCCCTGTTGGAGGCCGCTCCGCGGCCGATCGCTCGCAGAGCGAGCTCCTACAAAATCACCGGTCCCCTGTTGGAGGCCGCTCCGCGGCCGATCGCTCGCGGAGCGAGCTCCTACAAAATCACCGGTCCCCTGTAGGAGGCCGCTCCGCGGCCGATCGCTCGCGGAGCGAGCTCCTACAAGCCGCTCCTTGCGGACGGTTCACGTGGCCGCGTGCAGCGCGCCCGACGCCAGGCCGGCGGCAATTTCGTCTTCACTGAACCCGAAATCCCGCAGCACTTCCGCGGTGTGTGCCCCGATGGGAGCCGCCGGGCCGCGCAGTTCCCCAGGGGTGCGGCTGAACCGGGGTGCGGGTGCCGGCTGCCAGAACTCGCCGTCGTCGATGAAGGTGCCGCGTGCCTGGTGGTGGGGATGGTGGCGCACTTCGCTCATGGCCAGCACCGGGGCGTAGCAGACGTCCACGTCGGCGAACGCGGCGTCCCACTCCTCCCGTGTCCTGCGTTTCATGACCTGTGCCATCTGTTCCTTCATCGCCGGCCAGTTCTGCATATCCCACTGGTTGCGAAAAGCGTCGGCATCCTCTCCCAGCGTGTCCAGCAGGGCGGCGTAGAATTGGGGCTCGATAGCCCCGAGAGAGACGTACTTGCCATCCGCGGTCTCGTACACCTCATAGAATGGGGCGCCCCCATCCAGGAAATTGGTGCCGCGCTCCTCGGACCAGAACCC
>JAHEEV010000108.1 GCA_024640505.1 Halieaceae bacterium
CGATCCCAGGTGATGGCGGTCTCGAAGGTATCGACGATTACGCCTGCAGGTGTCAGGTAATTGCGGTAGTACGGCGCCCGCAGGAACTGGTTCCGCCATTCGCCCGCGGCGCCCTGGCGATGTTCGCCCTCTTCCGCCACCCTTGCGCCGGACAGCGAACGCTTTACCGCCTGCTCATCCCAGCTACCCCCGTGATCCGCCACCAGTTCCAGGGCCCGCGCCGCCCAGGCATCCAGGGGGTGGTCGGCAGACTCGAAGGCCAGCACGAGCAATGCGGTAGTGCCGTCCCCTACCCCGTTCATCATGGCTTCCGTCGGGTCCAGCAGGCGGCAGTTGCTGGGAAACAGCCCGGCCTGACTGATGGCGCGCACGGCGGCGCAGGCGCTGCTCATGTCGGGAAAGTTGATGCTGGCGGAGGCCCGGAAGCGCGGCCGGTCCTGCAATCGCATCCAGGCCCGGGTGATAAAGCCCAGGGTGCCCTCCGAGCCGATCATCAGCCGGTCCGGGGAAGGTCCCGCGCCGGAGCCGGGCAGGCGGCGACTCTCCATGACGCCCCTGGGGGTCAGCATGCGTACGCTCTCGACAAAATCGTCGATGTGGGTGTAATTGGTGGCGAAGTGGCCACCGGCGCGGGTGGCCACCCAGCCTCCCAGGGTGGAAAACTGGAAGCTCTGGGGGAAGTGCCGCAGGGTCAGGTCGTGGGGTTTCAGGGCCGCTTCCAGCTCCGGCCCCAGGGCGCCTCCCTCGATGAGAGCGGCCCGGCTGGTCTTGTCCACCTCGACCACCCGGTTCAGGTACTGCAGGTCGACCGAGATGACCGCGCCGTAGTCGCCGCCCACGTCGGGCTCTACCCCGCCGCAGACACTGGTGCCGCCACCGAAGGGGATCAGTGCGGCGCCTGAGGCGGCGGCCCAGTCCATCAGGGCGGAGATATCGTCTTCGCTGCGCGGAAAGGCGACCCAGTCCGGCGGGTGCCGCATCTCGCGCATCTGCAGGCGCACCAGGTCGGCGAAGGACTTGCCGTAGCCGTGGGTAATGCGGTCGTAGGCTGTTGCGGAAAGAATGCCTGACAGCTGCTCCGGGGGCTGCACCCGCGGTGCGGGCAGGTCAAAATCGTCGAGGGCGGGATCAGGACCGGGCTCGCTCCCGGCACCGAGCAGCCCGGCGGTTTTACGCAGTTGGTCCAGTTCGGCTGCCGTAAGCGCCTCATCCGCGTACCCCCAACCCCAGAAGCACAGTTCCTTGCGGTGAGCCAGTGTGTCCGTCATCGTTATCCTTCCCTCGTTCTCAGGCCGCCTGGGCCAGTATGCCCACACCGGCTTGCACCTGCCGGGGCAGGCAGAGTTCTGCCCGGATTTCCTCGATAGGGCGGTGCCACTGGGTGGTCCAGTCTATGCCAAACAGGGCCCGCGCGCGCTTGCCGGCATTCCAGCCTTCCACGATAGCATCGAATCGCTCAGCGGTCCTTGCGTGGCTGAACAGGGCCGTGTTGAGCAGTGCCACCGCGAGGAGGAGGATGAAAATGGGAGCGCCGGTATGCGAACAGTAGAACGCCACCACACCGATCTCCCCGGGCTCGTCATTGCCGAAACCGGTGACCACGTGCCAGATATCATGGGTCTCGGTGATATGGACAACGGCGTAGTCCTCGGGCGTATTGACGGCCGCGGGGCGGAATATATTCGGATTGAGGCCACAGCTTTTCATGTGGGTAGCCAGAACGTGGCCGAGATTACCCGGTTCACAGGTGTCCAGCAGTTCGTCCAGATCCAGCTTGGGCAGACGGGGCAGTTCGCTGAGCTTGCGCTGATCGAAGTCCCCGGGCATCAGGCGCTGGACCACCCGCTCCCAGCCCGCATATTTCCTGAGCCACGGCGAGCGGGAGAAGGCGTCCTCGAGGATGGTCGCCTCGCGGGTCGCGCCGAGGTCCTTTACCAGGCGCCAGGCCGCCCTGGCTACAAGGAAGGGATTGCGGGTCTGCTTGTGGATGTATTCCACGTCCTGTCCTGAAACGGTTGCAGCCATTGCCAGCCTCCTGTGTGGATTCACTGTGGATCTGGCATTATTATGAGATTTCTCTCATGTTTTGCTACTCGCGTTTCAGGTCTCTGCCATGACAAGCCGACAATCACTGTCAATACCGCGTAGAAAGCCCTCCCAGGCCCGCTCCCGCCAGGCCGTGGAGGCTATCGTCGATGCCTCTGCTCAGGTTCTGGAGCAACGCGGCTACAAAGGGGCGACCACCAACCGCATTGCCGAGCGGGCCGGCGTCAGTGTCGGCACCCTGTACCAGTACTTCAACAACAAGGACGAGATCTTCGATGCCCTCATCGAGCAGGAAGCCGCGCGCTACCTGCAGGCGCTGGGACAGGCCATGCCCGGACCGGAAATACCCCACAGAGAGGCGATCCGGACCCTGCTGGAAGCCGCCTATGCGCACCACCGCCTGGTGCTCGGCGTGCGCCTGGTCATGCGCAACCTGCCCAGCACCGCTTACGGCGAACGCAGCCGGACAATCCGGCAGGAGATGCACCGGCTGGTCGTACAGTTCCTGGAATCGCGCGGCCCGCTGCCGGGCCTGGATGACCTGTCCCTGGCAGCCGACGTTTTCATCGCCCAGTGCGAAGGCCTGACCTACCTGGGCAGGGTACAGCGCAGCCCGCAGGAACTGATCGACATCCTCACCGAATCGCTGGGCCGTTACCTGCTGGGTGGTAACGCGGAGTAGCGCAGGCTTATATCGTCGTTCGACCCAGTACGCCCGAGAGGCGCCGCACCAGCCACTTGGGTGTTGCGCGACTGGCCAGGGTGGAGGCGAGGTTGAGGGTCCCCGGCACCACGATGGGTGTCCCCTTCATGCAGCCGCGGTAACCTTCCCGGGCCACTGCCGCAGCATCGCCCACGACCATGGAAGGCAGTTTGAATCCCGCGCTGTGATCCTGCGCCTGGTCGACCATCGGGGTATGGGTAAGGCCGGGACAGAGGGCGGTTACGGTTACTCCCGTAGCGCGCAGCTCGTTTTCCAGCGCCTCCGACAGGGACAGTACGTAGGCCTTGGTGGCGGCATAGCTGGCAAGGGTGGGGATCGGCAGGAACGCGGCGATCGAGGCCACATTCATGATCCGCCCGGATTCCCGCTGCAGCATGTCCGGGAGAAAGTGGGCAATCATGTCGGTAAGGCTGGCGACGTTCAGCTGCACTATGCGCTGGTGGTCCCGGGGCGTAATGTCCCTGAACAGGCCGTGCTCCAGCACACCGGCGTTGTTCACCAGGATATCGACGTACAGTGCTTCCCGGCGAAGTACTTTATGCAGATTTTCCGCCGCACCGGGCTGGGAAAGATCCGCGGGGCGCACACTCACCGATACGCTGTGATCTTTCGCCAGTTCATCGGCGAGCTGCTCCAGTTTGTCGGCGCTGCGCGCTACCAGGATCAGATCATGACCGTGCTCGGCAAATACCCGGGCGAGTTCCGCACCGATACCCGAGGAGGCCCCCGAGATCAACACTGTTTCACTGCCATCGCTCATTGACTTTGCCCCCTGTGGTGCTTCGATCGCGGCCTCAGCGCATATAGCCGCTTTCGGAGCTCATGTAGAGCCTGATGGGCCAGTTGGAATCCTTGCCCAGGTGGATCACCAGACCGTAATTGTCATTGTCGTAATCATCCAGCCACTCGAGCCTGAGATTGAACAGGGGTTCGGGTTCATCGGGTTTCCTGCCGATGACTACGATTTCCTCGATCTCGTCCGGGTGTTTGATCGAGGTCTTGGGAATGGCCAGGGTGATCTTGCGAGTCCCGTCAGCCGCCTCCTCCTCGATTTCGCGGATTTCCGCGCCCATGGCGCCGCCCTTGTAGCCCTTGACCAGTTCAATCCAGTCGGACTTGAGCGCTTCATCATCGGACTGCGACATGACAGGCGCGGTGAACACCAGGCCAAGCGAGACAACTGCCAGTAAAAATGTGCTGCGGCGCATAAGCAACCCTCGTGAATAGCAATGCAATCTTTTGCACGCTGTAGTGAGCATAGCGGATTCCCCCCCGTGGGCAACCCCGACACAAAAACACCTCTTGAAACCAATGCTTGGGGCACACAAAACCAATGCAAACCGCTCCACATCGTCCAATCATTCGTTCTTATTCTTGCAGACGACGAAGGCACGTAGCTATGATCCCCATCAATACTATGGACCGACACACAGGGAAACACCTATGAACAACCAGGAACAGATCGATTACTGGAACGGCGACGCCGGCAAACGCTGGGCACGTGACGATGCCATCATGGAGCGCCTCCTCCGTCCGGTCACCGGGGCCCTGCTGGATCACGCCCGGGTAGAGGGCTGCCGCAGCGCCCTGGACATCGGCTGTGGCGGCGGCAGCCAGAGCCTCCTGCTGGCGGAGCGTATCGGGGAGGCCGGCAGTGTGCTGGGGGTGGACATCTCCGGCCCCATGCTCGAAGTGGCTGAGGCAAAGACCCGACAACTGCCACCGGGATCTGCCGAGGTGACCTTCCTGCAGGCAGATGCCGCCACGCAGCCCTTCGAGCCTGGCAGTTTCGATCTGCTGTTTTCCCGCTTCGGGGTGATGTTTTTCGATGACCCGGCGGCCGCTTTTGGCGCCCTGCAGGCGACACTGCAGCCCGGGGGACGACTGGCGTTCTGCTGCTGGCAATCCCTCAAGGAAAATGCCTGGTCCCTGCTTCCCTTCCAGGCTGCACTGAAGCACGTCCCTCCCCCGGAAAAACCCGACCCACACGCACCAGGCCCCTTCGCCTTTGCTGACCCGGAGCGCGTAAGATCCATACTCGACGCTGCCGGTTTCGCCGATATCCACCTGGAATCATTCAACTCCACGCTGCGTTTCAGCGAATCCGCTACGTTTGCAGAGAGTGTGCGGGGACTGGCGGAGATCGGTCCGATTGCCCGCCTGCTGGCGGATCAGCCCCAGGACGTGCGCGAGCAGGTATTCCTCTCGATGGAAGAGGTGATGGCACCCTACTTTACGGAGGGCGCATTGGTGATGCCCGTGGCGATCTGGTTCGTCACCGCCCGCAGGGACTGACAGGATCCCGCCCGAGAGGCTTGAGTGCAGCCCCCGATCATTGGTAGATTGCATTAACGGACTGCCTCGAAAGGCCTCAGGATCGGAGTATCAGATGACATTCCTGCGCAAACACGTGCTCCAGCTCAGTGACATACCCCGGGATCTCGATTCCGTCATCACCATTGACAGGAAAAAGGAGGTGAACCCGCGGGATGTGGGCATGAAGCGGGCCGACGTGGACGCGATATGGGACAACGTGGTGAAGCTCTACCGCAGTGGCACTCACCCGGCTATCACCATGAGTGTACGCCGCCGGGGCAAGGTGCTTATCTCCCGCGGTATCGGCCATGCCCGGGGGAACGGGCCGAAGGACAGTCCAGACAGTGAGAAAGTGCTGGCTAGCGCCGACACCCCGATCTGCCTCTACTCCACCTCGAAGGGGATTACCGCCCTGCTGATGCACATGCTGGCGGAGGATGGCCTCGTCAACGTGATGGATCCGGTGGCGTTCTATGCCCCGGAGTTCGCCCGCAAGGGCAAGGAAAACATCACCATTCACCAGATACTCTCCCACCGGGGCGGGATTCCCGGCCTGCCCCCGGATGTGGACATCGAGGTGCTGTGGGACGAGGACAAAACCTGGGAACTGCTGTGCGATGCCGAGCCGATCATGACCGATGGTTCCAAGCTGGCCTACCACGCGATCACCGGGGGCTTCGTGCTGGAGCGGGTGGTACGCAAGGTCACCGGTGACAACATCAACGCCTATATCGACAGGAAAATCCGCCAGCCCATGGGCATGAAGTACTTCACCTATGGCATCGAGCGGGAACACCTGGACGATCTGGCCCTCTCCTATCCCACCGGTCCGCGACCGGGACCCCTGTTGAGCCGGTTCGTCAAACGCGCGCTGGGCACCGATATGAATACCCTGGGAGAACTGGTCAACGACCCGCGCTTTCAGGATGCGATCATCCCCGCGGGCAACCTGGCCGCCAGCGCCGACGAGACCTGCCGCTTTTTCCAGATGATGCTCGATGGCGGCAAGTGGGGCCGGCGTCGCATCTGCGACCGCAGCACCGTGGCCAGAGCGGTCCAGGAGTTCGGCAATCGCAGCATGGACCAGACCCTGATGATCCCGATGCGCTACAGCGCGGGTCTGATGCTGGGAGACAATCCCTTCGGGGTCTGGGGGCCGAACAGTCCGCATGCCTTCGGCCACCTGGGCCTGGTCAACAAATTCAACTGGGCTGATCCCGAGCGCCAGTTGTCCGTGTCGTTGCTGACTACCGGAATACCTTTACTGACGCACCACGTAGTCCCACTGGTCAACGTGATTCGCAGTATCGGCAACCGTGTGCCGCGGGTGGAGTCGGTGAAGCCGTTTGCCCTGAGCGTGGCCCAGCCTGCGGGCTGACCGCAGGCCGGCAGACGGCGCTTATTTGACGATCGCCTGGATGTCTCGGAAAGAGGGATGCTCGGCGGACCCCATCATCTCGAACAGGGCCATCTCGGTGCTGGTAAGCACCGCCCCCAAGTCGCACATCCTGCGCACACCCACCGACTTGTTACTGGCTATACGGGCGCCGACGGCATCCTCGACCACCTGTACCTCGTACCCCTGGGCAAGCAGATCGGCGGCTGTATTGTAGACACAGATATGGGCCTCGATACCCGTGAGCAGCAGCTGGCGTCTGCCGCACGCATCCAGCAACGCGAGAAACTCCCCACTACCGGTACAACTGAAGGAGGTTTTACTGATGGGACTCAAGCCCTCCAGCAGGGCGGCAAGCTCGGGAATCGTAGGACCGAGCTTCTCCGGAATCTGTTCTGCCCACAGAATGGGCAGGCCCAGTACCCGGGCGCTGCGCGCCATGCGTTGCAGATTGGCGAACAGGGTCTCCCGGTCGTCCATGAGCTGTGCCAGCTTCCCCTGAACATCGACGATCACCAGGGCCGCGTCATCCTGACTCAACATGGTTGTTGCTCCCCCATCAAACTTGCTCGCCGTCCTGGTCGATCGTGACGGGCTCGCGCTCCTGCCGCAATGACTGGGCGGAATTCACCGCCAGCCAGAGAGCCCGGAACACGTTGACTGCCGCCATGCTCAGGTGTTTTTCAGCCGCGTCCAGCGCCAGTTCCGCGGCCTGCTGCTTCTGCTCCGGACTGAGATGAGCCGCCTTGTGGCTCATTTCGGCGTCGACCCCGTCCATGATCAGCTGGATCTCCCGCGCGACCTCGTCCGAGGCCTGTCGCAGCTGTTCCATGAACTGGGCAAAATCGGCGGGCGCCGCCAGCATGGCGCGGGTTCCCCTGTAAGTCAGGCGTGCCGGCAGGGTGGCCATTTCAAAGCCCATGGTAACCATCTTTCCTATCATCCGGGGTACCTCTCGCGGATTGGACGTAACAGGGGGTGATTATAGGCTTTCGCCGGCCGCAATTGAATGTGGCGGCTTATCGGCCGCGGACAGCGTGCCCCTCTTTATGGGTAGCGGCCTCCACGCGCATAGATTTTCGTGGGAGCTCGCTCCGCGAGCGAGGGTTTTGCGATTTGTTGCCCGGGGTCAGAGCATCGGGGCTTCGAAGGGGGGCTGCCCGTGGCGGTCCCGCAGCCAGTTGAGTCCGCGCATCACGCCCGGGCGGCGCACCAACCAGCATTCCAGCCGGTATTTGCCGGGGAAGTTCATGAGCAGCAGGCCGGCCAGCAGGGTCAGCACTCCCTGTCCGGGGGTGAACAACATAACCACCCCCAGCAGAACCAGCACGCTGCCGAGCAGGTTCTTGAGCACGCCCAGGACCAGGGCAAACAGGGGCTCTCCGTTGCTTTCGCGCCAGACTTCACGCCGGGACTGGCAAAAATAGTCGTTGGGCAGGCGGGCTATGACCCAGGGCACGCCGATCAGAGTAGCCACCAGGGCCACTGCCGACGCCACGCCAGACCACAGCATCAGTTGCTGAATGTCGAACGGTATCTCCATAAAACCATTTTAACGCGAAATCGCTCAACCGACGGCAAAGCGCAGGCGGGCCAACTCGATTTTCCGATGATGGTCATCGGTCTCGTCGGCGATCTGCTTGGCGATTGCCAGCCGGTGCCGCAATCCCGCCTGGTTGGCCACCTGGATAGCCAGGCCGGGGCGGGCGTTCAGTTCCAGCAGCATGGGACCCTGCTGGCGATCCAGCACGATATCAGCCCCGAGATAGCCCAGACCGGTCATATCCACACAGCTGGAGGCCAGGTCCAGGATGCGGTCCCAATGAGGTATCCGCAGTTCTTCAAAATTGGCCCCGGTATCAGGGTGATTGTGGACCAGAAGACCGAACTGCACGGCGCGGATGCTGCGCCCGGTGGCGATATCCAGCCCCACGCCCACCGCACCCTGGTGCAGGTTGGCCTTGCCGTCCGAGACGTGCGTGGCGCAACGCATCATGGCCATGACCGGCACCCCGCGGAAGGCGATGACCCGGATATCGGGCACACCTTCATAGCTGTAATCCGCCAGGCAGGGATCGAAGTCTATCAATGCCTCCAGCATCGCACGATCATTACGGCCGCCCAGACTGTGCAGCCCGGCGAGAATGTTGGAGGTGTGGCGACGAATTTCCGCGGCATCGATCTCGACCCCGGAGGATTTGATAAACCGGTCCCCCTCACGACGGATGATCACCAGGATCCCCTTGCCACCACTACCCTGGGCCGGCTTGATGACAAAACCCTGGTCGAGGAGTTCAAGCTGCTGCGTCATACCCCGTATCTGGTGCTGCCGCTCGATCACCCCGAGCAACTCGGGAACCGGAATCTCACGCTCCAGGGCGGCGCGCTTGGTCTGCAGCTTGTCATCCACCAGGCGGTAATTGCGGCGGGCGTTGTACTGGCCGATATAGCCGATGTTGCGCCGGTTCATGCCCAGGATACCCAGCTCTTCCAGGCGACGAGGAGAAATAAACCGCATCACAGGTCTTTGCCCATGTCGCGGAAGCGGTAAAGCTCGGAGAGTCGATAACCTTTATAGCGACCCAGCAACAGGATGACGCCGAGCAGACTCAGCATCAGCTCCGGAAAATTGAAGGTCAGATGGGCCACCAGCGAATTGGCCATGGCCAGGTAGGCCAGCACCGCGACCAACAGGCTGCCACCACCCTGCACCAGCACCTCGTGAACGCCCTCCTCCTCCCACAGGATGGACATGCGCTCGATCGTCCAGGCAAGAATGACGGTCGGGAAGAAGGTCACGCTCAACACCTGGTCGATGCCCAGCCGATAACTGACGATCGCCAGTGCCGCCATCAGCAGGATGACCACGATGACCACGGCGGCTATCCGCGACACCAGCAACAGGTTCATGTGACTCAGCCAGCCACGAATCCACAGTCCGGCACACACCAACGCAAGGAAGATGAGCAGCCCGATCAGGAGCGTGGTCTGAAGGAACGCCAGGGCAATCAGGATCGGCATGAAAGTGCCGGAGGTGCGAATACCCACCAGCACCCGCATGATTACCACCACCAGGGCCGCCACCGGGATGAGCAGCAGGCCCTTGAACACGCCCTGCTGCTCCACGGGCAGGCTGTAGATGGAGAAATTCAGGAGGGCGTACTCGCCAGAGCGCTGCTCCATACCCACCACCGCCCGGGCGGGAAGGCTATTGCTGACCAGCGCAAACTCCAACCGCGAGTTCCTGCCACCGATCACGTCCAGCACCGTTCCCTCACCGCGCTGCCAGACAAAGAAATTGTCAGGCAGGCCGCTGGCTCCGGAAGCGGGATCGAATACGACCCAGCGATCGCCATCGTAAATTTCCAGCAATTCGCTCAGGGTCTGGCGCCGCCGACCGTCTTCCAGAACGATACCGCGCACCTCCCGCGCGGGCAGGTCGGCCCAGGCCAGCACGTCCAGCATCACCCGGTGCAGATCCTCGTCGTAGGTTCCCAGCAGGAAGGCAGTGTCCGGGTTGGGCGTCTCGCGGGTGACTTCCTGGATCAGCAGGCGGGCAAAACTAAGGTCATCGGAGGACTGTTCACGCAGCAGGGCAACCAGTCGTTCCATCGCCACCTGCTGGTCCTCCTCCAGCATCGGTTTTTCCTGCGCCACGGCGGGCGCGGCAGGCAGTGCACGGTCGCTGGCCCGGTAGGTCTGCAGTTTGTAATACAGGGTCGTCTCCCGATCCAGGCCGCTGCGAGTCCACTGCGCATAGCGCGTATCATCCTGCTCCCGGACCGTGAACCCGAAACCGGAGGACGCAAAATGTTCCTCTATGACGGTCCATCCGGCCAGACCCGCAGGCAACTTCAGGCGAACGTCCACCGGCCCTGACGCGGGCTCGAAACTCACCTTCGATTCGATGGTCCACACTTCCCGGGACTCACCGGGCAGCAGGGGAAAATCGAGTTTCGCGACCTTGTACAGGGTCAGCCCGAGTCCGAGCAGGATCAGGGAGCCGGCGATGAGAATAAGCGGCAGCCGGGAGTTACTCACGGTGCAAGACGCTGTTTTGGCAGGGTGTGGTGACGGGACACATCCACGATCGCGGTGTCGGTCAGTACGTTTCTGCCGATGAGCAGCGGATACTCGAAAATCTCACGGTCCGAGAGCGTGACGTCGACCCGGGATCGCGCATCGCCCAGCGTGATCCAGAGTTTGACCACGTAACGTCGATCGTCCGGCCCTTCGGTCTGCTTGATCAGTACCCGCCGGCGCAACCGCTGCTCCACCGGAAACTTCTCCCCAGAATCAGGATCGAGCAGGTTGAACTGCACATACCGCTTTCCGTCCTTCTCAATCAGCTGAATGTCTTCGGCGTGAATGGACGTCGTGTCCGCCCCGGTATCGATACGGGCCTCCATGGCCAGCCCCGTCGGCTCGACACTGGCCCACTCGACCGCACCGATGATCGGGAGGTTAAGCTTGCCGGCGGTGGTGGCGGGCGGCGGTTCCGCCGGTACCGTCTTGATAACGACTTTTTCGACCACCTCCGGTTCGGGACACGTCGGCGCCTCAACGACCGGGCATTGCACGGCAGGGGCAGCAACCTCCACGGGCTCCGTCTGGAGCTGACTGCAGGCCGTTACCAGGAGCATTGCCAATGGGGTGAGAATTCGGGAATTTATTCGCATCACTTCAGATTAGTTAATCATATGGGCATTTGTACAGTTCGGCGGAGAAATTAAAGACACTTCCCCCATTCGCAACCTTGGATTATCGTGACCGCTATTACACCCTATACCGGTATTCCTACCATGACAGAGCACGTGTCGACCCAGGTCGTCATCGAGATGCCGCGCACAGAAGCGTGGCAGAATCTACGCGATATTTCCCTGGCGCACAACTATGTTCCCGGCATCGTCAGGACCGAACTGGTCAGTGACCAGGCGGAAGGGGTAGGCGCCAGTCGCTACGTTTACCGCAACAAGCGCAGTTATATCCAGGAGACCGTGGAAGAGTGGCAGGAGGGTGAGGGTTTCCTGATCCGGCTGCACCGCGGTGACAAACCCGCCCCTCCCTTCAGGCATGCCCGGTTTCGCTATCAGCTGGCCGATGCGGAGGGTGGTCGGACCCTGTTCACCGCCACGATGTCTTACGACATGCCCTGGGGCGCTTTGGGCAGGTGGCTGGCCGCGAGACTGCGCCCCTTTGTCGATGCCACGATACGCGACGTTGCCCTCGCCATGAAACTGTATTACGAGAGCGGGCAACCCACCACGCCGGCCGCGCTCAAGGCATTCAAGGCCTCACTGTCACAATAACCG
>JAHEEV010000109.1 GCA_024640505.1 Halieaceae bacterium
TTCGGAGCGACAAACGTGACGTTCTCACCGACGGCGATCAGGAAGTTCTGTGCGCCGGGCCCCAGGAAATCCCGGTCACTGAAATAACTGCCCACGCCGTTGAGTTCGGTTTCCTTCCACTCGTACTGGTAGTAGGCCTCGAAGGTGGTATTGAGGGTGAGATCGACCTGGCCGTACAGGGCTCCCGTGGGCAGCAGGATCTCCTTGACCTCCACGCCTGGCTTGTTGCGGGCGATCAGGTCGGCCCGGTTCTGCAAGCCATTGATGCCCTGGTAGAACGTGGCCTCGCCCCAGTTGATCACCTGGCTGCCCAGACGCAGGTTGAACAGGCGGTCGCCGGGCAGGTCACCACCGGCGTAGAGAAAATAGTCCAGCATCTCGATGCGGTCGCGGTGCTCGTCTACCGTCTCCTTGGGAAACTCGCGGAAACCGGCATCGCCCCCGTAGAGCTCTCCCGAGTTGTAGGTGAGGAAATCCTCCTGCTCATGGTCGGTTTTTGAATCGTAGACGTCATCGTAGTAGGCGCGGGCGCGTGCAAAGAAGCCGTAACGGCCGCGGTTGAGGTCCATCTCCGTCACTACGGACACCTTGTTCTGCACCAGACCCTTATCGAAGTTGAAGTTGCCGTCCTGGGCATTGATCAGCAGGGAGTAGCGGGAGCTGTCGGCAACCAGGTCGCCGGTATCGCGGTAGGCAAATTTGGAGCGGTCCTGGTTTTCGACGCGCCACTGGGCGGAGTAGGCCACGATGGTGTCCAGGTCCAGCCGCCACCCGCTTTCGTCGAACTCGAAAGAGAGGGCCGTGGCCTGGGAGGAGATGCCCATGGCGGCGGCAGCCATCGCCATTGTTGACGATTTCATTCGGACAGCAGTGGCATTGGGCAAAAATTGTGTCAGAAGGTCCAGTAGTGTCATGGTTGATCGGCCCTTAAATGAATGATCGAGTTCCAGTTGTCAGTGTAGTTGCTTCACGTGGTTGTGATGGAAGGCCCGCCCGGGACATCCTCTTCTACCCGCTGAGCCGGTCGCAACAGGAAGTGCGCCAGTGCCGGCAGCAGCCACAGGGCGCCCACCATGTTCCACAGGAACATGAAGGTCAGCAGCATACCCATGTCCGCCTGGAATTTGATCGGGGACCAGATCCAGGTGGCCACGCCTACCGCCAGCATGACCCCGGTGAGGCAGACCGCTGCTCCGGTGGTGCGCAGGGTATTGAAATAGGCCTCCTGCAGGCTCAGGCCGCGACGCAGGAAATGGGCCAGCTTGCTGTAGATGTAGATACCGTAGTCCACGCCGACCCCCACGCCCAGGGCGATCACCGGCAGGGTCGCCACTTTTACACCGATACCGAGATAGGCCATCAGCGCCTGACAGAGGAACGAGGTCAGGGCCAACGGGATTACGATGCAGGCGACCGCGCGCCAGGAGGCGAAGCTGACGAAAACCAGGGCGCAGACCGCGCCGTAGATCAGCAGCATCATGCGCAGCTGGGCGACGGCGATCTCCTGGTTGGTGGCCGCCTCGATGCCCGCGTTACCCGCCGCCAGGGCGAAGTGAATACCTTCCTGTCGGTGCTCGTCCGCAAAGGCCTGGGCGGCGTCCACCACCCGTTGTAGTGTTTCCGCCTTGTGATCGTCCAGGAACAGCGCTACGGGCAGCAGGCTGCAGGTGGTGTTCATCAGGGAGCCGGGCATCTGGTTAAAGGTGGTCCCCAACAGTCGCTGGTTGCGGCTGATCGTCGCCCACTTGAGATTGCCCTCGTTATAGCCGGCGGCCACCAGTTTGGAGATCTCCGTTGCCGCCATGGAGGAGTCGACGCCCGGCACGTTCTCCATGTGCCAGGTAAACCGGTCTACCAGTTCCAGATTGCGGTACAGGGTGCACTCCTGCGGCTTTGTCTCCACCATGACCACCAGGATATCCGAGCTGGTGGCGTAGTTGTCGGTGATGAACTGGTTGTCCCGATTGTAGCGCGAATCGGGGTGCAGCTCCGGAGCGCCCGGATCCAGGTCGCCTATTTTCAGGTTCTGTCCACCGTAGATACCGATGGCGAATCCTGCCGCCGCCAGCAGTATCGAAATTTTCGCCACCTGGCTGCTGGCGAGACGGGACAGTCGGCGGGCGAGCGAAGCGCGCGCAGGGTCGCGCAGGCGCTTCTGCAGCGCTTCGACTGCGCGCCTGCCGATACCGAGATACGATATCAGGATTGGCAACAGCAGGAGGTTGGTCAGCACGATGACGGCGACACCCACGCTGGCGGCGATGCCCAGGTCTTTGATCACCTGTATCGGAATCAGGACCATGGTGGTAAAACCGACGGCGTCGGAGATCAGGGCGATGAGGCCGGGTACATACAGCGCCCTGAAGGCATGCCTGGCACTGTCCAGCCGGTTTTTGCCCGTGGCGCTCTCGACCAGTACCGCATTGATCATCTGCACACCGTGGCTGACGCCGATGGCGAAAACCAGGAAGGGAATGAGGATCGAGTAGGCATTGAGCCCATAGCCCAGTGTTGTCAGCAGCCCTAACTGCCAGATCACGGCGGTGATGGAGCAGAGCAGTGCCGTGAACGTACCGCGCAGGCTGCGGGTATAGAGAAACAGCAGCAGGGAGGTGATACCCAGCGTGATGAAGGCAAACAGGAAAATCGAGGTGATGCCATCGAGCAGATCGCCGACGATCTTGGCAAAGCCGACGATATGAATCCTGACCCTGGGATCGCCGTTTTCATCCTCCGAAAGCTGCTGGTATTTCTCCCGAACGTTTTCCTCCAGCCGCTGCGAAAGATCCCAGTAGTTCAGCGGCTGCCCGGTTGCAGGGTCGATGTCGATCAGTGGCGCCTGTACGATGCTTGAGCGGTAGTCGTCCGCGACCAGGCGGCCGACCTCCCCGGAGCGGAGAATATTCTGGCGTAACTTCTCCAGGGCCCGCGGGGACCCGTCGTACTCGGAATCGATGACCTTGTCCCCTTCGAAGCCCTGTTCGGTGACCTCGATCCAGCGGACATTGGGCGTCCACAGCGAGCGCATGCGGTTGCGGTCCACGCCGGGAAGGTAGAACACCTCGTCATTGACCTGCTGCAGTATGTCCAGGTACCGGGGATCGAAAATATCGCCCGTGGTGTGCTCTACGGCGACCTGGATGGTCGTTCCGGCGGCACCGAGGTCACCGCGGTGCTTCATGAACGCCTGGATGAAGGGGTGCTCCATCGGGATCATCTTTTCGAAACTGGCGTCCGGGCGCAGCCCTGCGGTCTGGTAGGCAAAAAAGAGGGTGCCCAGCAGGAAGACCACCAGCAGCAGCGGACGGTTGGCGAAGATGATCCGCTCCAGAAAGCGCTCCCCCTCACCGAACTGGTAGGTATGCAGATGGCCTTCCTGATCTTCCTGCGTGTCAATCATGATGGTCGGGATTCTCGCGGGTTTTAGCACCACCCTGTCCGATCAGGATCAGGCTGCCGTCGGTGTGCAGTGCGGCGGTGAGGCTCAGGCGGTCGGGGAGCATGCTGCGTTCAAAGGATTTTCCGCCATCCGCACTCTGCAGCAGTGTGCCCACCGCACCCACGACCGCGATGCTGCCCGAGGGGCTGGCGCTGCCCCCGGCCAGGGTGATCTCACCGTCGTTACGTGCCGCATCCCAGCTGTCACCAAAGTCGCCGGACCTGAAGAGATTGCCGCGCAGACCGCAGACCAGCAGCGCATCGTGGTAGGGGCTGTAGATCACGCCAAACCAGCTGCCCTCGTAAAACGACTCCAGCGTCTCCCAGGTGTCACCCCCGTCCAGTGACCGGAACATGACACCGCCTTCCCCGGCGATGAATACCCGGCCGTGGCCATCGCCCGCGATCGCGTTGAGATGGAACTCATCCGGGTTGTCTATCCGCCCGGCAAGACTGGACCAGTTCTGGCCGCCATTGCGGGTACCCAGCAGTGTGCCGAAGGCACCGACCGCCCAGCCCCGGTCGGCGTCCTGGAACCAGACATCCATCAGCGGTGAGGTGAAAACCGGCTCTTCCAGGGCGAGATCGGCGTCTTCGAGATCCATGCGGGCGTCCTCCAGCTGCATCTCCAGCGCTTCGAGCTGCGCTTCCTCCGCGGTGACCAGCGCTTCTTCGACCCGCTGTATCTCGCGGCGGGCCTGCTCCCGGCTCTCGATGTTGGTCTGCTGCTGCGCGGCCAGTCCGTCCCGCTGCACGCGCCAGTTTTCGCCGCCGTCGTCACTGGCCAGGATGATGCCGTCGTGACCGACCGCCCAGCCCCTTCTGCTGTCGATGAAATGGACCCCCGTCAGCATCTGGAGGGTCGGCACCCGGGCCTGTTGCCAGCTGATACCCCGGTCATCGGAGAAGAGGATGTGCCCGCGCTCGCCAACGGCCACCGCGCGGGTGCCGGCAGCGGCGATGTCCAGCAGCAGGGACTGCGCCGCCAGCGGCATCATCGGCGCGTACCGGGTCGCCGCCACGAGCGGCAGCGTGACCAGTGCCAGGATCCACAGCACGCCACTCCTCACCAGTAAACTGCGTCTGTGCCGCATCGAAAAAGACTTTTTTGTTAGCCGGTCCTGCATTTCATGCCTGTTGGCGGTGCCTGTCCATAACAACCATCATGTCCCTTGCATTATGATACTTTGAGGGTGCACATTGGAAGGGGTATGGCCGCTCCCATACCCCGGATTGGCTATCCTAAACGGTGTCTGGGTGCAGTCAATCGACTGGGATCGATAGGTGCCCGCCAGTATGGGTTGCTGATCCACCAGTTCGGGATAAGGCGCGCCAGGTTTCTGGCCCTCGTGACCCGGGTCGGTTGGCAGGGGCGGGTGCCTGTGCGAGCATGGGCGCAACGATGGCAGAACAGATCGGGTGGGGCATGGTATCTGGCAGGGCACTGGCGCTTGGAATCATCATCTTCAGTTGCGCCGCAGGTGCATCTGCCGAGACCTTCGACCAGCAGGTAGAGGCGCTGGTGCGTCCACTCGCGAATGGGCTGGCCGACATCGTTTTCTTCAAGATCAGCCTCTTCGGCCAGCCGTTTCCCCTGATCGTGCTGTGGCTGGCGGTGGCAGCCCTGTTTTTCACGCTCTACATGGGGTTTCTCAACATACGGGGCTTCGGGCTCGCGATCCGGCACGTCAAGGGCCACTTTCACAACCCCGCTGCCAACGGGGAGATCTCCCATTTCCAGGCGGTCGCCACGGCGGTTTCAGGGACGGTGGGGATCGGTAATATCGGCGGCGTGGCCGTGGCCATCGTGGTCGGCGGCCCCGGTGCCGCGTTCTGGCTGGTCGTGGCCGGGTTCCTGTCCATGTCCACCAAACTGGTGGAATGCACGCTGGGGGTGAAATACCGCCGCGACAATCCGGACGGTTCTGTCTCGGGCGGCCCCATGTACTACCTGGAGCGCTACCTGGGGGATCGCGGCGCCCCGCGCTGGGGCAGATTGCTGGGCTCCTTTTACGCGCTGTCGCTGGTTATCGGCTGTCTCGGTATCGGCAACATGTTCCAGTCGAACCAGGCTTACGTGCAGTTCGTGATCATCACCGGCGGGGAGCAGAGCTTCTTCGCCGACAAGGGCTGGCTGTTCGGCCTGCTGATCGCCGTCGCGGTGGGGTTTGTGATCATCGGTGGTATCAAGTCCATCGCCCGAGTGGCGGCGCATGTGGTGCCGTTCATGGGCATTCTGTATGCAATTTCCGCCGTGGTGATCATCGGCATGAGCTGGCGCCATATCCCGGCCTCCTTTGCGCTGATTTTCGACAATGCCTTCAGTCTGCAGAGCGCTACCGGTGGCATGGTGGGAGCCATCATCGTCGGCTTCCAGCGGGCCCTGTTTTCCAATGAGGCCGGTATCGGCTCTGCCTCCATCGCCCACTCGGCGGTGCAGACGGACGACCCCGCTTCCGAGGGTCTGGTGTCGCTGCTCGAGCCCTTCATCGATACCGTGGTCATCTGTACGCTGACCTCCCTGGTCATCGTCACCACGGCTTACCCGGCGGGTCTGATGGAGACTGGCCTGGAGGGGATCGCCCTGACGTCCGCTGCCTTCGAACACCACATCAGCTGGGCGCCCTATCCGCTGGCAGTGGCGGCCCTGCTGTTTGCCTTTTCCACCAGCATCTCCTGGTCCTACTATGGGCTGAAGGGGTGGACCTACCTGTTCGGTGAGGGGATCCTGACGGAAAAGATCTTCCAGGCCGTGTTCTGTGTGTTTATCGCCCTGGGGTGCATGATCCAGCTCACCGCCGTGCTGGATTTCTCTGACGCCATGGTATTCCTCATCGCCATTCCGAATATCCTGGGCCTCTATTTCTTTGCGCCGGAGGTGAAGCGGGAGGTGAACGATTACATCAGGCGGGTGAAGGCGGGCGAGGTGCACACCAATATCGACTAGCGTGGCACGCGGTTGACCCGCGGATCAGCGGCCTACAGCTCGATCACGCTGGAACGAACCCGCGCAACCTCAGTTTTCATCTTTTTCCCGACGTCCTCTGTCCATGACGGCTTCACGCCGTGCGGCGATAATGCCTGCGAAGGCCTGCCTGGCCGATTCGATAGCCTGCTGCTCTTCCCACTCGAGGGCATCCTGGTAGGGCATGGAATAACCCTGGTCTATCAATGGTTTGTACTGCCGCAGGATGTGAGGCACACAGGCGCACATAGCCTCCGCCATTTTGACAGCTTCAGGCAGGAGCTCGTCCGCCGGCACCACGTGGTTGACCAGGCCCCACTCGTAGGCCTGTTGTGCAAATACAGGTGCGCCGGTGAAGGATATCTCCTTGGCACGCGACAGGCCGATCAGGCGCGGGAGCTTCTGGCTCAGGCCCCAGCCCGGCAGGATGCCCACCCGGGCGTGGGTGTCGGCAAAGCGCGCGTGCTCGGAAGCGATGAGGATATCGCAGGCCAGGGCCATCTCGAAACCGCCGGTGACCGCGTGACCGTTGACGGCGCCGATGATGGGTCCCTCGAAGGCCTCCATCGCCCGGGCAATGGCGTTGTCCGCTTCCTGTGACGCATCGCTGTCGCTGCTGCCAAGCTCCTTGAGATCGAAGCCGGCGCAGAAGGCCCTGCCTTTCCCGGTCAGTATGACCACGCGGATTGCGTCGTCACGTGCGCACTCTTCGAATGCGGCAACAAAATCGGCGCGCAACTCCCGCGACAGGGCGTTCATGTCATCGGGACGATTGAGGGTGACGATGGCAAAGCCGTCGTGTTTCTCCAGCAGTACCTTTTTCATTTCAGGAATCCAGTAGCGAGGGTGTCTTGAACAGGTCCAGTGCCTTGGCCATGGCCGGTCCCCGCAGAATATCCTGGGTCTGCCAGTCCGCCTCCGGCTCGTTTGCCGCCAGCCAGGCCACCACAGCGGCAATGGTCGCCGGGGAGCAGGGCCGGAAACGTTGCAACACCTCCTCGGTAATGCCGGCAGCCTTCATGACCTCGGTGACCACAGTCCCGGGCTCGAGATTGAAGCAGCGCAGGCCGCTGTCCGGGTGCTCGGCCTGGAGGGCGCCGGCCATACGCGCCAGTGCCGCCTTGGAGGAGGGGTAGGCGAAGCCCCAGCCGCCCTTGTCCGCAGGAGCCGGGGGATTGTTGAACGCCGTATAGGAGACCATGTTGATGATGGTCCCGCCGCCGCGCTCGATCATTCCCGGCAGCAGCGTCTGCACCAGTGCCAGTGGCGTGAACAGATTACCCTGGTAGATGGCATCCAGCTGCTCCCGGGTCACGTCCAGGAGGTGCTCCTGGTTGCCGGTGCCCTGGTAGACCGCGTTGTTGAACAACAGGTCCACCCGGCCGAAGTGATTCCCGGCCGCTCGCGCGGCGTCGATTACAGCGGCTTCGTCCAGTATGTCCGCGCGCAGGCACAGGGCCTCGGCGCCGGCCGCACGCACGGCCTTTGCCGTTGCCTCGAGGCTCCCCGGCAGTGGCGCTGTACTGCCGACGTGGTCATGCGGTTCACCCTCGGTCAGGGTGCGGGCCGTGATGGCGACGTGGTAGCCGGCTTGCGCCAGTGCCACCGCCGACTCCGCCCCGATGCCGCGACTGGCGCCGGTGATGAAGGCGACTTTCCTTTCCATGCAGATTCTCCATGGGGGTTCGCAGGCATTACAATGGAGGTTTATCGCGCAAGAGGTCAAGTCATGTTCCAGGTTTTCGCAGCAACGCCGGAGGATATGGGCCCCGGGGAGATCGGGGTGCACGCTGCCAGGGCAGAGGCGATGGGTTTCGATGGTCTGCAGGTGCCGGATGCACTGCACGACGGTCTGCTGTTGGCCGCCATGGCCCTGGCTGCAAGCCGTCGCCTGATCGTGGGGACGGGCGTGCTGGTGGCTTTCCCGCGCAGCCCGATGACGGTGGCCGTCGCCAGCTGGGATCTCCAGCAGATGTCCGGCGGGCGCTTTGAACTGGGCCTGGGCACGCAGATCAGGCAGAACATCGAGCAGCGTTACTCGGCCCGCTGGGACTCGCCCGTGCCGCAGCTGCGCGAATATGTGCAGTCCCTGAAAGCCATCTTCCACAGTTTTCAGACCGGTGAAAAACTGGATTTCCGGGGTGAACATTACTCGTTCACCCGACTCCAGCCGTTCTTCAACCCGGGCCCCATCGATCATCCCGAGATACCCATACTGTGCGGTGCGGTCGGCCCGGACATGACCCGTATGGTGGGCCGGATCGCCGACGGCATGATCACGCATCCTACCAATACGCCGCCGGAATACATTCGCGAGGTCTGTCTGCCGAGGTTGCAGGCGGGATTCAGCCAGGCAGGCCGCGACGGGGAGGACTTCAGGCTGGTCCTGGGGCCGCTGACAGCCACGGGCAGGGATGAGGAGACGGTTGCCGCGGAGTGGGAGAAACAGCGCAACCTGCTGGGGTTTCTCTACTCTACACCCGCCTACTGGCCGAGCCTGGAACTGTTCGGCTGGCAGGACAAGGGCCAGCAGCTGCTGGAGTTGACGCGTTCGGGTGACTGGCAGGCCATGCGTGATATCGTCACCGATGAGATGCTGGACAAGTTCGTGCCTCGCGGGACCTACGATGTCATCGCCGATGTCTACCGGCAGCGCTTCGCGGGGCTCACCCGCCGTATCACCTTTCCCATGCCGGAAGATCCGGCAGATGACACGCTGGCTGCCGCGGCGATCGCACAACTGAAACAGTAACCCGACGTTCAAGGCCGGAGAATCCGTAGGAGAGAAGCCAATGAGTGAAATACTGCAGGACAGGGTCGCGCTGGTGACCGGTGCCGGGCAGGGTATCGGCCTGGGTATCGCCCGCCGCCTGCACGCTGCCGGCGCCACCGTGGTGATCGCGGAATACAATGCTGACACTGGCCAGGCGGCCGCGGACGGTTTGGAGGGCGCTGTCTTCATGCCCACTGACGTCACCTGCCGTGAGCAGGTGGTCGCCGCGGTTGAAGATACCCTTGCACGGTTCGGTCGTCTGGATATCCTGGTCAACAACGCCTATCCGACGGGTACACCACCGGCCCGGCTGGAGAACCGCGCCGACGCGGACTTCGAGCGCGCCTTCACCGGCGGCTTCATGTCCGCCTGGTGGGCGATGCAGGCCGCCTTCGTCTCCATGCGCGAGAACCGCTGGGGGCGGATCATCAATCTCTGCTCCCTCAACGGCGTCAATGCCCACCCCTATACCGCCGAGTACAACGCCGCGAAAGAGGGCCTGCGCAGCCTGTCACGCACTGCCGCCCGGGAATGGGCCAGGCACGGCATTTGCGTCAACATTCTCTGTCCCGGCGCAATTACGCCTGCCTACGAGCGGTTCCGCGAGTATTCGCCGGACAATGCGGCAAAACTGCTCGAACAGAATCCCATGGGCTACATGGGCGACCCGGAAGCGGATATCGGCGGCGTGGCCGTTTTCCTGGCCTCCGAGGATGCCCGCTACCTGACGGGCAACACGCTGTTTGCCGATGGCGGGAGCCACATCAACGGGGTGAGCTGGGAGCCGCCGGTGACGTGAAACATGCGGCGGGCCGGTCAGCCCTGCGGGTTTGCACCCGGGGGGTGATCCAGGCGCAGTGGCAACAGGAGTGCCGCTGCCACCAGGGTTATGCCGGAGAACAGGAAGAGACTCAATGCGTAGCCGCCGCTCATGTCATAGAGTCTTCCCACCAGGGCATAACTGGGCAGCACACAGAGCGTGATCAGGGGTCCCATCAGGCCCATGGCACGGCCATAGCTCGCCAGCCCGAAGACGCGGGCCATCAAGGCTCCCCACACCGGCAGCATGCCCCCTGCAGCAAGTCCCATCAGCACGCACGCCGCGAGCATGGCACCGTAGGCCGGTTCCAGCGCCAGGAGCAGCAGGCCTAGCGCCACCAGTGCCTCGGCGGCCCACAAGCTGGCCCTGAGACTGAATTTGTCGGCGGCGAAACCGAACAGTAATTTTCCCGTAAAGCCGGCGATGGCGACGGCCATGATCAGGGCTGATGCCTGCTCATCGCTGTGCCCCAGGCCGGTAGCATAGGGCGTGATGTTCGAGAGGGTGGCACCATAAACCGCAAACAGCAGACCCAGGCTGAAGCCGATGTACCAGAAACTCGGGTTGGCGGCGATCGCTTTCATATCCAGGTGGGTATCGTGCGCCAGCCCGGCAGTGGGGGCGTTTGCGTGGTCGGCTTCCGGCGCGAGACCGACATCCGCGGGCCGGCCCCGGATGCCGATGACGACCACCGGCAGCATCACCAGCAGGATGACCAGGGCCAGGTTCTCCAGGGCACCCCGCCACCCGGACTCCCCCAGCCACCAGTTCACCAGTCCCGGCACCACAACGCCGCCAACCGATGTGCCGATTGCAGCAATACCCAGGGCCCGGCCGCGGCTGGCCGTGAACCAGCGGGAAATCACGGCAGAACTCGACATGGAGCCGGCGAACGCGTTGGCAGCCGACATGGTCAGTCCGAAAATGATGATGTACTGCAGGATGCTGGTAGAGCGCGACATGCCGAACAAACCCAGGCCGAACAGCAGGGCGCCTGTCGCCATCAGCCAGCGCACTGCCATACGATCGATCAGAGCGCCCGCCAGGGGCATCAGCACGAGACCGGTAAAGGTGCCGAACGTCAGGCTGTACATGACCTGTTCCAGGCTGACATCGAATTCGGCCTTCACCGGGCCGACCAGCAGGCTCACCGCATAGGTGAAAAACCCGACGACGAACATCTGGGCAATGAAGGCACTGCCGACGACCCGCCAACCGTAGAACATCAGGCCGGGCTCAAACCGGGAAGGGTCGCGATCAAGTGATCACCAGGAGATCCGAGTGGGTCTGGTCCAGCAGCTTTTCACTGGTATTGCCGACAACCCGGCCCTTGATGCCGTCGCGCCCCACGGTGCCCACGATAATCAGGTCGACGTCCAGTTCGGCGGCGGTGGCTCTGATAACGTCGGCGGCACTGCCGTGGCGCAGGTGAATGTGGTCGACGGGTGTGCCGACGGCCCTCGCTATCTCGTCAGCCTCGGGAGGGTGGTTGAGGTCGTGAAACGCCGTGACGAAGTGTGCGTCCGAGCCGTAGGCTTCAGTGAAAAGTCGGGCAAAACTGATGATCTGGTTGTTGAGTTTGATATGCGCCGCGTCGGTGGCCTGCGGGTCGATGGCCGCCAGCACGCGGCGGTGCGTCCAGTCGTGGAAATCCTTGACCAGCAGGACGGGGCAGGGGGCCGTGCGCAGCAGGGTCCAGTCGGCTGTCTGGCGCAG
>JAHEEV010000237.1 GCA_024640505.1 Halieaceae bacterium
GACCTGGAAATGCTGGCGGAGGATGCCATGCTGCAGCAGCGGCTGCTGGTCAACAACCCGCGGGACGTGGCTTACGACGACGCCCTGGCGATCTACCGCGCCGCCTACTGGGGTAACGCATGAGCAAATCACCGGTGCCTACCCGGGCCGATTACCGGATCTTCTACCCGATCACCACCCGCTGGTCGGACAATGACATTTACGGTCACGTGAATAACGTGACCTACTACTCCTACTTCGATACGGCGGCCAATCGCTACCTGATCGAAGAGGGCGGACTGGATATCGAGGATGGCCACATCGTCGGCTTCGTGGTGAATTCGGGTTGCGAATACCACGCGCCTGTCACCTATCCCGAGGACATCGAGGCGGGGGTGCGGGTGGACCGGCTGGGTAACAGCTCCGTGCAATATGGCATCGCCATCTTCAAGAGCGGCGAAGCGCAGGCCGCGGCGCATGGGCATTTTGTGCACGTGTTCGTCGAGCGCGCGGCAAACCGCGCCGTGCCCATTCCCGCCAACCTGCGCAGCGCCCTGGAACGCCTGCTCGATTAGCTGATGGGACATAACCCGTTCATCCGCAGGGCAGGGCGTCTGCAAAGGACCGCCCTGTGTTCAGGGGGTAATCTGAGTGTTGCGCGCAGCCGCAAACCTTTTTGATATCCGGACCGTTGTTGTGGGGCCCCTGAGCCGGCTCGCACTGATACTGGTCGCCCTCGGCCTGCTTGCGGCAGCCCGGTCTCTGGCGGATCCGCAGGGTCTCTGGCTGCTGGTTGACACCGGGGACCTGACACTCTCGGTCATGCGCGGCGACGTGGCCCTGAAGACCTATGACAATATCGCCATCGGCAGCAACGGCCCCACCCGGAACAAGCGGGTCGCCGATGAAAAAACGCCCCTGGGTGACTTCCGTATCATCGAAGTCAGGGTGAACACGCGCTTTCACCGCTTCCTGGCCATCGACTACCCCACTATGGACGATGCACAACGTGCGCTGGGGGATGGGCGGGTGAACCAGTCAGAGTATGACGCCCTGCGTCGGGCCTGGAATCGCGGCGGGCCGCCGCCCCAGGATACCCGCCTGGGCGGGCATATCGGTATCCACGGTATCGGGAAGGGCGACCCGGAGATCCATGCCGCCTTCAACTGGACCAACGGCTGTATCGCCCTCACCAACGAGCAGATCGAGGATCTGCTCCAATGGGTTGGCCGGGGGACCCGGGTGAGCATCCGCTAGCGAGGCCGGCTTACGGCAATTCCCGGTCCTGTGAGGTAATAACACTTGCGGTAGACCCGGTAATCTTTGAGAATTCGCCCGGTAAAGCAACGCTGGCCTCGGCTGCCGCTGCTTTGACTCGGTGATACCCGGGGTCGTTTCCTGCTTCCTGGCAGAACCTGGCCCTATGGCTTGATGCGGGCAGTAGCCCGTCCGACAAATGTGGAGTGAATGGTATGGAAAACGCAGTGAAAAAGACGGCGGCGGTTTTGATGATGGTATCTCTGGCGGGACTGGCTGGCTGCGCCAGCACGTCCGACATGGAAGCCCTGCAGGCCCAGGTTGACAAGGCTAACAGCACCGCCAGCCAGGCGGCCGCCGATGCGGCTGAAGCGAAGCGGGATGCCGCAGCGGCGAGAACCGCCGCCGAGCAGGCCCGGGATTCGGCCCAGGAAACCAATGAAAAGCTGGATCGCATGTTCAAGAAATCCATGTATAAGTGATCCCCTGGGCGCTCTCCGCCCTTTCGGTCTGGCCGAAGTCATTCGGCCAGACCGAACATATATAGTCCCGCAGAATCCAATCGACTTGCCCCGGCCCCGCGACGGGGTGCGGCATGCATTGAACAGCGTCGGCCCCTGACCGACCGACTCAGGGCTTAGCGGAAACAATCACCGGTATGCCACTCTTCTCGACGATGGCCTGCAGCACCGCAAACCTGTCGAGCTCCGCCTCCACCGGGCGCCTGAACTGGGCCTCGTCGATCACCTGCAGCACCGTCTCGAAAAGCTGATCGCGTCCGTCCTGGTCCTCCTCCAGCGGCGGGTGCACCTCCAGGTAAAGATCGCCGCCGTGCCATCCCGCCTTGACGAACTGGTTGATGATGCGCACGGGCGTGCCGACCGGTAACTGCGGATACAGGGATTCGATATCTTCCGGCAACATGCGGACGCAGCCGTGGGATACCCGCATGCCTACGCCGAAGGACTTGTTCGTCCCATGAATAAGATAGCCCGGTATGCCCAGGCGCAGGGCATAGTTGCCCAGCGGGTTATCCGGCCCCGGCGGCACGATCCTGGGCAGGGGGTCTCCCGCTGCCGCGTGTTCCTGGCGAATCGATTCCGGAGGACGCCAGGCCGGATTTTCCTGCTTGGACACCAGCTTTGTCTCTCCCAGGGGGGTGGCCCAGTCCATGCGGCCGATACTGACAGCGTAGGTCTGCACCTCGCCGGGTTGGCCCGGCTCGGGCTCGGGGAAATAGTAGAGGCGCATCTCGGGAAGGTTGAGAATCAGTCCCTGCCGCGGGGGTGGCGGTAGGATGTGGCGCGACGGAAGCGTTACCGCCGTGCCCTGGCCGGGCAGCCAGCGGTCCAGTTCGGGATTGGCGCGCACGATGGCCTCCTGGCCTATACCTTCCCGGCGGGCGATGTCGAGCAGCGTGTCCTCCCGGTGAGCGTGTACCACGCGGGTTGAGCCGACCAGGTCGAATTCTGGTGGCGGCAGGGGAAAAGTGGCTCCCGCGGCCCGGCCCGTCAGGAATAGCGCCAGAATTGTCAGCAGTATCCGCATGGGCGGCAGTATCGCCGAGTTGCAGGGAGAATCCCAGCGACGGCTCACGGTCCGGCACTGCCAATTCGAGTAGCTTGTGTCGATGGAGCGAGAACCCCTTAGATTGCGCTAGCCGAGCTTGTCGCCGATTTTTCCCAACCCTGGAATGAAGCGCAGGTAATTAACGGGAAAAAGACGCGCAACCAGCGAGATGTATTGGGCATCCCGGCCGATCAGCAATCGTTTTTTGCGCTTTTCGATGGCTGCTACGATCTGGGCCGCCGCGGATTCCGCGCTGGTGGGGGCCAGCTGCGCGAACAGATCAGCGCGCTCTTCCTTGCTGACTGCGGGGTCGCCGCCGCGCGAGTCGCGGGCGATATTGGTTTTGATACCCCCCGGGTGGACGCAGCAGACGTGGATATTGCTGCCAGCCATTTCATGGCGCAGGGCCTCGGTGAAGCCGCGCACGCCGAACTTGGCGGCGTTGTAAGCCGACTGGGTCGGTACCGAGATGATGCCGAAGACCGATGAGATGTTCACCAGATGGCCCTGGCGGGATTTACG
>JAHEEV010000238.1 GCA_024640505.1 Halieaceae bacterium
GCGGATAAACGGTGTGTAGCGAGCGGATTTCCTCACTGGCACTGGTCACTGGACTTAAGACAATCGCGAAATCACCACCAGATGGCCAGGGATACGCCTTGCGGCGTTGATCATGCAATTCCTTTCCGTTCAATGCTGAAAGGGGGCACACACCAGCCCATACCCTGCGTTTTTCAGTGGCTTCCTTGCTGACTCAGTGCTGTTGAACTGGGACCTGCTACCGCGCGCCCTTCCCGGAGAAAACAGGCAATGTACCCCAGGGCACCTTGTCTCAGGTGGCGCTCTGGGAGGAGGTACGAGTAACGGCAGGGTAGGGGTATCCTGCTCCGTAGAGACCTAGAACGAGGAGTACGACCAGTTCAGCCAGGAGATCCGTTTCGTCTCTCCGGGTGGTGATAAAATCGACTGGATTGCGGGCGCCTACTACCAGGACTGGGATCTCGATTTCGACTCGGATTTCCTCCGCGCGACAGAGGGCGCGCACGACCGTCCCGGGGTATAGCACACCGAGCGCACCGGCGCGATCTGGCGAATTATTCGTGCCTGCCCTCGATAAAGCTCAGGCGCGTCCCGCAGGCGCGTACCGTCCGCTCCTGGCGCGGCAGGCCCAGAGAATCGGCGGCGGCCGCCACTCGTGCCCAGTCCGGTGTCACCAGGTCGATACCGCCCAGGCCGTCTCCCCGTCCATCGGTGGCAACGACAAACCGGATTTCGCCCCGTGCGAGCGGCATAACCAGCGAATCCCCTCGTCTCTCGAGAGGCAGATCGAAAACCCCGGCCCAGCGCGCCGCCATCGGTTCCGGTTCGTCAGACTGCATTTCGACGCCCACGATACCGGTGGCATACCCGGCACGGCGATTTTCCCAGCCCGGGCCGCCCCATTTCCAGGACTCCGGCGGCGTCATCTCGTCAAAGCTGCAGATCGCGCCTGGAACGTCTTTCGGGTGCAGGTGGAAAGCCCTCGCCTCGCCAGGCAGGTCGATCTCCCAGACCTTGCGCACACCCAGCCTGTCGACGCGATCCGAGACCGCCTGCAGGTGCCCGACCTGCGTGATCACCATGTAGCCGCCATCACCCTGCCTGCGATCCAGAAGGCGCTCCGCCGTGGTATTGGCCTGGGCGGGAGAGACCACTTCGAGGAAGGTGTCGCCGATGGCCATGACGGAATTCTCGAGACCGAAGATGCCGACATCCGGATCTGCGAAGTCCGCGTCCAGGCCCAGAAGCGCCATGAGCTGGTGCCTTGCCGGCGCCAGGTCTCTTGCGACCAGCGCGACTTGCCGGACTCTCATCAGGTCTCCACTGCTCATCAGTGAGAGCTTGCGGCTGCCGCAGCCAGGGTTGCCCGCAGCGTCTCGCCCGATCCCTTGCCGAGGCGCTTCATCAGTATGCCGACCTCCTTGATGTTAAGAGGCAGCGGCCGGATGCGTTCAGCAGTCACTGCACACACCGAACCGGACCACGGGTCGGGAGCCCCCGGAAGGAAGATCAGGCTCTTTCCGTCATCCATCTTCTCGACCTCGAAGCCGACCTGCCAGGAGTCGTCGAACTGTATCAGCACGGGCTGCATGTCCTGGGTGTCTTCGGGCGTCAGTACACTGCCGGTTTTGGCTTTCATCAGCGCGTAAGCGGGTATCTTGTCCAGGACGTTGGCTTCCAGTGACTGCACCAGGCGCCGGGCGCCGGCGGTTCTCGCTGCCAGGCCGGCAATAAAGCAGACCAGGACCAGGATCGCCAGCGCGATTAATTGCACCATCGCCAGCCCGCCTATCGACTCCATGGGCATTATTTTCGCGATCGGTGTCGCGACCTTGTCGACCAGCTGCAGCGCCTTGCCGATGATGGCGGCAAAAATCACGATGGGGACCAGAAACAGTATTCCGCCAAGCACGGTAGTTTGTATGAATCGCAGCACGCCTACATCCTCGATTGGTCAGAGCCGGAAAGTCTCGACACTCTACTATGCGGCGCCGGTGGTGTGAACCGGGGGCTTCGTGGGGACGTCGATGTGACGTTCTCTCTTGTCGAATCTCGAAAGCAGATTCTTCATTACATCGATAACGGTTTGCGCACTGCCACGCTTCCCAGCCGGTAGAGGATACGCCATCAGCAACCAATCCAACCCGACTCAGCGGGCGTTTCCCGGTTATGGACATCGAAAATCAGAATCCGGAACACCCTGCAACGCTTTACTACGATGGCCGCTGTCAGCTGTGCATGAAAGAAATGACCAGGCTGGGTCGCCTCAAGAATGAGCAGTTGCAATTGGCGGATATCCATCAACTCGTGGACGCCTCTGGTCTCCCGGAAAGGGACGTGCTGCTGCGCACCCTTCATCTGCGTCTGCCGGATGGACGACTGCTGACAGGGGTCGACGCGAACGTGGCTGCCTGGGAATATACTCGCTACGGCATCTGGTTCCGATGGATGCATTGGCCGGTATTGCGGTACGTCGCTGACCGGGTCTAGCTTCCCGGGAAGCCGTCGTAGCCCTTGAAGCTAACGTGACTGAGTTAACCAGAGCGAATGAGAAACTGGAATCAGCCTTGGTAACTCAAAGAAAAAATTGTTCCAAGCTCGAAAAAAATCTGGAAGACCAGAGAGCCAGGGCCGGTGCGATAGAACGCAAGTTCAAAAAAATATAAAGAAGAGCATCGACTGAGCAGCGATCTCGGCGCTTGGCAGGCTGCAGTGGCTGGACTGCAAACCCAGATAAGTGAGCAGGGCGCTGCGCAAAAGGAGTAACCACATCAAAGTTGGCGGTTATCGCAGCTACCCGGTCACGATCCGAATAAGGCATGGTTGCGGGCGCAGTTCATGGTACCTTTGAAATCTCGTGAAAGAGCATTGTTGGGAATAAAATGGCCAAGGTACTGCTAGGGTAAGTATTGATTTGAGCGAGTAAAGGAGTTCACGTTGTCAGATATTCCAGAAGCGCATCCTCTAAGCCAGTTGATTTATGAGGGTGTGCTGGAACAACCTCCCTGGAAACGGCTGCTGAAGCAGCTCGAAGCCTATATGCAGGTGCACAGCGCCACACTGGTACTGCGCCGCCCTCAGCAGTCAGACCCGGGGCTAACGGTGTATCTGTACTCAGATTTGGATACAGGTGCTTTAGAGGATTTTCGTACCAAAGCCCATCGCGATTCACCGTTTGCAGAGCTGCCCGAGAAAAAAGTTTTTACCCTCTATGACCGCGTTACGCGCTCCGAACTCGAATCGCTCGATTTTTATCAGTACCTAAAAGCCTATGATGTGTCGGATATAATCGGTTTTGATGTCTATGATAAACAGAGCCATATACGGCTTAGATTGCGAC
>JAHEEV010000239.1 GCA_024640505.1 Halieaceae bacterium
GTCTAAGCTTGCAATGATCAATCTATTTCAGACCGCTTGAAAATTAAGGCAATAATATGAATCTGGAAAAAGTCGTCTTTGGTTTTTTCATCCTGCTCGCCCTCACCCTGAACTTCGGTTTTGTGCTGGGTGACATCGGCAACCCTGACCACCATCATGCCTATGAACTGTATGCCGCCATCGTGGTGAGCCTGATCGCCACGGTATTGAAATTCGGGGATCGCAGCCACATGGGTGCCGTCCTTCTGGCGACGAGCCTGGTGGCCGACCTGCAGCTGTTGATGGCGGCCCTGGTGTGGGCCCTGGCGGTCCACGTTCAGGGGATTTCCGACGCGGAGATCATGCCCAGCGTGGTTTCGCTTGCGGGAGGCGCCCTGCTGTCCAACCTGGCCTCCTGCGTACTCCTGATCATCGAGACCGCTGCGCTGCGGCGCTGATCAGACTGTGGAAAAAGCCCTCTACAAGGTTATCTTCCTGTTCCTACGGCGCATGCGCGCGCCGCTGATTGTCCTGATAGGGGCCTACTCCATCTCGGTTATCGGACTGGTGCTGATTCCCGGTGTCGACGAGTCGGGCCAGCCCTGGCGCTTCGATTTCCTCCACGCCTTCTACTTCGTCAGCTTCATGGGCTCGACAATCGGTTTCGGGGAGATACCGCACGAGTTTACCCCCGGTCAACGTTTGTGGGTCTCAGCCTGCATCTGGCTTACCGTGATCGCCTGGATCTACGCCATAGGGCGCATACTCACGCTGTTACAGGACCCGGCATTCACCCGGGCCGCGACTGAGACACGTTTCATCCGGAGCGTACGCAAGATCAGCCAGCCGTTCACGATCGTCTGCGGCTATGGCGAAACCGGCTACCTCCTGGTCAGGGCGATGGCGTATCGCAACCTGCAGCCGGTGGTACTGGACCTGGATCAGGAGAATATCGACTCCCTGCAGCTGGAGAACCTGGGCATGGATATCCCTGCTTTCTGTGCCGATGCCTCAATCACCCGGCACCTGGTGGAGGCGGGCCTGCGCAACCCGCTCTGCCGCAGTGTGGTGGCCATCACCGACAGCGACCCGGTTAACGTCAAGATCGCGGTCACCGCCAAGCTGCTGCGACCCGAGATACCGGTGATCGCCCGCGCGGGAATCCAGGAGTCCATCGATAATCTCGACTCGTTCAACACCGACCACATCATCAATGCCTACGAGGTATTCGGTGAGCACCTGGCCATGACCCAGAGAACACCCAGCGTCCACCTCCTGCACGCCTGGCTGATCAGCCTGCCCAACCGCACCCTGCATCTACCGGTCACCCCGCCGCACGGCACCTGGGTGGTCGTTGGCTATGGCCGTTTTGGCAGTTCCTGCGCACGCCACCTGGAGGCGGAGGGCAATACCGTCAGGGTGATCGAACGCAAGGAGGAAAAAGCGCCGGAAGGCGCCGTGGTCGGGCGTGGCACCGAGGCGGGGCCGCTTATCGATGCTGGTGTCCGCGATGCAGTGGGCATCGTCTCGGGTACGGATACGGACACCAATACCCTCTCGGCCATCATGACCGCGCGCGAATTGAACCCGGAGCTCTACCTGGTGGCACGCCAGGACCGCCGCGCCGACAGCGAGATTTTCGAGGCAGCCAACCTGGACCTGGTGATGGAGCCCAGCCGGATTATCGTGTGGCGCATTCTACCCCTGCTGACCACACCGCTGCTAAGCCGTTTTCTGCGGCTGATGCGTGCCGGCAGTGAGGAATTTGCCCACGAGATCCGCCAGCACATCGAAGCCATGTGCAATGGGGTGACACCGGAAACCTGGTCGTTCGAGATCGCGCCTGACCGGGCCGCCGCCGTGTATACTGCCGTGGACAGGGGAGAGGAAGTGCGTATCAGCCACCTGCAGCACGCACCCTCCAATCGGGACAAGCCGCTGCCTTGCATTGCCCTGCTACTGAACCGGGGTGACAAGAACTACCTGATGCCGGATCCGGATATGCCCCTGGAGCGGGGCGATCGCATACTTTTCACTGCCCGCGCGGGCACCCGTGCGGTGATGGACTGGGCGTTGAACAATCCCAAGGCACTGGAATACATCGTGACCGGCAATGAACTACCTGATGGCACCATCTGGCGCTGGTTGGCGCAGCAGAAGACCCGGGAGAATACCGCATGAGCAATGACAGTGAAGACCTGAAAATGGCACTCTTTTGCGACTTCGAGAATGTCGCCCTGGGCGTCCGGGACACCAAGTACGCCAGGTTCGACATCCAGCTGGTGCTGGAAAAACTGCTGCTCAAGGGTACGATCGTGTTCAAGAAAGCCTACTGCGACTGGGACCGCTACAAAGAGTTCAAACCGGTGATGCACGATGCCTCTTTCGAGCTGATCGAGATACCCCATACGCGCCAGTCAGGAAAGAACTCGGCGGACATCCGCATGGTGGTCGATGCACTGGACCTCTGCTACACCAAGGAACACATCGATACCTTCGTCATCATCAGCGGTGACTCCGATTTCTCACCGCTGGTGAGCAAACTCCGGGAAAACGCCAAACTGGTGATCGGTGTCGGGGTCAAGAATTCCACGGCCGATCTGTTGATGAACAATTGCGACGAATTCATTTTCTACGATGACCTGGTCCGGGACGACCAGTCAAAACAGAGCCAGAAGAAAAAGCCCTCTTCCAGGTCAAAGACCGCGCCGAAAGCCAAAGCCCGGAAACCCGCCAGCAAAAAGCCCGAGGAAAACAAGCTGGATGAGGCCATCGCGCTGATCATGGAGACGGCTGAGGCGCTCTACGCCGATCAGGGCGGCAAGCAGAAGTTATGGGGCTCCATGGTCAAGCAGGCCCTCAAGCGCCGTCGCCCCGGATTCAACGAACGCTTTTACGGGGTGCGCTCTTTTGGCGAACTGCTGGAGGAGGCGGAAAAGCGGGGACTGCTGAAGCTGGAACTGGACGAGCGTTCCGGCAGTTACGTGATCAGCTCGCTGACCGGGACATGAGCGGCATAGGGTTGCTAACCAGGCCCGTCTCAGGAGGTGCGTGCCAGCGAGGCCACCGCACTGAGGACTGCCGGGGATAGATCCTCAGCCCCATGATCCGAATATTCCTGCAAGCGTCTGCGCATGTCAGGTGTCCAGAACTTCGTGATGTGCTCTTCGGTCTTGCGCGCGACCTCAGCCTCTGAGCCCCAGGCCGACATGTTCAGGGCTATCTGGTTGGCCATCCTGACCAGCTGCTCTACCTGTTTGCTCGATGACACGCTCAACATTCCTCCACGACACGCTGCGGGTGAGTATAAATCACCTGTCTTCCCGGTTGAACATA
>JAHEEV010000026.1 GCA_024640505.1 Halieaceae bacterium
CGGTCGAACTGGGTCTGGGGAATGGACTTCTGCTTGATCAGTTGCCGGTCCCGCTCGAACAGCAGTTTCGCCAGTTCCAGGTTGGCAATCTGCCGCTCCCGGCTGGCTTGTTCGACCTGGTCATTCAGGGTTAGCAGCAGATCACCGGCTTTGACGCGATCACCCGATTTTACTGTGATGTCGGTTATTTCTCCGCTTTCCTCGGTACTGAGACGGACACCGCGCGCTGCCTTGATGGTGCCCACGGCCTTCAGGGTGCTGGGCCAGGTTTCCCGCTGCGCTATGGCCGCTGCCACAGTGGCGGGGGGTGGGGAGAAATCTGCCCCGGCCAGGCTTGAGTACTGCCTGTAGAGGTAGCCGGAAATTGCGCCGAAAATCACCAGAAGAAGAAGGGCGACGAACAGGTACGCGCGCAAGCTGTGACCTCTTGTTTTTCCTTAGGGACGCGCGGGGTTCCAGACAAGGTCCCGGTATCCCACGATCACGCTAGTTTATGGGCTTTTTGCACTTCGTGCACGTTGCCTGCGGCGCTTTCGGTAATATGGGTGGAGGCGGTACAGGATCTCGTCCCGTGTGGCCAGCATGCGTCAAACCTGTGTGCAGTCGCTGCCAACAAAGCGCTGGGAGATGACGGTCATTTGTTCTATCCTTGGAGACCATCGGTGATGTAAGGCCATCGATGGCAACACAGCGGAGGTGTCAGCGTGATCAAGTCGCGAAAACTGAAAAAACTCGAGCGGACCATGGAGAAAGCCCGAAGCTACGATGAGTGGCGGGAGGCGGCGATTGAACACGATGAGGTGTCCGGTCAGAAACGGTGGCGTGAAATCGACCAGACCAGTCAGTACGACTATACGCAGATCCGGCTCAGGCTGGACCGGTTGCGCAGCCTGCGGGCGCGCCACGACTATCACGGCCTGTTGTTCACCCTCAACGAGGGCATCCACGGAAATATGGCTGGTATGGGCCGCAGCAGCCTTTACAAGCGGGCAAAATTCGGGACCAAGAAACTGATCGAGCAGTACATCGACGAGATCGACGACTCCCTTCGATTTCTCGCCGAGCTGGAAACCGACGAAATATCGCCCCAGGAAAAACTGGAGTTCTTCTACCGTGCCAATGTCTGCTTCGGGCGCTCGGCCCTGATGCTCAGCGGTGGCGGGGTGCTGGGCTTCTATCATCTTGGCGTGGTCAAGATCCTGCTCGAGCATGGCCTGCTGCCCAAGGTGATATCGGGTTCGAGTGCAGGATCCCTGGTGGCCGGGGTGATCGGTACGCATACCGACAAGCAGCTCCAGCGGTTCTATGATCCCGCCAATGTGCATTTCGAGGCGGAGCGGGAAGCCAGCGTATTTTCGCGAATGTTCTTCGGTTCCAACCCGCAGATCGATGTGGGTGACCTGGAAAAGCTGGTGGCCCGTATGGTGCCCAACCTGACGTTCCAGGAGGCCTACGAGAAAACAGGGCGCCAGATCAGTATCACCATCGCCCCGGCCGAGCCACACCAGCGGTCCCGCCTGCTCAATTCCATTGCCTCGCCCAACGTCTATATCCGCTCGGCGGTTATGGCATCCTGCGCTGTCCCCGGTGTATTTCCGCCGGTCATGTTGCTTGCGAAAAATGCCCACGGGGAGTCGCAACCCTACCTGCCGACGCGGCGTTGGGTCGATGGCTCCATTGCAGACGACCTGCCGGCGAAGCGACTGGCCAGGCTCTACAGTACCAACCACTACATCGTGAGCATGGTCAACCCTATCGCCATTCCGTTCCTGCACAAGGAGGGACAGCAGAGCGCGCTTCGTTCCGCGCTCGGCAGCCTGGGTGTCGGTATGGGGCGGGAGCTTCTCAATTTCTACCGGGGTATGGTGCAGAAACAGGGTGATAACTGGCCGCGGTTCAACATGTTGATGAACAGTGTGCACGCACTGATGGACCAGGAGTACAGCGGGGATATCAACATCGTGCCCAGTTTTCGCTGGTACAACCCCACCAAGCTCCTGTCACACCTCTCCGAGCAGGACCTGATCGAATTGATGGAGGGCGGCGAGCACTCGGTATACCCCAACCTGGAGGCCATCCGCATCTGTACCAAAGTCAGTCGCACGATGGAGGAAATCCTGCGGCGTTTCGAGACCGGTGACCTGCGCCCGGATGCGTCCGAGGTGCACCGGCCTCGAACGTCCCGCAGGCGGCCACCGCCGACGCAGGCTGATCGCGCAGGCGCCGGCAAACGAAAAAGCGCTGCGCAGAAAACCGGAAAGGCGGCCGGCACCAGGCCCGCCCCCCGCAAGAAAAAGTCTGCCGGGAGCAGGACCAAGACTGCGGCACCCAAAGCGCCTGCCAAGGGCGAGCCGGGCACAGGGGTGGGTTCCGCCGCGGCCTGAGCCGCGGGCCGGGCAAATCCTGTCTGACAGAGCAACCTCTCGTACCGAACATGCATCCACGGTCGTGTCGCCATCGGCGGCAGCTACATGGATGAAAGACTGCGAAAGCTCATATACCCGATGTAGATGACGATGAAACCCAGCCCGGCGGCCCGGTTCATGCGCGCGCTTCCGAAATAGAAAATAGGGAGCAGGAGGGCCGACAGTGCCAGGGACACCAGGATGTCCTGGACCCCGCCGGCGGGGACCGCCACGGGTATAAACAGGGTCGATATCGGCAGCACCACCAGCGCGTTGAAAAGGTTTGAGCCGACCACGTTACCCACGCACAGGTCGGACTCGTCGTTCATCGCGGCGATGATGGACGTCACCAGCTCGGGCAGACTGGTGCCGACACCGATGACGATCATCCCGATGATCACCGGCGGTACCCCCATCGCCTGCGCCAGTGCGCTGCCCCCGGTGATGGTCATGTGGCCACCCAGGGTGAGGCCGGCGACGCCAAAGGCGATATATGCCCACTGGGCGGCGCTGCCGCTGACCAGTGACGCCGGCAGCTTGCCTTCTATTTCCTGAATATCGGCCATCAGCGGGTCATATTTCTGGTCTACGAAGTCTCTGACCGTGAAATAGACAAATACGCTGAAGAGCAGCAGGAGCACCAGACCGTCTGCCCTGGTGAGTACCGGAGGCTGGCCGAGCAGGGGCAGGTCGAGTATCAGTACCAGGAGGACGGTGGTTCCCAGCATCAGCAGGGGCAGCTCACGGCGCACGAGCTGGCCCTGGATCGTCATCGGGTGAATCAGGGCAGCCGCGCCAAGCACCAGGCCGAGGTTGGCAATGTTGGAACCGGCGATATTGCCAAACGCCAGGTCTGTCTGGCCGCGCAGGGCGCCAACGATATTAACCACCAGCTCGGGTGAGCTGGTGCCGATGGCCACGACTGTCAGACCGACCACCATTGGTGGTACGCCATAGCGGCCAGCCAGTGCAGATGCACCGCGAACCAGTGCGGTTCCCGCCAGCAGCAACAGAACGACGCCACCCGCCGTGAGAAATAGCGACAAATCGGACCCTCCCGTCAATGAGAGTAGCCGAATTGACCACGGCTGGCCAATGAGCGGTGGCCGATGCAGGGGCCGGCTGCCACTGGCCGCCGGCCCGCAGAGGGATCAGCCCGCGGTAATTTCGATCTTGCGGGGCCGCACTTCCTCCCGTTTGGGCAGCGTCACGGTGAGCAGGCCATCTTTCAGTGATGCCTCGATCCGGGCGGTATCCAGCTCATTGCTGAGAGTAAACGCCCGCCGGTAGCACCTGGACCGAACATCCGCGTGTAAAGATCTCATGCCCTCTGGCATCTCGAGAGCGATATCACCCTGAATGGTCAGCGTGCGGTCGTCGACCTCGAGATTGAGGCTCTCTTCGCTGACGCCAGGCAGGTCGGCAAACAGGCGGATGGACTCGCCATTTTCAAAGATGTCCACTGCCGGGCGCAGCACGAAGCCGCTGGCATGATCGGCCGATTCAGACTGGGTAGCGTGGGTAGCCACGTCTTTTTCGCTGTTCATCTCCTTCCTCCCGTCATTGATTGATGCGGATTTGTCGGGGCTTCGCTTCCTCCTTGCGCGCGAAGCTGACATGTAAGACGCCGTCGCGATACTTTGCGTTTGCCGAATCCGGGTTGATATCCTCGGGCAACGCGATCACGCGACGGAATTTGCCGCTGAAGCGCTCCTGCAGATAGGCGTTGGCGCCCTCCGGCTGGATGGCGGGACACTCACCGCTGATGGTCAGCAGATTCTGTTGCACGGACAGCTCGATCTGTTCCTGATCCAGCCCTGCGGCAAATACATAGACGTCTGCTCCCTCGGCGGTCACGCCCACGTTGATGGCGGGTTGGCTGCCGCGCGCCACGGCGCGAATGTTGGCAGGGCCCGGGGACGCCCCCCGGAACTCGTCCAGGTCTCGCTGCAGGCGGCTGAACTGGTCGAACAGATCGCCCTCCCAATTGGTGATTGAACCGAACATAGTTACATCCTCACGATAGCCTTTGTTACCAGATCAAAGGTCGGCGTACCGATGTTTTGCCGGGTGCTCCGGCGGCACACAGCATCCGCCTTCAGAGCATACAGGTAGGGTTTCGTGAAGCCTTTTTCAAGGCCCACGGGAGGTGATTTTCAGCGAGTGGCCGCGAGTCAGTCCTGGGCGAGGAACCTGGCCAGCCGCTGTTTCAGCAGACGGTTTTCCCGGTCCAGTTGCTCGCGCTGACGCAGCAGGTCGACCAGCATCGACACGGCAACCCAGTCGAGTTCTAGATCCCGATGCAGCCTGACGGCCTTGTACACCCACTGGGCACCGGTTGCGTCAAACACCCAGTCGTCGGTGCCGGTGCCCGCGATCGGTCGGGCTATTTCGTGTTCTACCAGCGTGACCAGTATGGTGTGGGATACCCCCTCCCGCTCACAGAGCTCTGTTACCGTCACACGTGTCACGCTTGCCGTCATGATCGATTCCCCCAGTTTGCGCGCGGGTCGAAGTCAGTCTTTTCCGCCAGCGACTCCCACAGGGCGCGAACCTCCGGCGTGGCGGTTCGGGGCATGACAACCTTCAATACGGCGTAGAGGTCGCCCTGGCCGGTCTTGCCTGCCAGACCCTTGCCCTTGACACGCAGTTTTTGACCGGACTGGCTCCCCGGTGCAACCGTGAGACTGATTTTGCCTGACAGGGTGGGTACGGTCACCTTGACGCCGAGGGCCGCCTCCCAGGGCGCGATGGGGACGGTCACCAGCAGGTTGTGACCTTCCACGTCGAACAGGGGGTGGGGTACCAGCCGTATATGGAGATAGAGATCACCCGCCGGCCCCTTTCCCTGCCCCGGCCCACCCTGGCCCTTTACCCGAATGCGCTCGCCGTCTGTAACCCCTGCAGGAACGGTGACTCTCAGTGATTTACGCAGCGGCCTGGCCTGCCCGCCCTCGAATACGGGAATCTCGAAGTGCACCGGTTTGACGCTGTCATGGATGGTTTCTTCGAGAAAAACCGGCATCTCGATCTCGACGTCCTGGCCACGGAACCCGAAGTCGCGGGCGACCTCTTCTTCGCGAAAAGCGCCCCCGAAGATGGAGTTGAAAAAGTCGGAAAAGTCGCCGCTGACATGCTGGAAATCAGGCCGGGCTGAAGACTGCCAACCCGGAGGGGGCTCGAATTCCTGCCGGCGCTGCCCGCCGTAGCGACGTAGCTCATCGTATTCGGCGCGCCGGGTATCGTCCTTGAGGACTTCCCAGGCTTCAGCGACCTCCTTGAAATTCGCTTCCGCCTCCTCTCCGGGGTTGAGGTCGGGATGATATTTACGCGCCAGCCTGCGGTAGGCGGCTTTGATATCACTGGTTTCCGCATCGGGGGCAACCCCGAGTATCTCGTAGTAATCCTTGAATTCCATAGGCAGCTGCGGTCTGCTCGCTTGACTCTTTCCGTTTCAGGGACGTTATCACCCGTTGGCTAGCTGCGACAATACCTTGTCGCTGTAGAGCTCCAGGCATCGCCAGGCCCGCTCCAGGGGCATGCCACCCACCAGCGGGTGGATAGTGGCAAAGAAGTCGGGTCTTGCCCGGTGCCGCTGCAGGCATTCGGCGGGGGTAATGATTTCATAGCGCTTCTCCGCCCGCAACGCAGCCACCGTATCCCCCTGCATTTCCAGTGGGCGCTCCAGCGTATCCGAGTGCCAGCTGCTGTATTCGCGTGCTTCGTTGAGGAAGTGATCGCCAAGTTCCTTCCAGGCCCGGTCCGGATTTTCATCGATGAACAGGACCGAGAAATCAGCGGGTGGAGAGTAGACATAGCCCTGTTTGCCGTATGCCTTGAGCTGCTCGTGGTAATAGGTCTCCAACTCCGGCATCGCTGCCGGCGGCGCAAAGGGCAGGCCCAGTCTTGCCGCGCGCCTGGCGGCAGGCTTGCTCATGCCGCCGACCAGGAAGGGGGGGTGTGGGCGCGAGCAGGGTTTGGGCGTGACATTGATCGTCGTGCCGCGATAGTCGAAGTCCTGGTCTGACCAGGCCTGTAGCAGGGTTTCCAGCACGTGGTCCATCCACTTGCCCCGTTCGGTGTAGGGTTTATTGGCGATATGGAATTCCACTTCGCGATAACCCAAGCCGGCGATGAAGCTGAACCGACCCTGGCTCAGGAGATCGATGACGGCGATATCCTCCGCCAGACGCACCGGGTCGTAGAGTGAGACCAGCAGCGCCATGACGCCGATATTGGCCCGCTCGGTGCGTGCGGCAATGGCGGACGCCATGATCAGGGGGGAGGGCAGCCAGCCGTTCCTGGCCACGTGGTGCTCCTCGACGTTGATGTGGGCAAAACCGTGGCGATCTGCAAATTCAGCCATGTCCAGCGCAGTGCGATAGCGCAGGGATCGCGCCCGGGGATCTGCTTCGACGCCGGTCATATTGAGCCTGAGGTTGCTGTTTATCTCGGTCATTATCTTCGCCTCACAATCGAAATCGATGACGCTCCTGTGCATCCAGACCAGGGGCAGGAGTGCCGCTGCCCCCCTTTTCAGTCAAGTGTACCGGACAAGTTGGTGTGGAGCAGCGTGATGGTTACCCCGGTGTCCTGTTGCCTGTTGTGGTAGTGCACAGCCTTCACCGGCCACGGCCTGCTCCGGCGGGTGCTGCGTAATTTCCGCGCGGTGGGCTGCTGCAATATACCGGAAGTGCGCCCATGGATTGTGAAAATCGACGTCAACCGACTATGCTGATACCGGAACAACCCACTCGGGCCAGGGAGAGCGAATATCAATGAAGGGTGCGATCGACGGTCTCAATGAATCCGTTCTCAAGCAGTTTACCCCGCGGCCAGGTCGCAGGCCGTTGCTGCCCGAGCTCAGTGAAAAAGCACAGGTGGCCCTCATGTGTCGCATGCTGTTCCACGAAGGCTGGAATGACCATATTGCCGGTCACATCACCTTCCGGCTGCCGGATGGCAATGTGCTCACCAATCCCTGGGAGCTGGCCTGGGACGAGGTGACCGCCAGTGACATTCTCACCCTCGACCCCGCGGGACGTGTCATCGACGGCGAGTGGAACGTGACCCCGGCCCTCGGTCTGCACCTGAGGTTGCATGAAGCCCGCCCTGATATTTCCGTCGTCATCCATAACCACGCTCACTGGAGTGGCATCTGGGCCAACCTGCACAGGGTTCCTCCCGCCTACGACCAGAGCAGTGCCTATGTGGATGGGCCTCTGCCACTGTACAGTGAATACGCGGGTACCTTCGATGGCGAGGACCCGGTCGCCGCCGCGGTAAATGCCCTGGGCGACGCCAAGTGGGCGCTGTTGGCAAACCATGGGGCACTGGTGGTCGGTCAGAACCTGCGGCAGGCGCACCTGCGGGCCATCACCCTGGAGTGGCGGAGTCGGCGGGCCTACGAGGTCGAGCTGGCGGGCGGTGGTGTCCCCCTGACCGATGAGCAGGTCGCCGCGATCGCGCTGCCCGATGCCAACGGCTTTCCCTTCCTGTGGGAAGCCATGGCGCGACGTGAATTGCGGCGATCACCGGATGTACTGGACTGAGGAGCACTATCCCCGTGGCACTTGAAACCATCCCGCTGGACAACGTAGGTGTGGAGGTTCGCGGATTCGATATCCGCGAGCCGGTGACAGGCGACCTGCGTGACGAACTCGTCAATCTCTGGAATGAGCATGCCATTCTCCTGTTCCGCGGCCAGGAGGTCACGCCGGAAAACCAGATCGCCTTCAGTCGTATCTTCGGCGAATTGGAGATGCACCCCCTCAAAGCGACGACCTCGCTCGACTATCCCGAGCTGTTCATGTTGGTGAACGAACCCGAGAAAGAGAAGTACATGGCCGCCAGCTATAACGGCCAGACCCTGGTGAACCGGCTGGACTGGCATATGGACCTGCACTATACGGGTAAGCCCAATCGCGGGGCGCTGCTGCGCTCCGTGGTCTGCGCGGAGCAGGATGGACTCACGGGCTTCGGTGACCTGGCGATGGCTTACGAGGCACTCGACGAGGAAACCCGGGCACTTCTGGAAAAACTGGAGGTGGTCTACAGCTTCTCCATGCAGCGGCGGCACATGCGCTACGTGGACCTGGACGGTTACGAACCCGGACCCTGCAGCCCGCGCAAGCCCGCAGATGTGGGCTTCCCGAATTTTCCGGATGTGGCCTACCCCGCGGTGGTGACCCACCCGGTAACCGGGCGCAAGGTGCTGGAAATCGTCGAACAGTTCCTGGACCGCATCGTGTCACCGCACAAGGCGGGGCTCTGTAACGATGAGTCGATCGAGTTGCTGGAACGCCTCGTGGCGCATACCCGGAAACCCGAGTTTCACTATTTTCACCTCTGGGAGCCGGGAGACATGGTGCTCTGGGACAACTGGCGCGCCATGCACTGCGCCACCGGTGTTCCCCCGGGGACGCAGCGGGTGATTCACCGTACCACCATCGCGGGCGATGCCACCCTGGGGCGCGTGCTGGACGCCGGCTAGCCGCCCTGTTGCGAGACGTCCATGACCACCCTGAACCTGACATCGCTGATCTGGTCCTTGCGCAGGGCAGAAGCGCGGGCCCCTGCACGAATCGACCAGGCATCGGACCGGGCAGATCCGCCCCGCAGTTCACGGGACTCGTAATTGCCAAATAGCTTCGGCATGCCATTGGCCGGCGGAGCGGCGTTGGGATCGATACAATCCTTGGTCCATTCCCACACATTGCCATGCATGTCGTACAGACCCCAGGGGTTCGCGGCAAACGATCCTGCGGGCGCGAGCTCCCCGTCGAATTGTGCATTGCAGGTCAGGCAGTTGGCCCGGTTTTTACCCACCTCATCGCCCCGGTGATAGAGTGTGCTGGTGCCGGCAAGGGCCGCGGCAGGGAAGGTACCTGATCGCTCCCCTCGGGGGTCAAATACGCTCGATGACAATCGCCGGCGCCATGCCACCCGCCGCGCACATGGTCACCAACCCGAGCTGCTGGTCCCGGCGCTCCAGTTCATCGAGCAACGTGCTGATGAGAATGGAGCCGGTGGCGCCGATCGGGTGGCCCAGAGCCATGGCCCCGCCGTTGACATTCACCTTGTCGCGGTCGAGATCGAGGTCACGCATGAACTTCTCCGCCACCACCGCAAAGGCTTCGTTGATTTCCCACAGGTCGATATCCTGGACGGATAGACCGGCTTTCTCCAGGACCTTCCTGGCCGCCGGTACAGGGGCATTCAGCATCAGGGTGGGGCAGTCGCCCATATTGGCCATGGCCCGGATCCGCGCACGTGGTTTCATGCCGTTGGCCCTGGCATAGTCGGGGGAGGCCAGCAGCAGGGCTGCGGCGCCGTCCACAACACCGGAAGAATTGCCCGCGTGATGCATGTGGGTGATATCCAGGTCAGGATACTTGCGCTGGATCATGCCACGATAGGTGGTGCCTGCCTCGTCCAGCGGGTAATCCGCCAAAGCGGCGAAGGCGGGCTGCAGTTCTGCCAGTCCCGCCAGCGTCGTCTGGGGGCGGGGGAATTCCTCCTGCTCCAGTGCCAGCGACCCGTCCACCGAATAAACCGGTACCAGGCTCTTGTCGAAGTGGCCGTTTTCAATGGCCTTTGCCGCTCGCTGTTGCGTCACGTAGGCCAGGGCATCCAGGGCCTCGCGCTCGATACCTTCCAGGGTGGCGATCGCATCGGCACAGACGCCCTGGTGAGGCTGTGGATGCATGGCCCGCAGGGCCAGGTTGCCGTTGTCCATGAAAGGACTCATGGCGGCACCCTCCTCACCGTAGGTAGACATCATCTCGGCACCGCCGCCAATCACGAGGTCTTCGGAACCGGACAGGATGTTCATGGCCGCCAGGTTGACGGAGGTGATCCCCGAGCCGCAGAACCGGTCCAGCGTCATACCGCTGGAGCGGATGTCGTAGCCGGCCTCCAGGGCCGCCATGCGTGCCAGGTCGCCGCTCTGGCGGCCGCGCTGGGAGCTGGTCCCGAAGATAATGTCTCCCACCTCCGCGGTGTTCAGGTCGTTGCGCTCTGCCAGGGCCTTGAGCACCGTGGCCCCCAGATGCTGCGGGTGCTGCTCCGCCAGGGCCCCCTTGCCTTTCTTGCCGATACCCCGGGGGGTCCTGCAGGCGTCGATGATCCACGCTTCGTTCACGGTGGGCACTCCTATTTTCCTGTCCAGTTGGGGGCGCGCTTTTCGGCAAAGGCCGTAGCGCCTTCAATCGCGTCCTGGCTGACCAGTACGGGCAATACCAGTTCCTGCTGCTTCTGCCACATCTCGGCGTTGGACCAGTCAGCCGATTCCATGACCACCTGCTTGCTGACCCTCACCGCCATGGGGCCGTTGGCGCAGATTTTCAGGGCCAGTTCCCGGGCCGCCTCCAGCGCGGTACCGGCGGGCACGAGCCGGTTGACCAGGCCGGTTTCGACAGCGCGCTGGGCGGTGATGAAATCGCCGGTCAGGGCCATCTCCATGGCCAGCCGGGGGGGTATCTGCCGTGGCAGGCGCATCAGGCCGCCGGCCGCTGCCGCCAGGCCACGCTTGACCTCGGGGATGCCGATCTTGACGTTATCCGCAGCCACGATGAGGTCGCAGGAGATCATCAACTCGAGGCCGCCGGCCAGGGCGAATCCCTCGACCGCGGCAATGAGCGGCTTTTGCGGCAGCTTTTCGGTGACGCCGGCAAAGCCGCGCCCTTCGACCATGGGCATTTCCCCGGTGACAAATGCCTTCAGGTCCATGCCGGAACAGAAGGCCCCGTCAGCGCCGGTGAGGATGGCGACCCGAATAGCCTCATTGCTGTCCAGTTCATCCATCGCCGCGGCGATGCGCTCCGCGACGGCCTTGTTGACGGCATTTTTTGCCTCGGGGCGATTCAGGGTGACGGTCATGATCCCGTCTGATACATCGACCAGTACTTCATCAGCCATTGTCTTGCTCCTTGTATGGGGTTTGCGAACCTGTCCGGCAGGTGAGCCGGTGTGTATTCATTCGATCAGTGCTACCGCCATCTCTGCGAGCGGCACAACCGCATCGCCACGGGATTGGGCTTCGGCGCTGGATGCCGTGCCGATCTCCGCGCGCTTGACGATACCCTGCAGGATGGCTGCCAGGCGAAACAGGGAAAAGACCAGGTAGAAGTTCCAGTTGTCGATGCCATCCCGGCCCGTACGCTCACAGTAGCGGGCGATGTACTCCTCATCACCGGGAATGCCCAGGGCAGCGCGGTCGACGCCGCCGAGCCCCTTGATGGCGCCGTCCCGGGGCAGCATCCATGCCATGCACTGGTTGGCAAGGTCTGCCAGCGGGTGACCCAATGTAGAGAGTTCCCAGTCCAGCAGGGCAATCACCCGCGGCTCGGTAGGATGGAACATCATATTGTCCAGCCGGTAGTCACCGTGGACCAGGCTTACGGCCCCGTCGTTGGCCGGCATGTTGTCCGCCAGCCAGGTCATGAGTGTCTCCATGGCCTCGATGTGCTGGGTCTCGGAGGCGCGATACTGCTTGCTCCAGCGAGCCGTTTGCCGTTCGAAATAGTTGCCCGGGCGACCGAAATCGCTAAGACCCACAGCATCCACGTCGACGTTGTGCAGCGCGGCCATGGTCTGGTTCATGGCATCGTAGATGGCGCCCCGCTCGGTGTTGTCCGCCGCCTCGGGCAGGAGCGGGTCCCACAGGATCCGGCCCTCCTTGTACTCCATCACATAGAACATGGAGCCGATGACATCATCGTCCTCGCAGAGTAGGTAGGTTTTCGGCACCGGGACGTCCGTATCCCACAGCGCAGTGATCACACGGAATTCCCGGTCCACCGCGTGGGCTGATTTGAGCAACTCCCCCGGCGGCTTGCGGCGCAGCACATAGGACGTATCGCCGGCGGTGAGCTTGAAGGTCGGATTGGACTGGCCGCCGGCAAACTTTTCCGCGGTGAGTGGGCCTTGAAAGCCGGGAATGTTGGCAGTCAGGTAGGCTTCCAGCCGGGTCGTATCGAGTTGCTGTGTACTCATAGTGTCTGGTCTTGGCTTATTGGTAGTCCGAACAAAGAGTACCCGGACCGCTTGAGAGTCTGTGTGTTGCGCAGGAGCTTAACAATGACCGCTGCCGACAAAAAAATGTACCGCAATTAACACCCTGATGGAAAGGATTGTTCATGCCGGGATGGGACGCTATGCTGGAGCGCGCTCCGGCGCAACAATATAGGGGCATCGTCGCAACAGGGGTACAGCCGCTTGATACAACCCATCGGGGCGGATCGCCAGCAGGTTATTCGCGAAGCAACCTCCCGGTATATCGGCCGGGCGGAGCAGGTGTTCGCCCGCTCCTTTGATGCGGTGCCGGTGCTGTTCGACCTCAGCGGCACCGCAGCGGGCATGTTCAAGGCCGATGGACGGCGACGCTGGATTCGCTACAACCCCTGGATCTTCGCCAAATACTTCGATGAGAATCTCCGCGATACGGTACCTCACGAGGTCGCCCACTACATTGTTCATGAGGTCTACGGGCTGCGGAAGGTCAAGCCGCACGGTCAGGAGTGGCAGGCATTGATGGTACTGTTCGACGCCAGTCCCGAGGTGACATTCAGGCTCGACCTGGAGGGGATCCCGCGGCGCCGACAGCGTACGCATCCTTACCGCTGCGCCTGTCGCGAGCACGCGGTATCCTCCACTCGCCACAATCGCGTAGTGCGCGGAACCGGCCGGTATCACTGTCGCTATTGTGACGGCGAACTGGTTTACGCGGGCTGATCAGGCGTCCACATCCAGCTCTACACCGCTGAACGTGTGGGCCTTGTCCTCCAGGTTCACGGCGTCGATCACGGCCCGGTCTGAGGCCATGCCGGCCTCGTTGACCAGGTAGCTCTTGACCGCAATTGCCCGGCTCTCGATCAGCTGCGTCAGCGCACTTGCGGGCACTTCAATGGTGGCCCTCACCTGTTCATACTGTTCCCGCACCGTCGGTTCTGCACCCTCCGGGTTCTTCTTGCCTGCTGCTCCCAGCGCGGCATAGCGTTCCTGGATGGCCTCTTCCCAGTCAGGGCCCCTGGTTTCCAGCTGCTTCGGATCCAGGCCGTCTGCCAGCAACTGCTCTTCAAGGAGTGTCCCCTGCAGGCGCTCGCGGTCGGCGGTCGGGTGCAGGCGGCCGGAGACGACCAGTGTCAGGTTGGGGCGCTGCGCCAGGGCGCTGCCCAACTGATCCAGCCTGGCTCGCTCCGCCTCCATTAATTCTGCCGATCCGCTGGCAAAATTAATGCGCTGTAAATCTTCATCATCGCTGCCCACCAGGTTGGCCAGCAGGGCAAATGGCGCAGTCACTGCCTTGGTGATGAGATTCATGAACGCGCCCGCGATCACGCTGCCGAGGCTGAATTCGGGATTATCGATATCGCCGCTGACCGGTACGGTGAGATCGATCACGCCGTTCATGTCGGTGAGCAGCGCCAGGGCCAGGTCCAGGGGCAGATCGAGTGCCCGGTCACTGTCGACTTTCTCTCCCAGTCTGAGCTGGGCAATCAGGACCTTGTTGTTGCCGTCGAGTTTCCCGGACTGCAGTGCATACTGCAGGTCGAGGCTGAGCAGGCCGCGCTCTATGGTGCGACCTGCGTAGGTGCCGGAATAGGGTGTGAGCAGCGCCATATCCACGCCATCAAAGGTAAGGCTGAGGTCCAGGTCCGGGGGGGCGTTGAAGGGGGCGGCGGTGCCGTTCAGATTTACCGGGGCATAGCCATCCACCGACCCTTTCATGGTCACTTTGGCTATGGCACCGGGTGCTGTCGACAGGCCCAGCACCTCGCCATCGAGGTCACCTACGACGGTGCGAAACCGGATCGGTAGAGACTCGTCCATGAAATCGACCGCGCTGCCGGCCACCTGAATAACGGGCAGGCTGATCGTCCAGGGCTGGTCCCGGGAGAGGTCTTCCGCGAGTTGCTCCGCCTGTTCCCCGACCTCCTCCTGCCACAGCTTCTGGGTATTGATCGAGCCGTCTTCCCGGATATGCAGCCGGCCGGAATAGCCGATGATGGATAATTTCCCCAGGGCGACGCTGCGCTGGTCGAGATCTACCTGGAGATCCTGCCATTGCACCGTCTCCCAGCTGGTCAGAGAGTCCTCTTCCCCCTCGACTTTGCCGGAGAAGCCGGTGATGGCTCCAGTGCCGCCGATGCGGGCGGGCACGAACCCGGACAGCGCTGTTTTACCCGCCAGTTCCACCTCGCCCCCGGTCAGCTCGGCCTTGAGCTCCTTCGGTAAATTGGGGTTGAACCAGGTCAGGGGCAGGCCCTTTAGCTGGTACTCGATGCGCCCGTCACCACTGGCGAGCGCAAGGGTGCCGCTGGCGCCGGCCTCGGCCTGCTCATTGATGCGGAGGTTCACGGTGACCCCGGTATCGCCGTCGAAGGGCCAGCGCAGGCCTTGCACCTGTGCTTCCAGTGGCGTGACCTGAAGGTGCGGCGGGTCGGTGAACTCCGACCGCCAGTCCACACTGGCCAGGAGTCCGATGGAGGCAATCTCTGCCGTCCAGGGGTCACCCGCCTCCGCGTCTTCCTGATCGGCGGCAGCCGGCTCTCCCATGTCCACCGCGAACATCTCGGCCAGGCTGACCCGGCTGCCCTCGCTCCAGCCGCTGATGGCGAGCCCATCGATGTCGACAGCCTCGATCTTCGCATGCTGTGCGGGGCCATCGATGGTGATGCCGGTCACGGCAAGCGCGCCGAGTTCGACGGCGGTTTCCGGCAGTTCACCGGATGCCTTCGGATCGATGCGGGTGTCATAGATGCGCAGAGCGCCCTCGCTGACCTGATAGGCCAGGCTCTCTTTCCAGTCGATGCTGTAGCGGCCTTCCACGTCCAGTAGTGCCTGCTTGATATCGAAGTTGACCCAGGGCTCTGCGAATCGCCACACCGGGCGCAGGCTGATTCCGGAGAGACTCAACTGTCCGCGACTGTAGGCACCGGGGATGGACAGGTCTCCCGACCACAGCAGCGAGCCGCCTTCGCCGGCAGTAGCCTCGAGTTTATAGGGTTTGCCTTCCTCGATGACCGTGGAGAGGTCAGTGACCCGCAGGGCCAGGTTTTCATAGTGGGTCGTGAAGGACTCCTCCCGGTTCTCCTGGGTGTAGCGCAGATCCTGCGCGTGAAAATTGAAGTCGTGAATGGTGATACCGGGTATCTCGCCTGCCTCTTCGGTACTTTCCTCTGCAGAGGCCTCCGGCAGGAGATCCGAGAAATTGAACTGGTCTGCGGCGAGCTGCCGGACATGGACATAGAGCCCTTCAATGCTGACTGCGTCGAAAACCCACCCGGGCTGCCACAGGCCTGCCAGTGAGAGGTTGACCTCGGCCCGGTGGAGTCCGGCGAATCGCTCACCGTCCGGCTCCGGCAGCGCCGCCTGGCGTACCTCCAGGGCGAGGGTAAAGGGATTGAAGATCACCAGTTCGGTTTGGAGCTCGCGGTTGTAGTTCTGCTTCACGTACCAGGGTGGAATAAAGTTCAGCGCCGGCATAACGACCAGCATCGCCAGCGCCAGGTACGCGATATAGATAATCCCTACAACTTTCACTGTTTTCCGTATCACCGGGGCTCCTTGCCTGCCTGTGCGTCCAACAACTATAGCTAAATATTTACCGGGGGAGGAAACACCATACAGAAAGTGACATATTTTTGGGCGATGACAGGGCAGCCCCTCTGTATTTTCTCTCTCCACCTGCTTGCGTCAGCGTCTGTAACCACGGGCTACAGCCCCTTGCGATAGGTGTAGGGGGTGACCCCGGTCCAGCCCTTGAACGCGCGGATAAACGCACTCGACTCGGAAAAGCCCGCGCGGTGGGCTATCTCCTCGATGCTGAGTCCCTGCTTGCCAAGGAAGTGCAGTGCGGTATCGCGCCGCACCTGGTTCTTGATCTCCTTGAAGGTGGTGCCTTCCGCCGACAGTCGGCGCCGCAGCGTCTGGGGGTGGACCTCAAGCCGTTCGGCGATCCCCGCGAGTTCCGGCAGGTCCCCGAGGTTACGACGGACGATGTCCCGCACCCGAGCGGTCCAGCTGTTGCTGGCGTAGTCCGAGGTCAACATGATCAGCACGGGGTGGCGCAGGAAATGGCGCAGGGAGGCCTCGTTCTGGGTGACGCGCTTCTCCAGCAGGGTGGGAGACAACAGCAGCTGGGAGACAGGCTGCTCGAATATTACCGGATTGGCCAGGAACATGTGTCGGTAGTCATTGGGCTGCGCGGCAGGAGGATAATCCAGTTCCACCTGTTGAATGGGCAGGTTTTCCTGCACCAGCCAGCTGGCAAACCGGTGGATGTTGAACAGGACCATTTCGACCAGATAGTGGTCCGGGTTGAGTTCTCTATCGACCTGCTCCAGGCGAATCCGGACGCTATCCCGGTCCTCTTCCATGCAGGGGTGCACGCCAAACTCGAAAAGTTGGTAAAAACGGCAATAGCGCGCCAGAGCCTGGCCCAGGGTGTCCGAGCCGATCACCGCATGACACATCATGGACCAGCAGCCGATCGGCATCCGCCGGGACGCATAGCCCAGGATTTCATCCTCCATGGCCAGCATGGTATTGACCTGCAGGTCAGCGAAGCGCTCTATGGAGATACGGGCATTCTCCTCCAGCAGCAGACGGGGAGAGATACGGTTTCGTCGCAGCAGCTCGATGGGGTCCAGCCCGCGCGAGACGGCGTGCTTCAGTACCGCGCGGGCGAAATAGACGGAGACGGACAGGTCGCGCACAGCTCTATCAGGCTCCCGACACTCCGGTGGACAGGTGAACCGGCCTGTTGTCCACGGACGCCACCTGGTTGCGTCCCCCGCGCTTGGCCAGGTACAGGGCCCGGTCCGCTTCCTGGGACAGTTTGTCCAGGTCCACTTCGCCGATGGCATTGGCGACGCCGAGGCTGACGGTGACGGGAATGCGCTGTCCGTCAACCAACAGGGGGTGTTCGCCGATGTCCAGCCGGACTCTCTCGGCCAGCACGCGCGCACTGGCTGTGTCGGTATCCGGCAGAACCATGAGGAATTCCTCCCCGCCCACCCGCGCCACGACATCGCTGTTGCGGCTCAGGCGATCCAGTGTCCTGGCCACGTGCTGCAGCACCTGGTCACCGCTCTGATGGCCAAAGCTGTCGTTGATCTGCTTGAAATGATCGATGTCCACCATGACGGCCGTCGTGGACAGGCCCTTGCGTTGAGCGTGCGCCAGGCTGATGAACAGGGCATCACCCAGTCCCCGCCGGTTGAGGAGTCCTGTCAGGGGGTCTTCGGTAGCCAGGTGTGAGAGATGCTGCTGGTATTCGATCAGTACGCTGGCCAGAAAGCCGATGGCGACCAGGGCATAGGCGCAGCTGTGGACGCCAAACGCGATGGACTGGGCCAGGGGTAGATCTTCGGTCACGGTGAGCCGGTAGATGGCCAGAGGCATGCCGATGACCATCATGAGCGCCGCCGAGGCAATGATCGCATCCCCTATATTGCCCAGACGCCAGGCGCGTGCGTTGCACTGCCAGGCGATGCCCGCGAAGAAGAGGACGGCCGCAGCATTCTGGACGATGAACATCCGAGCGGAGGGCAGGAAGAACACGGAGAGACAGGCGCCCAGGCAGATCAGCCCCAGCGGCAGCCGTCCGCGATGGTCTCCGGCGCGCTGGCCTGCGGCCAGGAACAGGATATAGCTGTTGAAAATAGTGGCAAACGCCGGCAGGTCAACGGCCATGGGCGTTTCCGATGCCTGCTGCAGGGTTGCGGCTATCCAGCCCAGCAGTGCGGCCATGAAGTAGACAGTGTAGAGGCCCAGGCCCGCAGGCGGGTTGCTGGAATCACTGAGCACATAGACCACCAGCATCTGGGCGCAGGTGATCGAGAAGATCAGCCCAAAATACATCAGCGCCCAGTTTTCCGGGAGTATATGTTCCACGCCTCGTCCTGGTCCGGCCGCCCATGGCGGCTGTCATCTTAAGTCAATTTAATTGTCGGCCGGGGTCATTGTTCACCCGGTGCCTGCTCACCATACTGATGGCCGTTTTTTCCACCTCATCAAGACTGGGATCGCCGTATGTTGCAACGAGATTTTACCGAAGAGCAGCAGATGTTCCGGGACGCCTACCGCAAGTTTCTCGCCACCGAGATTGTGCCACATATGGAGGCCTGGCGTGAGGCGGGTATCGTTGATCGTGATGCGTTTCGCAAAGCCGGCGAACAGGGGTTCCTGATGGTCTGGCCGGACGAGAAGTACGGCGGTATGGGCGACCCGGATTTTCGTTTCGAGCAGATCATCATCGAGGAGACGGCCTATGCCCGTGCCTCGGACTGGTACAACTCGCTCCACAGCCGCCTGGTGGGACCCTATTTCACCCGTTTCGGCAACGAGGAACAGTGCCAGCGTTTCCTGCCGAAGTGTGTCAGTGGTGAAACTGTCCTCGCCATTGCCATGACCGAGCCCGATGCAGGGAGCGATCTCGCCGGCATGCGCGCTGTGGCAGTCGAGCAGGGCGATCACTGGGTGCTCAACGGCTCCAAGACCTACATATCCAATGGCATCAACGCCGATGTGGTGATCGTGGCGGCCAAGACCGACCCGGAAAACAATCCCCATCACATGACGCTCTTCCTGGTGGAGCGGGGAATGGCGGGTTTCGAGCGGGGGCGCAATCTCGAGAAGATGGGCCTCAAGGCACAGGATACGGCAGAGCTTTTTTTCAACGACGTGAAAGTCCCCAAGGCCAACGTGCTGGGTGAGCCGGGCAAGGGATTCATCTACCTCATGGAAGGACTGGCCGAAGAGCGCCTGATCGGCGCTGTCGGCTACCTCGCCGCAGCGCAGCTTTCATGGAATCTCACGGCAGACTATGTCAGGGAGCGCAAGGCGTTCGGCAAGCCGCTGGTGGCCTTCCAGAACACCCAGTTCAAGCTGGCCGAATTGCGCACCGAACTGGATGTCGCGCAAGTCTACGTGGACCAGTGTGTCGCTGCTTTCGCATCGGGTGCGTTGACGGCGGTGGATGCGGCCAAGGCCAAGCTGGTCACCAGCGAACTGCAGGTCAAGGTGGCGGATATCGGGGTGCAGATGCATGGAGGCGCCGGGTACATGGACGAATACCCGATCAGCCGTCAGTTCACCGACGCGAAGATTTCGACCATTTATGCCGGCAGTTCGGAAGTGATGAAAATCATCATCAGCCGGGATTGCCTGGCGGAAGACTATGTTCCGTTCAACAGCCGTAATTTCTAGGTACATGACACATCGCGGTGACCCGTCGGTAGGGGATTGCCAGACCCGGGGCTGGATGCCTTCGACCCGGATGGGAACAGTTAGCAAGGGGAGCAATAAATAATGGGACCACTGAACGGCTATACCATCATCGAACTTGCGGGTATCGGCCCCGCACCCATGGGCGGCATGATCCTGGCGGATATGGGCGCCGAAGTCATTCGTATCGACCGTGCCGGAGGGGCGGACCCCCGCCTGATGGAGCAGGTCAGCGGGCGGGGCAAGAAGTCGGTGGTGCTCAATCTCAAGGATCCCGCCGGCAGGGAAACCCTCCTGCGCATGGTGGAAAATGCCGATGCCATCATCGATCCGTATCGCCCCGGTGTGTGCGAAAAGCTGGGTATCGGCCCGGACGTATGCCTGGAGCGGAACTCTAAACTGGTGTTTGCGCGGATGACCGGCTGGGGACAGGAGGGCCCTCTCGCGCATGCCGCTGGCCACGACATCAACTACATTTCGATCACCGGTGCCCTCTACGCCATGGGCCGTAGCGGCCAGAAGCCGGTGCCGCCGTTGAACCTGGTGGGGGATATGGGCGGTGGCGGCATGCTGCTGGTCAATGGCATCCTCGCTGCCCTGCTGGAGACGGCGAATTCCGGCAAGGGCCAGGTGATCGACGTGGCCATGGTCGACGGGGCAGCCCAGCTCATGTGGATGTTCCATGGTTTCGAGAACATGGGTCTGTGGGACGCCACACGCCGGGAGGTCAACATGCTGGATGGGGGTGCTCACTACTATGACACCTACGAGTGCGCCGATGGCGCCTACGTCTCCATCGGCTCTATCGAGCCCCAGTTCTATGCGTTGCTGATGCAACTGGCAGGCTTATCCGAGGAGGACTTCGGCGCCCAGAACGACCAGTCAAGGTGGCCCGAGATGAAAGAGAAACTCGAGGCCGTGTTCAAACAGAAGACCCAGGCAGAGTGGTGTGAGCTTATGGAAGGCACCGACGTGTGCTTCGCTCCGGTGATCTCCTTCACCGAGGCCCCCGCACACCCGGCCAATGTTGCGCGCCAGACCTACATCGAGGTCGATGGCGTAACCCAGCCCGCGCCGGCGCCGCGCTTCAGCCGCACACCCTCCCGCGTGACCCACGGAACGCACGGTCTTGGGGAGGACACCGGCCAGGTGCTCTCCTCCATGGGTTTCGGCGAGGAGGAAATTGCAGGTCTCAAGGCGGCGGGCGCCATTGCCTGACGCGTCCGCAGGGGAAAACACGATGGGCGAGTATGAAGCAGTTCAGGTAGAGCGCCGGGGGGCGGTTGCAGTGGTTACCCTCAACCGGCCCGATACGCTCAATGCGTTCGACGAGGATCTGCGCCGGGACGTACTCTGGGCGGTGCGGGATATCAATGACGACGACAGCGTCCGGGTCGCCATTCTGACCGGCGCGGGCCGGGCATTCAGTGCCGGTGCCAATCTGGCGGAGCAGCCCGCGGACCCCGGGCGCTTCCGGGTAGAGGACCAGCTCAACGGGGAATACAAGCCGGTGCTGCTGGAAATTACCCGTGCCCCGCAACCTTGGATCAGTGCGGTCAACGGTGCGGCGGCCGGTATCGGCAGCGCGTTCGCCATGGCCTGCGATCTCACCGTGATGGCAGATAACGCGTACATTTACCAGGCCTTCGCGGCCATTGGCCTGGTGCCCGATGGCGGGGCGACCTGGCATCTGGCGCGAACACTGGGCAGAAAGCGCGCCTACGAGATCATGGTCACCGGGGAGCGGATCAGTGCGCAGAAATGCCTCGATTGGGGACTCTGCAACCGCGTGGTACCCGCCGGGGAGCTGCTGTCAGAGAGCCTGCGTTGGGCGGGAGAGCTGGCTACCAGGGCGCCTCTGGCGCTGCGCTACACCAAGGAGGCGCTGAACGACGCCATGGAAGAGAATCTCGACGAAACCATTTCACGGGAGGCCCGGCTGCAGCACATCTGCCTTGGCAGCGAGGACGCCGCGGAAGGCGCGACCGCCTTCCTCGAGAAACGCGCACCGCAGTGGAAGGGCCGTTAGACGCTCCCCGGGTAAGCGACTCTGCGCTATAGTGGCTCCCCCCGCTTCGGAGAGATGACATTGGACGCAGATACCCGGCCAGAGCTTGCCGCCTTGCGAGAGCGCCTGCAGCGAACCCTGGACGACAGGCGGGTTGACGCCCGGTCGCGGCGCCATGCCAGGGGTTACCGTACCGCCCGGGAAAATGTCGACGACCTGGTCGATCCGGGGTCTTTCCAGGAATACGGGCAACTCGCCGTGGCCGCCCAGCGGAGCCGGCGTGATTATGAGGACCTGCAGTCCAGCACAGCCGCCGACGGAATCATCACCGGCACCTGCACCATCAATGCGGGACAGGTGGGGGGCGAGCGCGCCCGCGCCGCAATCATCGTCAACGACTATGCAGTGCTGGCCGGAACCCAGGGTTTTTTCCATCACAAGAAACTGGACCGCATGTGTGAACTCGCCGGGGAGTTGCAACTGCCGGTGGTGATGTACACGGAAGGGGGCGGCGGCCGGCCCGGTGACACCGACGTCACCACGCAGATTGCCGGCCTCGACGTGGAGAGTTTTCGTACCTGGGCTGCGCTCAGCGGCAAGGTGCCTCGAATCGCGGTGAACAACGGCTACTGTTTTGCCGGTAATGCCGCCCTGTTCGGTTGCGCCGATTTCACGATCGCCACGCGAAACTCATGGATCGGCATGGCTGGCCCGGCCATGATAGAGGGCGGCGGCCTGGGAAAATACGAACCCACCGATATCGGTCCCATCGACGTGCAGGCCAGGAACGGGGTTGTGGATATCGTCGCCGAAGACGAGGCACACGCCACGGCCCTGGCGAAGTATCTGTTGGCCTACTTCCAGGGCCCCGTCGATCACTGGCGCGTTGGACCACAGGAACCATTGCGGGACATCATCCCGGCCGACCGGCGCTGGGGCTACCCGGTGCGCCGCGTTATCGAGACGCTTGCGGACGAGGGGTCTTTCCTGGAATTGCAGCGGACAGTCGGCCGCAGTGTGATCACCGGCTTTATCCGCCTGGAGGGTCGGCCACTGGCCCTCATTGCCAATGACTGCCAGCAATTGGGTGGGGCCGTGGATTCCGAGGCCGCGGAGAAGGCGGCGCGCTTCCTGCGTATCTGCGATCCCCTGGGATTGCCCGTGTTGTCGCTGACAGATACACCGGGGTTCATGGTCGGACCCGACAGCGAGCGGCAGGGAGCCGTGCGCCGCATGTCATCCCTGTTCCTGGCCGGTGCCGACATGTCAGTGCCGGTAGTAGCAATTTTCCTGCGCAAGGGTTATGGCCTGGGGGCCATGGCCATGACGGGCGGCAGCTTTGTCAGGCCCGTCTACGCCGCAGCCTGGCCCACCGGAGAGTTTGGCGGCATGGGTCTGGAGGGGGCCGTTCGGCTCGGGTACAGCAAGGAGCTGGAAGCGGTGCCGGACCCGGCAGAGCGCGAGGTTCTGTTCAATGAGCTGGTAGGCCGTATGTACGAGATTGGCAAGGCCACGGAAGCGGCTGCGCACCTGGAAATCGATGCGGTGATCGATCCGGCGGATACCCGCGAGGTGGTGTTGCGAGCCCTGCGCGCCGCGGCCGGTAATTGAGCGAGGTGAGACGGATGGTGCACAGGATGGATAAGGCGCTGGCGGGGGTGGCCTCGCTGGTGCTGGCCGCCGCTAGCGTTGCCGGGGAAGGCAAGCAACTGTTGTGGGGTGATACCCATCTGCATACCAGTAATTCCATGGATGCCTTTACCGTAGGCAACCTTACCGGCGACCCGGAGACCGCCTATCGCTATGCCCGCGGGTTGCCCGTCATTCATCCCTACCACCGCGCCCGGGTACGGATCGGCACGCCGCTGGATTTTCTGGTGGTGTCAGATCATGCAGAGTTCATGGGCGTGATCCGTCATCTTTACACTGACGGCGCAGCCGGTGAGAAGCTGGGCCCGCTCGAAACCATGACCTCGGCCCTGGCTGCCTGGGTCCTGCGCCTTGGCGTCGACTATCAGTGGGGGCCGCAACTCTTCGGCTCCTATCTCCCGGAGCCCCAGGAAGCATCGGCCGCCGCGGCTGAGCAGTTGGAAAACCCCCAGGAGATTGAGGGTGTGCCGCCACTCCCCGGTGTGGAGGCCGCGGCCTGGCACGCCACCGCCGGGGTGGCGGACGCCTACAACCAGCCCGGTGAATTCAGCGCGCTGATCGGCTGGGAGTGGAGTTCCACCCCCGGCGGCGCCAACCTGCACCGTGTGGTGATCACGGATGGCGGCGCAGAGTCGGCGCGTCTCTACAGCCCCTACAGTTTCCTGGACAGCCCCTATCCGGAGGACCTCTGGAGCTGGCTGGACCAGACCAGCGCCAGGGTCGGTGCCGACTTTATCGCAATTCCACACAACTCGAACCTGTCCAAAGGGTACATGTTCGATACCAAGACCCTGCGCGGTTCGCCCCTGACCCCGGAATATGCAGCCGCGCGAATGAGGTGGGAGCGGGTGGCAGAAGTCACCCAGATTAAAGGCGACTCCGAGACTCATCCGGCGCTTTCCCCGCAGGATGCATTTTCCGACTTCGAAACCTTCCCGTTCTATCTCCAGCGCCGGGCGACCGACTACGCCCCGGGAGAGGGGGATTACATTCGTGCCGCGCTGCGACGCGGCCTGGCCCTGGAGGCGGAACTGGGACGCAACCCCTACCAGTTCGGATTGATCGGTTCCACTGACGCACACACGGCTCTGGCCTCTGCCGAGGAAGACAACTTTCATGGGAAGATGGCCCGGGATTCCGTCCCGGACACCAAGAACAGCCACTTTGCCGGCAGTGAAACCGCCCCCTCCGGCTGGGACATGTCTGCCTCCGGGCTGGCCGCTGTCTGGGCCGAGGAGAATACGCGGGAGGCCATCCTGGCCGCTCTCAAGCGGCGCGAAGTGTACGCAACCAGCGGACCCCGTATCAGTGTGCAGTTTTTTGCGGGATATGGTCTCGGCGAAACGTCATTGCAGTCCGGGCAGGATCTGGCCCTGGCCCTGGCCTCCGGCGTACCCATGGGTGGCGAGCTTGCGGGGAACAGCGGGGAGGCCCCCGTCTTCGCGGTGGTGGCCGCCCGGGATCCGGTTGGCGCCAACCTCGACCGGGTGCAGATCGTCAAGGGCTGGGTGGATAGAGCCGGCACGACCCGGGAAAAGGTGTTCGACGTGGCCTGGTCCGGTGAGCGGAAGCTTGATGCTACTGGCAGGCTGCCCCCGGTGGGCAACTCGGTCGATGCCGATACAGCCAGTTACAGCAACGATATCGGTGTGCCCGAGTTGGCCACCCTGTGGCAGGACCCGGAATTCGATGCCGGGCAGCCGGCGTTTTACTATGCCCGCGTGCTGCAGATACCCACGCCGCGTCACTCACTGTACGACGCTGTGGCACTCAGGCAGGCGCACGTCACCAACCACCCTGCAGCGATTCAGGAGCGGGCTTACACTTCGCCCATCTGGTATCGCCCCAACCGGTAGAGCACTTCCATGTGTGGAGGAAGGAATCATGGACAAACTGTTTGATGTGAAGGGCAAGATAGCCGTCGTGACCGGGGGCTCGCGCGGGATCGGTGCCATGATCGCCCGCGGCTTCGTGGAAAATGGGGTAAGAACCTATATCACTGCCCGCAAGCAGGAAGAGCTCGCGGCCACCGCCGCTGAACTGTCCTCACTGGGGGAGTGTATCGCCATTCCCTCGGACCTGGGCACCCTGGAGGGTGTTGCCGCGTTCGCCGCTGCCATCCGCGAGCGTGAAGAGCAGCTGCACATCCTGGTCAACAATGCGGGTGCGACCTGGGGTGCCGGGCTGGACGAGTTTCCGGAAGGTGGGTGGGACAAGGTGATGGACCTCAACGTGAAATCCATCTTCTTTCTTACCCAGCAGTTGCTGCCCCTGCTGCGCGCGGCGGGCAGCGCGGAGGATCCCGCCAGGGTGATCAATATCGGTTCGATAAACGGCATAACCACGCCGGGTCCCGCGATGCGTAATTACTCCTATTCCGCCAGCAAAGCGGCGGTGCACCACCTTACCCGTCATCTCGGTGCGGAGCTGGCGCGGGAACAGGTCAACGTGAATGCCATTGCCCCGGGCTTTTTCCCCAGCAAGATGACCGCGCATTTCACAGAGGAAGGGGAGGTGGGGGGTATCCCGCGCGGGCGCATGGGCAGCCCGGAGGATGCCGCGGGAACCGCTATCTACCTGAGCTCCAGGGCCTCTGCCTACGTCACCGGGCACACCCTGGTGCTGGATGGCGGCCTGGTGGCCGGTTCCTGACGCCTAGAAGCTGTAGCGCAGGCCTGTGTAACCGGCGGCCCCGGGGGTGTTGTAGGTGGGCACCATTTCATACGCCTCGTCTGTCAGGTTCTCCACACGGCCGTAGACCTCCAGGCTGTCCCGGAGGCGATAGCTGGCAGTGAGGTTGAGAACTTCGTAGTCGTCCAGTTCCCCGCCGAGGCCATCCACGGCGTCACGCGAGACGTGCAGGAACAGGTTGATGCTCAGGCGCCCCTCCCGGGGCCGGTAACCGAGGCCCAGGTTCGCCATCTGCTCCGGGACGCGCAGGCGCTGATAGCCGTCGGCATCTTCCGTATCGTTGTAGGTATAGTTGCCGGTGAGGAGCAGGGCGCCGCCGAGGGGCAGGGCGCCGCTGAGTTCGATCCCCCGGGAGGTGGACTCGCCGTCGCCCTGCAGGTATCCGGAGAAGTCCAGCAGGTCGAAAAAGATTTCGTCCTCGATCTGCTGGTCGAAATAGACTGCCTCGACGAACCAGCCAGAACCGGCGTGGAAGGCCACGCCCAGGTCATAACCGGCGCTTTTCTCGGCCTCCAGAGCAACCCCGGAGGCCGGAGGATAGGCGAAGTCCCCGCGGTTGTAAGCGATTTCGTACAGGCTCGGCGCCCTGAAGCCGGTTCCATACGTGCCCCGCAGCTGCAATTCTCCCGCGGCCAGGGCGAAGAGGTAGGCGGCGCTCGCACGGTAGGTGGTGTGCGCATCGAAGTCGTCGTTGTCGTCGTGTCTCAGGCCGGCGGTCAGGTAGAGGTTGCCGCCAAACCTGCCCTGGTACTCCATGTAGTAACCGTTCTGGTCGCGGCTGGTATCGAGGCTGCCGTCATCCATGGACTCGCTGATGAAGTCTGCGCCGTAGACCAGTTTCAGATCTGCTGACGGGCTCCAGCTCCCAATGTACTCGAATTTCCCCAGTTCGCCCTCGGTGGCGAAACTGCTTATGCCCTCGGCATGAAAATCGCGATCGGTACGGTTCAGGTTGTAGGCGAACTGATTGCTGAAAACGTCTCCGCCGTGAGTCAGTGAAGCCCGCCAGGCGTCCTGCCGGTAGTCGTCGCTGCAGTCATCAGTGGGCGCGAAGGTGTCTGCCGTGTAGCAGTCGTCGAAGGCGTTTTCGCCCTCCACCGCGCGGCCCACCAGTTCGGCGCGCAGGGTGTTCGCGATATTCCAGCCGGCGCGGCCGTGAAGCGTGGTGTTCTCGTATCCGTCTTCATCACGCAGCCCGGTATCGGTGGTGCGTGAATTGAAGCCTGCCGTTTCGTAGTAGGTGCCGAACAGGACGGCATCTACGGTGTCGTTTGCTCCCCCCAGATGCCCGCCATACTGGTAGGTATCGTAGCGCCCGAATTCTCCGCCCAGGCTGCCTCCCACGCCGGTCTGTGGTCGCAGGCTCTGGATATTCACCACGCCCCCGGCATCGGCGCCATACATCATGCCCTGCGGGCCGCGCAGAATCTCCACCCGCTCGGTGCCGGCACTCAGCAACTGCTCGAACAGGGGTCCCGCCTGGGGGGCGCTGACGTCGGTGATCTCGATACCGTCCAAAAGCACTTTGGTGCGGTAGCCGTTCTCCCCGCGGATGCGCAGGGAGGTGGCCTTACCCTGTCCGCCGGTGTTGCTCAGTGATATGGCGGGCTCGTACTGCAGGACCTCCGCCAGGTTGGCGAAACCTCGCATCCGGATCTCGGTATCATCGATCACGGATACGGATGTGCCCACCTGGCGCAAAGGCATCTCTACCCGCGAGGAGGTGACGATGATCTCCTCCAGCCGGTCGTTTGCCAGGGTGGAAGCGGTTGCGCTGCAGACGAGCAGCAGTAATGCCCGGCTGTGCCTGTAAGTCATGACGATTCCTCAATAGCCATAGTCGATTGGCGACTGAGGGAGGGGTTTCAGGAGACAGTATGCAAGGCTGCATGCGGCGACCCGTAATGAAGCCCTCCGCTCCATCGGTGTGTGCATCCAGGCAGGTATCGGGCTTGCAGTGGAACTGCGTTACCGTTGCGGGGGCAGCGGTGGATTAGCCGGGGCATACCACACTTCCCTGCAGACCACGCCGGTGCTGCTGCTCCGGGGCGATCTCACGAATGCGGGGCTCACTCTATAGCCGCCGCAGGGCACAGTCAATCAAAAACCCGTATCGTGTCTGTGGCCGGGACCAGTGGCGCAGCCTGGCCTCAGAGTCCTTGCGCGGTGTGGTGGGCTAGCGCTCGAATTCCCTGGCCATGGCGGCGTCCAGGGATGTGGTCAGGCCGTCCCTGACCCGCGCCTTGGTCTCCCGGTGCGCGGTCATGTCCAGCGCGGACAGTTGTTCGGCCAGGCTCGTTGCCCGGGACATTAACTGGTCTTCGACGACCGCTTCATCCAGGTAACCTGCTGTCACGGCGCCCTCGGCGTCGTAAACCTGGGCCAGGCCCACCGCCTTGTTGAAGTGGGTTTTCGCCAGCCTGTGCCTTGCCAGCTCCACCCCGAACCAGGGCAGGGTCATGCCGATGGCGACTTCGTTGAGACCGATCTTGTAGTTGCCATGGACACCGATACGGTAGTCAGCGGATAACAGCAGCAGCGCGCCCATGGCCAGAGCGTGCCCGCTGACACCGAGGATTACCGGGGTGCTGAAATCGATCAGGCGCCGCGACAGGCTGGCGCCGGACTGCAACAACTGCAGCATGGCATCGCCCCCCTGGTTCATGACCGACAGGTCGAAGCCGGCCGAGAATTTTCCCGGCCGGCCGCAGATAACCACTACCTTGCCGGCTTGTTCCGCCTGGTCGAGGGCTTTCTCCAACTGGTCCAGCATATCGAAGGAGAGTGCGTTGGCTTTACCGTCGTCCATCTGGATCAGGCAGTGGGAGTCGTCTTCCCGGAACCGGGCGAGATTGGTCATAACGTGTTGTCCTGCGTGAAGTCGGTATAATGGGGCAACCGCCATGGTATTGCATTATCGGGCAATGGTGAAATGCACTGCCTGCGGCGCTAAAGCCCTGTCGCCAAGCGACCCGGCGTCGACATCCATGCTGGATCACCGGCCCCGGGCCGGCCGGGAGTCTCCCCCATGACAACAGATACCGAAAGGGTGCCACTGCGCGTCGATATCGTCTCGGATGTCGTCTGCCCCTGGTGCATTATCGGATACAGGCAGTTGCAGAAGGCGCTGGACAGCTTGCCCGGCCGCTTCGATGTCAGCCTGCACTGGCACCCCTTTGAGCTCAATCCCGATATGCCTGAGGAGGGGCAGGACCTGCGCGAGCACCTGGCCTGGAAATATGGCACCACACCGGAGCAGAGCAGGGCGGCCAGGGCGCGTCTGACCGCGCTGGGGGAGTCCCTGGGTTTCACTTTCGATTATTTCGATGGCATGCGTATGGTCAACACGTTCCGCGCTCACCAGCTGCTGCATTGGGCTGCAGGAGAGGGTCGCCAGACAGAGCTCAAGCTGGCACTGTTCGAGGCCTTTTTCAGTCGCCGGGAGGATGTCAGTGATGCACGGGTGCTGGCAAGCGTTGCCGAGCGGGCCGGACTCTCTCCGGCGGCGGCGGGGGAGGTCCTCGCGGATGGGCGTTATGCAGAGCCCGTGCGGGCCGAGCAACAGGCCTGGCTGGAGCGGGAGGTGCACGCGGTGCCGTTGTTCGTCTTCAACGAGCAGTTCATGGTGCCCGGCGCGCAGGAAGCGGAAACCTTCACCCGGTTATTGAACAGGATCCCGGCGTCACAGGAGCCCCGCGACAGGGTCTGAATCCCTGCCCGGGATGCGCGCGCGTCGCTGACCTGCGTTTACATGTGCGCGCCGCGCAGCATGTAGGCCAGCGCCATACCTTCCCTCGAGGGCTTTTCGTCGCCTTTCTTTGACGCCCCACGGGCGGCTGCAGACGATGGGAACATTTGAAAGGCCTTGGACCAGACGGTGTCGTTGACCCGGGGCCAGACCGCATAGCTCATTTCCATGGTCTGTCCCAGCAAGGTCTTGACCCGCTTGCTCTTGTCTATCGCCGCGTTCACCACCAGGTCCGAGGCGTCGTCCACCGACCAGGTGGGTGCGTAGTTATAGATCTTGGTGGGCGCAATCATCGGCGTGCGGACCAGTGGCATGTAGACCGTGGTCACCTCGACCTTGTCCTCCTTGACCTCCGACGCCAGGCTGCGGGAGAAAGCGTCCAGTGCTGACTTGCTTGCCAGGTAAGCCGCAAAGCGTGGTCCGTTCACCAGCACACCAATGCTGGAAATATTGATGATCTGGCCGGCCTTGTTCTCTACCATGCTGGGCAGCAGCCCGTTGATCAGGCGCACGCAGCCGAAATAGTTGAGTTGCATGGTGCGCTCGTAATCGTGAAACCGGTCGAGGGACTCCATCACCGCGCGGCGGATAGAGCGCCCGGCATTGTTTACCAGGATGTCCACCTGTCCCAGGTCCCCCAGCACCTTTTTGCCCAGGGCATCGATGGCTTCCATATCATTCAGGTCGCAGGAGTAGGCATGGGCGTCCCCGCCGTGCTTACGGATGATTTCGACCTGCTCTTCCAGTTTATCCAGGCTGCGTGCCACCAGTACCACGGTGGCATCGTTGGCAGCGAATTTGCGGGCGGATTCCAGGCCGATACCGCTGGACGCACCGGTTACCATGACGATTTTCCCCGCCAGTCGTTGCTTGCCACGACGCGAGGATTTCGGGAAGTCCATGTGGGACTCCCAGTAGCTCCAGAGGGTGGGCGCATAGTCCTTCAGCTTGGGGCACTGGATATCGGTACCCTTGAGCGCGGCCCGTGTCTGGCGGTCGTCGAAAGTCGCCTGACTGGTGAGATAGCCCATCGCGGATACGGGAATGCCCAGGGCCCGGGACATCTGTCGCATGGCGATCTTGACCGGCATTGTCTTCGAGGTTTCGCGCAAGCCGGCGCTCACCAGGCGGGGTAATCGGGGCAGCTCGAACTGTTTGGCAAAACCCGGGCCATGGGCGGCGTCGAACAGCAATTCCATGATGCGCCCCGTGGAATCCTGGGGTGACTGCACCAGTTGGAACGCCTTGCCATCCAGACCTTTCTTGTGGGCGATGGCGACAGTGGCGTCGGCCACGTAGTCCACCGGCACGATCGGGATCTTGCCCCCCTCGACGCCGAGCAACGGCAGCCACTTGGGTACGTTATCGCGGATAGTCTTGATGGCGGGGAAGAGGTAATAGGGCCCGTCGATCTTGTCCATTTCCCCGGTGACGGAATGGCCGACGACCACGCCGGGGCGATAGACCCTCCAGGGCACTTCGCTCTCCTCGCGCACGATCTGCTCAGACTGGAATTTGGTCCTGAAGTAGGGGTGGGAGGTATCCTGTCCCTCGTCAAACATGGTTTCCCGGAATACTCCGCGCCACTCACCGCCGGCCACGGCGATGGAGCTCATGTGCTGCAGCGAGACCTTGCCACCCAGTTTGTTGGTAAAGTCCACCACGTTGCGTGTGCCTTCATTATTGACCTGGTCACCGGTTGCATCATCCATGTTCATGTCATAGACCGCGGCCAGATGGTAGACGTGGTCGATATTGCCCTTGAGCTTGCGGCGGTTGGCCGGCGATGTCAGCCCGGGTTGGGTGATATCTCCCCAGATGGGGACGAGTTTTTCCGGATCTGCCTTCAGGGAGTCGCGCAGGTTCTCGAACTTCTCTTTGGACTCCTTGCGTATCAGAACGTAGACCGTTGCGCCCCGCCGTTTCAGAAGGCGCTCGACGATGTGCCGACCGATAAACCCTGTTGCGCCCGTGACGAAATAGTTCATGACTCGCATACTCCCATTCAGTTTGTTTTTTGCTGTGGCCTGCCGGGCGCCTTTTCAATAACCGCCCGCCGTTAAGACTAGGACATGATGCGGGATTTTCCCACCTGAACAAGTGACAATCGCCCGCACCGCTGCATGACTCACTGCCCCGTCCGGCCATTTCCTGCCCCCGGTTTCTACACGGCTTTGATTGCCCTGGCAATGGGCCGGCTGAATAAACCCGCACTATAGCCCTCTCCGGTGAACACACTCGCGGAGCAGATATCGAAGATGTCGCCGTAACGCTGCGCCAGTTTGCGGGATATTTCACCCGGCTCCCCCACCAGTGCGAGTTTGTCCAGCAATGTGTCGTCAATGCGTTGTCCCATTTCCGCCCACTGTCCGGCCTTGGAGAGCCGGTTGAGTTCCGGCTGCAGCTCACCGTAGCCGATGGAATCCAGCACGCCGCGGTAGGCGGGGGTGGAGGCGTAGAAGGCGATCTGGTTCTGCGCGGCGAGTTTCACCCGGTCGAACTCCTCCTGAGTATCGCCGGTGACGAAAAACGGCGCGGCGACAATCTGCAACTGATCGCGGGAACGCCCGGATTTTGCCAGGCCTGCCTGCACCGCCGGCAACGTCACGGAGCGCAGGTACTCCTCTGTGGTAAAAGCGTGCAGGAGAATCCCGTCTGCCACTTCAGCGGCGTTCTCGGTCATCAGCGGTCCGACCGCAGCGGCAAACACCGGCGGGGCGCCGGACTCGACGTCGGTGGGGGTGAACATGGGCGTCATGAGCGTGTGCGTATAGAACTCGCCGCGAAAATCCAGCGGCGTACCCTCATACCAGCAGGCCCAGATAGCTTTCAGGGCCATGATGTACTCGCGCATCCGGGCTGCGGGTTTCGACCAGGGCATACTGTAGCGCTTCTCTATATGGGGCTTGATCTGGGAGCCGATACCCAGAATCAGGCGCCCCCCGGAGAGGGCGTTGACGTCGTGGGCAGACAGTGCCAGTGTCATCGGGGAGCGGGCAAAGGCGACGGCAATACTGGTCATCAGTTGGATCTTTTCAGTGCCGGTCGCGGCAACTGCCAGTTGCATCAGGGGGTCGTGGCCAAGCTCCAGGGACGAGGCAATGTCTGCTCCCTGTTGTTCCAGCTGCCGGGCTTCCTGTGCCACGTCAATGAGGTTGGCGGTGAGGGCGCCTGCCGTTTTCATGGTGTCTCCTGTCGATTTATTCGGGGTGGTTCAGGTGGTGATGATGAGGCGCAGTGCCTGTAACTGCAGGTTGGCATGCCGGATATGCAGGGCGGACTCCTCGATGCGATAGTGCAGGTGGTCCAGCTCTTCCTGACGGATAGAGGGATTGAGCGCGCGCAGGGCTTCCAGTCGCGACAGCTCCGCGCCCAGCTTCCGGCGCATGGTCGCCTCGGCGTGGTCGAGGATCTCCCCTAATTTCTGCTCGGCACTGGCACTGGCGAGGCTCATCTTGGCTTCCACTTCCCGGTGTACCTGCTTGATGATCGCCAGAGCGGTGGGTTTCTTAACCTTTTCTATCAGCTCGTTCAGCCGCCCATGCGGCACCAGGTCGGCCAGGTCCTTACCGCGGGCATCCACCAGCAGGCGCATGGGGGACAGGGGCAGGAAACGCTCCACCTGCAATGCCTTCGGTGCGACGCAATTGGCAGTGTACAGTGCTTCCAGCAGCATGGTTCCCGGGGCGACCCCCTTGAGCTTGATCGTCCCTATTGCCGCATTTCCCAATTCCGTCGAGTACACCATGTCCATGGCCTCGAGGATCATGGGATGCTCCCAGCTCAGAAAGGCCATGTCCTCGCGGGCGAGTGCCTTGTCGCGACTGAAAGTCACCGTCGTGCCTTCCTCGCGCACGTAGGGAAAATGCCCGGTGAGCATGTGCTCGGAGGGTCGCAGCACCAGGGCATGCTCCGAGTGATATTCCTGGTCAACGCCAAAGGCGTCGCACAGGCCTTCCAGGTAGTCGGACAGGGCGTCGCTCTGTTCGGTGGCATGGATCTGCGCGATCAGGTCCTCGGCGATTTCCGGTTTGCAGGAATTGCGCTCCAGTAACCGGTCGCGGCCTTCGCGCAGTTCCCGGCGGGTTTGTAATGTGAATTCGGCGCTGTCTGCAAGCAGGCTGTCGAAGCCTTCGTCGCTTTTGCTCAGCTGCGCCTCCAGTCGGTCCCGGAAAGTCTCAAGGATCAGGTACCCGGCAGAGCAGCTGTCACGGAACAGGTCCAGTCCGCGGTCGTACCAGTCCAGCAGCGTCTCCTGGGCGGTGTCCTGCAGGTAGGGCACGTGGATTTCCACGTCGTGCAGCTGGCCGATCCGATCCAGGCGGCCAATGCGCTGTTCCAGCAGGTCCGGATTCATCGGCAGATCGAACAGGATCAGGTGGTGTGCGAACTGGAAATTGCGCCCCTCGCTGCCGATCTCGGAACAGACCAGGGTCTGCGCCCCGCCGGATTCGTCAGCGAAGTAGGCGGCGGCCCGGTCGCGCTCGATGATCGACAGGCCCTCGTAGAAGGCCGCGGAGCGAATGCCGGCCCGCAGGTGCAGGTAGTGTTCCAGCGCGACCGCGGTCTCCGCGTGGGCGCAGATGACCAGCGCTTTGGCCGGTCGCAACTCCTTGAGGGTGGTTTCCAGCCATTTGACACGGGGGTCGAAGGAGAGCCAGCTGTCGTCCACGTAGGGCCGTTCCGGGTATAGCCGGGACTCCAGGTCAACGCTGCCGTGCACGTATTGATCCGGGGGCGGGAGAGGGTGGCGGTGCAGCACCCGCTGCGGGAATCCCGACACCGCCGCCCGGGTGTTGCGGAACAGCACCCTGCCGGTGCCATGGCGGTCCAGAATCTGCTCGATCAGGTCGGCGGGGGCGTCTCCCGGGTCCAGCCCGGCCGGCAGTTCTCCGGGTATCTCGCCCGCTTCAAGGGCGTCGGCCAGGTCGCTCCAGTGCCGGTATTCTGCCTCCTCCTGCGAAAAAGCCTGCAGGTCGTGAAAGCGGGCGGGGTCCAGCAGTCGCAGGCGAGCGAAGTGGCTGGCCTGGCCGATCTGTTCCGGGGTCGCGGTGAGCAGCAGCAGGCCGGCGGATTTGCGGGAGAGTGACTCCACAAACCGGTAGTCGTCCCCGGCACCCTCTTGCGACCAGTGCAGATGGTGGGCCTCGTCAACCACTACCAGGTCCCAGTCGGCTGCCAGCGCCAGTGTCTGCAGCTCCGGGATATCGTTGAACAGGTCCAGGCTGCACAACACCAGTTGTTCGGTTTCGAAAGGGTTCTCCTCCTGCATCTGCGCCAGCCGGTCGCTGTCGAACAGGGCAAAGTGCAGGTTGAAGCGCCGCAGCATCTCCACCAGCCACTGGTGCTGGAGGCTGGCGGGGACCATGACCAGCACCCGACTTGCCCGGCCGGTGAGCAGTTGCTGGTGCATGATCATGCCCGCCTCGATGGTTTTACCCAGGCCCACCTCGTCTGCCAGCAGGACGCGAGGCGCATGGCGCTGGCCGACTTCATTGGCGATGTAGACCTGGTGCGGCAGCAGGTTGGTGCGTGAGCCCAGCAGGCCCCTTACCGGCGAGCGCTGCAGGCGGTCGGCGTGGTTGATGGTGGCGACTCGCAGCGCAAAATCACTGCTTTTGTCGAAGTGCCCGTTCAGCAGGCGTTGTTGCGGTGTGGTCAGCTGGACGAAGGCATCCAGTTCCAGCTCGGATATCGTGGTGTGCTCCTCATGGTGATCCCGGCCGGTATAAAGCAGCAGCCCCTGCTGTTCCTCGACCGCGGTGACGACCAGTTCGATTCCGCTCACCGTCGACACATGATCCCCGACCTTGAAACGCAGGCGGGTCAGGGGTGCATTGTCGGTGGCGTATGTGCGCTCCTCGCCGACGGCCGGGAAGTTGAGGGTGACCCGGCGGCCTTCCATGTGCACCACAATCCCCAGCCCCAGCTGGGCATCGGCGTGGCTCACCCAGCGCTGTCCGACTATGTAATCCATTCGTTGCTGCCACGTCCTGTTCTGTCGGTCGCCCGTCGGGGACCCGTGCGTTACTCAACGCAGGAGAGTTTAGCCAATGTCTCGGGTCTTTGCGTCGTTAATTTCCGGGCGTCGGCCGGTTCGTCTCAGGCCTCGTTCCGGGCGAGCTCACCGGGGAAAAACAGGGTCAGGCTGTTGGTATAGGCATGGCGCAGCAGCTGCTCCACTTCCAGCTGCTTTACGGCGGCCACGCATTCCGCGATGAAAGGCAGGTAGCACGGAGCGTTGGGTTTGCCGCGGTAGGGCACGGGGGTCAGGTAGGGGGCGTCTGTCTCGAGCAGCAGTTGTTCCACAGGTGTGGCCGCCACCGCTTCACGTACGTTGTCCGCCCGATTGAAGGTGGCGATACCATTGAAGCCGAGCATGAAGCCCTCCCCGAGACAGTATTCCGCCAGCGCCAGGCCGGATGTGAAGCTGTGAATCACGCCTTTGCGGCGTAGTTTCGGGCTGAAATTCTGCAGGATGGCGCGGGTATCGTCGTCTGCGTCCCGGGTGTGGATGACCACGGGCATGTCGAGATCGGCAGCGACCTGCAACTGCTGTTCGAAGACGGTGCGCTGCACGGCGCGGTCGGCGTGGTCATAATAGTAATCGAGCCCGATTTCGCCCACGGCCAGTATACGCTCGTCTGCCATCCTCTCGCGCAGGATCGTCTCGACCCCCGCATCGAAGTGCTCCGCTTCGTGGGGGTGTACGCCCTGGGTACCCCAGATAGTATCTGTGAGCCGTGTCAGCTCGAGGACCCCGTCCAGGTTGCCCGGCGAAACGGCGATGGTGATGATGCGCTCCACACCGACTGCGGTTGCCGCCTCCAGGACGGCTCCCAGTTCATCCCGCTCCAGGTAATCCAGATGGCAGTGGGTTTCTATGATCGGGGTCTGGAAGCGCGGGATCTCCCGCCGTTTCTTCTTGCTCATGGCGTGCTGGTCACCCTTGGGTTGGATCTGCACGGCCCGCCGCAAAACCCTGGCGCAGTTTGCGCGGCTTGGGGGCGCGCGATCCAGACCGTTCCTCCAACAAAACCGGTAATGATATCAGAACGTTGAGATCTATTGTGGCAAGTACTGAAGTGTCCATGAGTCAAGATATGAACTGAAATCATATCGCTGATAAAAATAATACATTGGCAGTATATCAGGGAGTGGCCTAGTCTCATCCCGACTCATTCAGGGCCCCTGACGGGGCAGGCCGGCGCTGGTTTGCAGCGCAGGTCGGCAGGATACCATCCAGGTCTGCAGAGTTGTCCTTGAACCCGCCGTCAGGCGGGTTTGTTTTTTTGTCCAGACGCTATGCCTTCAACTTGGGGCGCACTTTGGCGGGAGATTTGCGGCGGGTAGCGCCGGACTTGGGCCGCGATGCCTTGGCGGCGGCTTTTTTTCTGGCGGGGGCCTTCTTTTTGGCGGGTGCCTTGCGGGCTGCCTTGGCCGGGATTTTGGCAGCCGGTTTGCGTTTGGCTGCAGATTTTTTGGCCGGCGCTCTGGTCTTTGCAGCGGCCTTGCGCCCGGCTGGTGTCGCCTTATCGCTGCTCGCCTTACTGGCACGCTTATCGCGCTTCGGTGATTTGATTTTCGCGTTGCCGGCCCCGGCTGACTTGCGCCCGCCGGCAGGCTGCAGGCGACTGGCCGCGCCATAGAGATCCTCGTAAGAGGCCACCAGGCAGTCGTGGTAAAACTCCGGGTCGGGCATGATGTTACGATCGGCCAGCACTGACAGGGTGACCTTGCCGGCGTAGCTGAACACAAGGTGGAAAATGCCCATGGCCGGAGTCAGTACACCCAGGCCGTAGTAGTCGACCATCTTCGCACCTGCACAATACAGCGGGAAATCCGGCCCCGCCACGTTGGAGATGCAGGTCGATATGTTGAGTGGAATGAGTCTGGAGAGGTCGTTGCGCGACCAGAAGCCGGCCACGGTTTGACTGAGGGCGGGTGAGAATACACCCGCCAACATCATGGCGTCGACCATTGGGCTGGATTCACCGTGCTGCTTGGCCTGTTCCGTGGACGCTTGAATAGCCCGCAGACGTTCCAGGGGATTCTCGATATCGCTGTGCAGGGACGCGAATACCGAGCCCACCTGGTTGTTGTCCTCCGTGATACCGCGACGGGTACGCATATTCAGAGGAATGGCGGCTGCCAGGGAACCCTCCTCGGGCAGTTCCTTTTTTGCCTCCAGGTAGCGACGCAGCCCACCCGCGACAACCGCCAGGGCGACGTCGTTCACGGTTGTTGCTGTGGCGTTCTTGATATCCTTGAATCCGTCCAGTGGAAATTCCGCCGCGTCAAAAACGCGGTGTGGCCCCACCGGCTTGTTGAGAATGCTCTTCGGGGCCGAGACGTCCGGCGCCGGTATTTCGTTGCGCGCGATATCCAGTGCGTACTTGCCCAGATCCAGCCCGGTTCTGACTCCGCCGGTAAGAAGGCGCAGGCTGTTCCTGACGGTATTGATCGATGCCTTGGTCAGCAGTTCCGCTGCAGAGGGGTCAGTATCTACCAGTCGCGGTTCCTCCTCGATCTGTTCCTCCTCATCCGGGGTGGGAGACAGGTCGTGAAGTAATGCCATGAATGAGGAGCCGCCGGCCCCGTCGACCAGGGCGTGGTGCATCTTGGTGTAAATCGCGAAGCAACCCTTGGGCAGGTTGGGTATGTTGTCCAGTCCCTCAATAATGTAGGCCTCCCACAGGGGGCGGGTCAGGTCCAGGGGCCGCGAATGAAGGCGCGCCACCTGGATACACAGCTGTCGCCAGTCGCCCGGCTCCGGCAGGGCGATGTGCCTCAGGTGGAACTCAACGTCGAAGTTTGCATCCTTGACCCAATAGGGGCGGTCGATGCCGCCGGGCACTTCCACCAGCCGGGTGCGGAACAGTGGCTGGGAGCCCAGCCGGCGCTCAAAGCTCGCGATCACGTCTTTGAATCTTACGAACCCTCCAGGGGCGGTGGAAGGGTCATAGATGCCGAGGCCCCCCACGTGCTGGGGTGTGTTGACCTGTTCCAGGTTGATGAATGCGGCGTCGAGAATTCCCAGTTGTTTCATATCGGCTTGAAGCCCCGCGGGGCGGCTGTTTCATTTAGGCAGGCCGTTATATCATTGTTGGCTCAGGGGTGCTAGGCGAGCGGGATAAATAGTCGGTATGAGATCTGAAAGTGGGTTTTTGTCGCTCTGCAGGGGTGTCGTGACTGCGGCCGGGCTGGTCGCTGTAATCTGTATGGCGCCCGCACTACCGGCGAAGGCTGCAACGGCCGCGCCCTATGGGCAAACGTTCGTGCGCCTGGGGCAGGAGTGGCGCGATGGCCTCCCCGGCGGTGCAAGGGTGCAGATGGCGACCGACGCCGCGCCGGGAGCGGTCAACTATAAACGGATGGTGACCGAGAGCGAACTACATGGCGGGCCCTACGCGGATGCACTGGCAGAGCCCCTTGCTGCACTGGCTCGCCATCGGCGCGGGCAGGGAGATCTGGAGCGTGCTGAAAAGCTGTATCGTCGCGCACTGCACGTGGTGCGGGTAAACGACGGCCTGTACAGTAAACGCCAGATTCCGATCCTCCGGGAGCTGCTTGACACGTACCGTGCCGCGGGCGACCTGACGACCCTGGACGAACGCTACGAGTATTTCTTCCGTCTCTACGGGCGCGGTGAGCCGCCCTATTCGGACGTACGCATGCGCGCCGCACTGGAGTATCTTCGCTGGCAGCGGGAAGCGGTGCGTCTTGACCTTGATGGCAAGGATAACCGGCGTTTGCTCGATCTGTACGAGTTGAATGATGAGTTACTGCGCGCCGTCGGGGCAGACACGGCGGCGGATCCCCTGTGGTACCGCCAGCTGTGCATGAGCCAGTTGCGCAATCTCTACCTGATACAGGACCGGGTGCAACCCAAGCTGCAAAATGCCAGCGCACCCCCCAGCGTGCCTATATTTGCCTCCGACTGGGGTGAGAAAGATTCCAAGTTGATGCGACTCGAGGGCATCCAGCGCGGTGCCGTGGGACAGGGCGTGAGATTGCTCGAAGACCTGCTGGTCCGGGATAAGGAGGCGGCCCTCGAAGAGCGCGCCCGCATTCACCTGGAGTTGGCCGACTGGTACCAGTGGAATGGCAGCGGACATCGGGCAGCCGAGCACTATGCCGCGGTCGTAGAGCAGCTTCATCGGGCAGGCCAGTACGGGACCCTGGAAAATTGGCTGGGGCAACCGGTAGAACTGCCCGATAACGGCGCTTTCTGGCAGCCGGTAACGGCGGGAGAGGGAGAGCGCCAGGTCATTGTCGTTGCCCGCTACGACGTCACCCGCCACGGCCGGGCAAAAAACATCCAGACCCGTGTCACACGGGAAGAGGACGAGGGTGTGGCATCGAGCCTGCGCCGCCAGCTGTCCCGGACCCGTTTCCGCCCCCGTTACAACCAAGGACAGGCCGCGGATTACGCTTCCCTGGCCCGGGAATATGAACTGCTCGACTGAGACAGTGGCAGCGCTCTCAGGCGTTTTCGATGACCATGATCGCGCCGCTGGCCTTTATCGGTGAACGGGTCTCCCACTCCACGATCTCGGCGCAGTGCTTGTCGACGCAGCGTTCCGCCATCTCGAAAAAGGTGGGTCGTTCCGGATCTGCCACGAGAATGTGCTTGACCCCGGCTTTCACTGCCCGGTTGACCATGTTGCACACCGGGTCGACCAGTTCATCCCAGAAACAGATGTCCGCGGCGATCAGCATATCGAACTCGGCGAGCTGGCGGGTTTTGAGTTTTTCGAAGCGGGACACCAACGGGTCGGTTTCCACCTTGTTGATGGCGGCCGTGGCTTCGAGGTAGGGAAACACATCGGGGTCGGCGTCCATGGACGTCACGTCCGCGCCGAGCTTGCGGGCGCACCAGATACCTGAAATGCCCCAGCCGCAGCCCACGTCGATCACGGAATGGCAGTGCGCCG
>JAHEEV010000110.1:0-8340 GCA_024640505.1 Halieaceae bacterium
AATTTTCTGGAAGTCGCCGCGCTGCTGATGGCCCTGGTGATCGGTATTGTGATTCTTGCCGTCATCTATATGTACATCGCGGACGTCACCCAGACCCGGCAGACGATTCGACGGAACTATCCGGTGATCGGCCGTTTCCGCTACTTTTTCGAGCATCTCGGGGAGTTCTTCCGGCAGTATTTTTTCGCGCTGGACCGCGAGGAGCTGCCGTTCAATCGCGCGCAGCGGTCCTGGGTTTATCGCGCTGCGAAAAATATCGATTCCATGGTGGCCTTCGGATCCACCCACCCGCTCAACCGACCGGGGGATATCATCTTTCTCAACGGCCTCTTTCCGCCCCTGGAGGAGGAGGTAGCGCCGCCCCGCGATATCGTCTTCGGGGAGGGTTATGCGGCCCAACCTTACTGCACCGCGTCCTACTTCAATATATCGGCCATGAGTTTCGGCGCGCTCTCCGCCCCCGCCATCGAGTCGCTCTCGACAGGCGCGCGGCAGGCCGGTGTCTGGCTGAATACGGGGGAGGGTGCCATGTCCCCGTTTCACCTGCGGGGAGGCTGTGACATCATTTTCCAGATCGGTACTGCCAAGTACGGGGTCCGGGATGATCAGGGCAGGCTGAGCGAGGAAAAACTGCGCCAGCTTGCCGATCACGAGCAGGTCCGTATGTTCGAAATCAAGCTGTCCCAGGGTGCGAAGCCCGGCAAAGGAGGCATCCTGCCGGCCGCGAAAGTAACGGACGTGATCGCCAGCACACGGGGCATTCCGGCAGGGCAGGATTCCCTGAGCCCCAATCGTCATCCCGACATCGGCTCCATAGACGAGCTGCTGGACATGATCCACCGTGTTCGCCGCGTGACCGGGAAACCCACGGGTATCAAGGCGGTTATCGGCCAGTCCGACTGGCTGGATGAAATGTGCGTGAGGATTCATGAACGGGGACTGGAGTACGCCCCGGATTTTTTCACCGTAGACAGCGCCGACGGCGGTACCGGTGCGGCTCCCCAGAGCCTGATCGACTACATGGGTTTACCGGTGCGCAGCAGTCTGCCACTGGTGGTGGACAAGCTGGTCGAATACGGTTTGCGCGAGCGCATACGGGTCATCTGTTCGGGGAAAATGGTCAACCCGGGCGGAGTGGCCGCCGCCCTGTGCCTGGGTGCAGACTGCGTGAACTCCGCGCGGGGATTCATGTTCGCCCTGGGTTGTGTGCAGGCCCTGCAGTGCAACAAGAACACCTGCCCCACGGGAATCACCACCCACGATCCGGATCTGCAGAAGGGACTGAATCCCGCCGACAAGGCTCCCCGAGTGGCCAGTTATGCCCGCAACCTGATGCATGAGGTGGAGATTATCGCGCACTCCTGTGGTGTGGCGGAGCCGGGGCTGCTCGATCGCAGCCACGCCCAGATCATCAATGAGGACGGGCTCCCGGAGCCGCTCACCCTCCACTATCCCCCGGCTGAAACCAGACCGGAATTCCAGGTCCAGAGGTTGAGGGCGAGCAGCAGCTAGGCTGTACCGCCGGCGGGCCAGTCCTGCCGGCTTTCAGCCGATGCACTGCCACGGGGTGACGGCTGCGAGCGGGTCGGGAATGTTACTGCCCCCGGCTTGCTAGATTCCCACTCGCTCCCTGGCGGCTTCGTGTTTTTCAACCCGCTGCAGGGACATGCGGTAGGCGATAAAGTATTTGAAGATATTGGCGACATACTGAACGGTCTCCCGACCAACCCGTTTGGCCGCCACCATCTCCACGTTGTCGAACCATACATTGGGGTCATAGCCCAGTTTTTTGGCCTCGTTCCGGAGGTTGATCATGCGGCGCGGGCCGGCGTTGTAGGTTGCCAGGGCCAACAGGGTCCGGTTCAGGTCGTCTATTTCCGGGTCGCTGTAGTAGCGATCGCGGAGGTATGCGAGGTACTTGATACCGGCGTGAATATTGGCATCCGTTTTGTGAATATCCGGAATGCCGACATTGGGATCCTTCGCCGTGGCGGGCAGCATCTGCATGACGCCGATCGCGCCCGCGTGGCTGCGGGCGTTCGGGTCGAGGCGTGATTCCTGGTAACCCTGGGCAGCGGCCAGGAGGTAGTCCACCCCGTATTGCTCGCCGTATTTCCGGAACAGGGGCTGGAGCTCACTGAATCGCTCGAAATCCTGGTGCGCCAGGGCGTTGGCGGCCCAGTCGAAATCCTTGACCCAGCGGTTCTTCAGTACGTTACCGGTGAGAGTCCCCTCGCGGTTTTTTTTCAGGAAGCTGTTGATCGCCTCCTCCATCTTCGGGCTGTCCTTGCGGAATGCCCATGCGATCCGGCCGCCCTCCCGGAACACGATATCATCGCGCACCACCAGGTCTTCGAAGACGTCGTCCCAGAGCGGTACCTTGTAATCGTCGACAATCGCCCAGGGCAGCATGCCGCTGTTGACCATCTCCACCAGGTCGTCATCTTCCAGCAACTCCGAGGCGGGCTCGATGATGACCGGGTCCCTGCCCGCTTCGCTGAAGCGACGATTCAATCGCTCCAGGCTTTCCCGGTAGCTGCTGGAATGGCGCACATACACGGTCTGTCCCGAGAGATCGTCAATGGAGGAAAGGGGCGGCGCGGACGGACCCGTCAGCAGGATTTCCGACAGGGGCTTGGTTGCGGGAATACTGAAATCCACGACCTCCTGTCGCTCGGGTGTAATCGACAGGCCGGCAAGAATGAGGTCTCCGCGGCCCTCCAGCAGGGCCGGGATGAGCTGACTGCGTGCCAGCGGGATGACCACCACATGGACGATCACATTCCTGCGCTGGAGACGTTTGTTGATGAACTTCTCCAGCAGCCCGGCCACTTCCTTGACCAGGCCTTTTTCTTCTGACCTGTCCATATAGTAGCGCCCCGGGCTGTACACCGTGAGAATCCGGATGACGCGGCGCTCCTCCATGACATCCAGGTCACCTGTCCAGACTTCCCTGAACACATAGGACTCCTCCAGTAATTCCCCCTCCTGAGGGGCGACTGGGTTCGACGCTGCAGCCTCGCTGGATGTCGTCGGGGGGGGTGAAGCGGCGTCTTTGGTTTCGTCGTCGGGCGCATCACTGCAAGCGACAAGGAGAGGAAAAAGCAGGAGAGAAAACAGGGGTGAAAAACGCATTGGACAGGTGATCTACCTTTGCTGGTGGGCAGGGTTTCTTATCGGGTGGGCCTGTCACGGCCCAGATGGGTTAATCATCGCGAGATGAAACCGGTATTGCAAACTGCCTGCTGGACCTCGGGACCGATCGTCCCGGCGTGGCGGTTCTGGTGCCGGCAGCGGATTCACTGACACTGGGAATCGATATCAGGTATTCGATCGGGAAATCCAGGTCGGAAAGATCCCGGTCCAGCTCGACCAGGATCGGTTGGTCGATTGTCAGCCAGGCGCCACAGGCCTCGCCCGCGTCACAGATGAACAGGTCGTTGTCTGCATCCGAGCCGGCGATGAGCTGATACTGACCGGCGGGCACGCCGTCAAACCTGAAGCGGTAATCCCCGCTCTCGGGGGAGGCGATCACCTGGCCGACGGGCTCGTCCAGTGTCACATCGTAAAGCAGGATATAAACGAGTCCGACGTCGGCGGTGTCCGCCTCGTTGCCCACGGACAACAAGGCGCGGACAACCAGGTCGTTGACACTGGAGCGGGCGCTGATAGTGGCGGAGTAGACACCCGCCGCCAGCCCGTCGCGATTCACCAGCACCCGGTAGAGCCCGAGACCCGCGGCATCGACATCCTGCGGTGTCACCTGCAGCCAGGGCGCCGACGTTTCCAGAGAAAGCAGCGTCAGTTCACCCCGGCCGCCGTTGGACAGCTCCAGGTCGAGGCCGCTGCTGGCGATGGCAAAGCTCAGGGTGGAGGCCGAGGCAACCAGCCTCGGATCGTCAGCCGGCGAGCCGCCAGCCGCCTCGATAGCCGCAAACACTGCGCGTTGGGCGTTGATCAGGCCGTGGCCGTACTGGTCGTCGCGGCCGGTCGCGCCCAGGTCATCGGTGAGCGCGCCCTGCGCCAGCAGGGCGTCGATGTCGTCCGGCGCCAGGGCAGGGTTGACGCTCTTCATCAGGGCCAGCACGCCGGATACGTGGGGCGTCGCCATGGAGGTGCCCGAGATAAACGTATAGGCGAAGCTGCTCCCTGCACCGGTGCCCGACCCGCCCGTACTGAGCACCCCATCCGCGTAACCGTCACCATTGAGGTCCACCCCGTTGTCACCGCCGGGGGCAGCCACATCCACGAAGGCACCGGTATTCGAGTAGCGCGTGATCCGTTGCTGCAGGTCGACCGCACTCACCGAAATCACGCCCTCATACGAAGCGGGGTAGGCGGGGAGTGTGCTGGCCTCATTACCGGCGGCGGCAACCACCAGCACACCGGCAGCGCGCACCTGCTGCAGCAGGGACTGGTCGGCCTGGGAGAAACCGCCGCCGCCCAGGCTCAGGTTGATGATGGTCGCAGGTTTGTCAGGCACCGTGCCCGAGTCGTTGGCCAGGCCCGCCGCGTAGCGGATCGCCTGGTTGACGTCATAGCTGGTACCGCTGCCGCCGCCCCCCAGGGCGCGCAGGGGCATGATGCGTGACGACCAGGCCACGCCGGCGACCCCGCGGCCATTGTTCCCCGCGGCAGCCACCGTGCCGCCTACATGGGTACCGTGGTAAGTGCTGGCGGTCGGCTCCAGGGGGTTGCCCGGGTCTTCGGGGTCGGGGTCGATGCCGTCGCCATCACCGGCGCTGGCGGGGTCGCGGACGAAGTCGTAGCCGGGTACGAGCTGGCCCGCCAGATCAGGGTGGCCCGCCAGGATGCCGGTGTCGACGACCGCGACGACCACGTCCGAACTGCCGCTGGTGGTATCCCAGGCGGCTGGCAGATCGATCAGTGGATAGTGCCACTGTAAGGGAAAGGACTCATCATCGGGTACCAGGGATGCACGCAGGCGATAGTTGGGTTCGGCGTATTCCACGGCGGGGTCACGGCGCAGGGATTTGACCGCCAGCAGGGTTTCCCAGCGGGACCTCAGCCCGGGATCCTTCATCAGGGCGCCCTTGCCGGTCGCCGCGCCGAGCCGTCCGTGTCGCTCCTGCGCATTCAATCCGCTGCTGCGCAGGGACATCAGCCGGGCCCGCCCGCGCCCGCCTGCCCGCTGCTCCATGGCCATCCGCCTGACAATCGCTGCTGTCCTGTCGGCGGGCGGCTTTGAGGACTCCTCTGCCTCACGGTACTTGAGCACCACCTCCCAGGGTACGATATCGGCGCTGTCGGTGGATACTTCGCTGCCCGCGCCGATCGCCAGCAGGTAGTTGGTAGCCCCGAAGAAAATGGAGGCGTTCACCAGATAGCTGCCGTCCTCGGCAATGGTCAGGGATTCGATTTCACCCATGGCGGTGGAGGCGTCCAGTATGGTGGTGCCGGTGCTGTCATACAGGTACAGGTCTGCGTCCGCCTCCCGGAAGTCGGCCACCAGCATGGTGACGGTCTGCCCTGCCAGCAGATCCACCCGGAAGAAATCCTCGGTGTCGCCGCTGAGCTGGGATCTCCCCGGAGCGCCGGTGCCCGGCTCGTTGACATAGCCACCCAGCGTGATCGGGTTGGGAATGACCTGGGCGGTGGCGGCCGTATCGTTGGGGAAAGCCGGCCTGGCGGGATCGTTGGTGTCCCCGTCTGCCGCCTGGCTTGACGAGGCTTTTACGGTGCCCGAGATGCTGAAAGTAGCCGGCGCCTGTTCGACGGTAATACCGACGCTGCTGCTGCCGGTGGCTCCTCGATCATCTTCGACAGTCAGCGTGAAGCGCAGCTCCGTGGTCTGGTTGACCGCCGGTGCCGTGAATCCCGTCTGTACTGAATTCGGCGAATCAAGCAGTACGGTGGGGCCGGAGGACTGTTGCCACCGCCAGCGGACAATCGTCCCGTCGGGATCCCTGCTGCCCGAGCCATCGAGCAGAACGAAATCACCGGCAATGGCCGTACGTGACAGACCGGCGTCGGCGATGGGCGCCTGGTTATCCGGACCGCCACCCCCGCCGCCGCCACCGCAGGCGGTCAACAGCACGGCGATAAGGGTCCCGATCCACAGCCTGCCGAGGCAGCCTCGAGCGTGTGCCCCTTTCATCCGGGTCTCGCCTGCTGGATTGACCTGTATCATGGTGTCCTCGCGCGTCCGCCGCTGGAGTCGGCCTACGTGGTGAGGATGATCTTGCCCATGTGCTCGCCGCTCTGCATGCGTTCGTGGGCTTTTTCAACCTCCTCCAGGGGGAATACGCTGTCTATGACCACCTGGATGGCCCCGCTGTTCAGATGCGGGTACACCTGTTCGAGTATTTCCTGCACCATCACGGCCTTCTGGGCGAAGCTCTGGGCGCGGAGGGTAGAGCCGGTGACGGTGAGCCGCTTCATGAGCAGGGGGACAAAGTTGACCTCCGCCTTCGCCCCGCGAATAAAGGCGATATAAACGATACGCCCCTCCGGGGCTGCTATATTGAGATTTTTCTGGACGAAATCCCCGCCGGCCATGTCGAGGATGACATTGACCCGGTCCTTTAATCCCAGTCCGGTGATGACCTCCTCGAAATCCTCGGTTTTGTAGTTGATCGCCCGGGCGGCGCCCAGGGCTTCCAGTGCGCGGCATTTTTCCTCGCTGCCGGCCGTGGTGTAAACCACTGCCCCCAGGGCCTTGCACAGGCTGACCCCCAGGGTGCCTACGCCGCTGGCCCCGCCGTGAAGCAGCACCGTCTCGTCGGCCTGCAGGGCGCAGCGCTGGAACAGGTTGTGCCAGATGGTCAACAGGGCTTCCGGCAGGGCGGCGGCTTCATGGGTGGTGAAACCGTCCGGTACCGGCAGTGACTGGGTTGCCGGCGCGATGCTGTAATCGGCATATCCACCGCCGTGGGTCAGGGCGCAAACACGGTCACCCACCTCCCACCCGGTGACCTCCGCGCCCACCTCCACGACCTCCCCTGCAACCTCTATCCCCAGGATCGGCGAAGCGTCTGCAGGCGGTGGGTAAAGGCCCTGGCGTTGCAGCAGATCGGCGCGGTTCAGGCCCGCTGCGCCGACTTTTATGAGCAGCTCGCCGGGCCCCGGCGAGGGGACGTCATCCCGCTCGATGCTCAGGCTCTGGTCGTCGGGGTCTACCGCCACATAACGGCGCTGCGTCGCCCCGTGGGGGGAGTCGGACATGTCTGGCCTCCTTCTGCTGTTGTGGGGTTGCGAAGCCCCGGTCAGGTCGCTCTCAGTGGTACCCGCCAGCCGTGGGGATCCTCGGCCACGCCGCTCTGGATAGCGCAAAGCTGCTCGCGCAGGCCGGCAGACCATGCACCCATGCCCCCGTCGCCCACGGTGATTTCCCGCCCGCCATAGAGCAGGGTGCCCACCGGGGTGAGTACGGCCGCGGTGCCGGTCAGGGCCGCCTCGCCGCGGGGCGCGCGCTCCAGCAGTTCCTCCACGGTGAAATTGCGCTCGGATACCTTGAGCCCTGCCTCCCTGGCCAGAGTGAGGATGCAGTCGCGGGTGACCCCGGGGAGGATGGAGCCGTCCAGTGGCTTGGTCAGGAGTTCGTCACCCTCGATCAGGATGAAGTTGGCGGCACCGGTTTCCTGTACCTCGCCACCGGGGGCGAACAGTACCTGATCCGCCCCCAGTTCCCGCTGGGCCCGCACCACCTGCCGCATCGCGGCGGCGTAATTGCCGCCGGTCTTGACAGCCCCGAAGTTCGGGGTCGATCGCATCGCCTGGTCGTCGACCTTCACCCGCAGGGGTTTCAGGCCGCCGGCGAAATAGTCTCCCACCGGGGAGGTCAGTACATAGAACCTGACCTTGCTGGACGGTCTGGCCGCGGCGCCGATATCTTCTTCCGTGCCGAACAGGGTGGGGCGCAGGTAGAGCGCGCCCGGGTAATGGGGTATTTCATCGACGACGGCAGCCACGGCCATATGCAGGGCGCGGTCCAGGGTTTCGCGGTCCGGAATCTCGAGCAGTAACTGGGCAGCGCTGTTGGTCATGCGCTCCATGTGGCGGTCCGGGCGGAACAGGTGAATCTCGCCTCCGCCCGTGCGGTACGCCTTGAGGCCCTCGAAACATTCACTGGCGTAGTGCAGCACGTGGGTGGCTGGGTGCATCGAAAACGGGGCCACCGGTACGACCTCGAGGGCTGACCACTCCCCCGCGCCGTAAAGACTGCTAACCATCCGCTGTGTGAATTCCGTGCCGAACGCCGCCATGTTTTTCTACTCTTGCTGCTGCTGCCCGTGTGCCAACCGCCAATGATAACCTGAACTTTGCGAATACCCATCCCCACCCGGGTATAAATCTGTAAATTATGGTCCCCGGCGCCAG
>JAHEEV010000110.1:8440-11573 GCA_024640505.1 Halieaceae bacterium
CTCTATACCGCTGAAGTGGCGAAAGAACTCTTCAAAAAATATCCGTGCTTCCAGGCGGGCCAGGTTGGCCCCCAGGCAGAGATGGATGCCGTGACCGAAAGCCAGGTGTGGATTCGGGTCCCGACCGATATCGAACCGCAATGGGTCGTCGAATACATCCTCGTCGAAATTGGCGGAGCTGTAGAGCATCACCACGCGGTCACCCTCCCTGATACGCTGGCCACCAATCCGTGTATCGCAGGTAGCCGTGCGACGGAAGTAGTGCAGGGGGCATGTCCAGCGCAACATCTCCTCGATGGCCCGGGGTAGTTGCTCCGGGTTGGCCGCCAGCTGCCGGTAGAGCGCCGGTCGCTGCAGCAGTTCGTACATGCCGCTGCTGATCAGGCCGCGGGTGGTTTCGTTGCCGGCCACGGTGATCTGCACGAACAGGGAGGCGAATTCCATTTCCGATACCCGCTCCCCGTCGACTTCCTGGTTGATCAACAGGGAGATCAGGTCGTCCCCGCCCTGGTCCTTGCGCTCACTGGCCAACTGGAAGCCATAGGTACCCATCGCCACGCTGGCCTCGTTGACCTCCTCCGGCGTTCCGCCCAGGTCGGGGTCCGTGGCAGATGTCTGCAGGTCGGACCACCGACGGATCTGCGGCCACATATCCGCCGGGACATCCAGCAGGGAGCCGATGACGGCGGTGGGCAGGTCGCCCGCAAGGCTCTCCACGAAATTGACCTCCCCGGCATCCCGCGCACTGGCCATGATCTCCCTGGTGATCCGGCGCACTGCCGGCTCCAGCTGTTCCAGCATGCGCGAGGTGAAACGGGTGATGACGGCCCGGCGGAGGGGGCCGTGCTTCGGCGGATCCATGCCCAGCAGCTGGTTGCGGGCCATCTCCAGGATGTCAGGTGGCAGGTCGTCCACCATGACGAAGCCCCGCTCCGCGGAAAATGTCCTGAAGTCCCGTGACACCTCGACCACGTCCGCGTGTCTGCTCAGAGCCCAGTAGCCGCCTCCGTCGGGGTGATCGTGCCAGAATACCGGCGCGTTTTTGCGCAGCCAGGCAAACTGCTCGTGGGGGATACCGTGGGTGTAGCTGTCCGGGTTGTAGATATCGATATTCACGTCGTTAATCCCGCTCTAGCTCACCAACACCCCGGGTCGGGGCAGTCCCTGTTCCTCGCACATGGCGTAATAGAAGTCCAGGGTAAGCTGGCCGTCGACGATCGAGGTGACATTGCCATCGGCGTCGAGGTTGATATTGGAGCCGTACATCTGGAACCACACCCGGGTGTCATCTTCCACGCACTGCAGGGTGTGGACGGAGCCGGCGGGCTCGTACAGGAAGGAGCCCGCCCGATTGACGTAGTCATATTCCTTGTACTTCCAGGCGCCGGAGGTGGTGTAGCCGTAGACCGGTCCGGTGTGTTTATGGGTCTCGACTTCATACCCGGCCTGGAAAATGTTCTCGATGATCCACAGGCCCTCGCCTGCCTTGACCTGCAGAACCTTGAGTTTGCTGCCATCGCCGATATCCACGAAGGGCAGGTCGCTGGCGCCGAAGTGTATTGCTTCCGGTGTGGTCACGGGTGTTCTCCTGTGGGTGTTGTCGGTGCGAGCGTCCCGGATGGGCGCTAACGGTTGGTGCTGCAGATCAGGGCCTCGAACATGGCCCTGGCTTCTTCCAGCTTGGCGAAGATGGGATATTCGCTGTCCATGGCCCAGCAGGTAGTGAGCATGTTGAGTGTGCCCACTACCATGGAGGCCAGTATTTCCGGCGAAAAATCCGTTTTTACGTCGCCCAGCTCCAGCCCGGCGGTGATCAGGCGGGTGAAGCTGGCCATGGACGAGTTGCCGATTTCGCGCTGCTGCTCCTGGTCTTCCGCGAAAGCCGAAGGGGCGATCAGGATCAGCTGGCGGTCGATCTCTTCGTAACCGGCAAAGTTCGACTCGATGTAGTCGATCATCGCCTCCAGCCGCCCCCGCGTCGTCTCGTGTTCTGCCATCAACTGGCGCAGCATGGGTTCGGACTGGTTGTAGAGTCGCGAAATACCCAGCCCCCCCAGCAGCGCGTGTTTGTTGGGGAAGTGCCCGTAGAAGGTGCGTCGGGCCACGTCCGCTTCCACGCAGATCTGCTCGATGGACGTCTCGTCGATGCCCCGCTCCCTGAACAGGCGGTAGGCCGCGTCCTCGATGCGGTGGCGGATCTCCTGCTTGCGCTTTTCGCGACGCCTCAGCGGCGCCGCAACGGTGTCCATGAAAATCCTGCCCGGCAGTTGCAATATTCATCGCATTAAACTAGTTTGTATACAAATGTGCAAGTTTGCTCATTTGGTTATCGTTTACACTGCGCTTGAATAGCGGGATCTTTTCTCATGTCAGAACGACTGATCGTGGTGTCGACAGATTGTCACGCCGGACTTCCGATTGCGGATTACAAGCCCTATGTCGAGACCAAATACCATGAAATGATGGACCTCGCCGTGCCGGTCACGATCGACATGATGGAGAAATCCGAGTCCACCTTCCTGATCAAGGAGATCAATGACGCCTGGCGGGCGCCGGTGGAAAAGGAACTGACCGGGGCCTGGGACTACCGGGAGCGTCTCAATATGCTGGCCGGGGATGGCATTGCCGCCGAGGTGATCTTTCCCGATGGCATTACCGAAAAGAATACCCCGCCTTTCGGGGCGGGCCTGGGCCTGTCGCCCAGGAACATGGTGCCGGAACTGCAATGGGCCGGCGCCATGGCCCACAACCGTTGGCTGGCGGAACTGTGCGCCAACGATCCGTCCCGCCATATCGGTGTCGCCTCCATCCCCCTGCTGTGGGACGTGGGGCAGGCCGTGGAGGCGGTGCGCTGGTGTGTGGACAACGGCCTGCGCGCCGTGATGATCCCCACGCTCTGGGGAGACCAGGATCCCTACCATCACGTCAAGTACGATCCCTTCTGGGCCATCTGTGAGGATCTCGGGGTCATCGTCCACTTCCACTCGGGTCCGGCCCCCCACGCGGAGTATTTCGGCCAGAACTTTCCGGAGGAGGACAGGCGCGACGAACTCCCGGGCGCCATGGGCATCTATGTGTCCGAAGTGATGTGGTGGCTTTACCGGCCCCTGACCTTCATGATCTGGGGCGGGGT
>JAHEEV010000111.1 GCA_024640505.1 Halieaceae bacterium
TCGGCGCCTTGAGTTCGATATACAGGCCGGTACTTTGTCCGCGGCTGCGGTCCAGCCCGCTGATGAGATCGATTTCCTCGGCTAGTGTGGGGACGCCGAACAGGGCCGTCTCCAGCGGGAAGCGCTCCGGGTAAACTGCCACCTCGACGCCTGTGTCATCCCGGGTGCTGCGCTCGTGTACCCGCAGTTGCCGGATCTCTGCCAGATCGAAGTCCAGGGCATAGAAACGGCCGTCCTCCCGGGCCCGCTCCGGAAAGCGCAGGGCTACATCCGTGGTGCTCTCCAGGTAGATGTCATGCAGTATAACGGGCACGCCGTCCCGGGTGAGTACCACATCCTGTTCGATGTAGTCGGCACCCATCGCGTGTGCCAGCGCTTTCGCCGCCAGCGTGTGCTCCGGCAGGTAGCCGCTGGCGCCGCGGTGGGCGATGATAATCGGTTGGGTGGAGGTCATGGCGATCCGGGGAAACGTGTGCGGCAGTGCAGGCGGACCGACGTGCTGGCCCCTGCCGCTCCCGCCGGCCGGGTTCGCTCAGGGCAGCGCGGCGATCCAGCTGTTATCTTCAAACCACTTCTTGCGCAACTGCGTCAGCACGCCCATCCTGCCGTAGGCTTCTAGGTAGTTGTCGACCAGGTTCAGAAACTGTGAATCGTCCTTGCTGATGGCAATGCCGATGGGTTCCACGGTCAACGGTTTTTCCAGTGTCACCAGGCCGGCATCGGGATGTCGCATGACGGCCAGTAAACAGGCAGGCATATCTGCCACCATACCGTCGGCCTTGCCCTCCATCACCATGGCCACTCCCTCGTCGTAGTCCGCCACTTCGACCAGGATTGCCTCCGGTGCCGCTGTCCTGACGAAAGAGGCGCTGGTGGAATTCCTGAGCGCCGCCAGCTTCAGATCCTTGCGGTTGATTTCCTCGCTTGCCCGTATACTGGCCAGCACCGAGTTCTTGGTGAGAACAGACTTGCCGGACATATGGTAGGGGCCCACGAAGGAAACCATTTCAGTACGCTCAGGCGTAATCGCCATGCCCGAAATGATCATGTCGATTTCATCCTTCTCCAGCGCAGTCATCAATTCGCCGAAGGGCATGGTCTTGATTTCCAGTTTGACCCTCATGGCCAGTGCCAGTGCAGCGGCCAGGTCCACGTCGAAACCCATCAGGCTGCCTTCGCGGTTGCGGGCGTTCATCGGGGGCTGGTCGCCTGACATGCCGACTTTCAGCACCTTGAAGTCGACCACCCGTTGCAGGGTATCGCCGGCCATGCTGATGGTCGGCAAAGCCATCGCCAAGACCAGCAGGCCTCCCAGCAGGAATCGGGTTATAGGATTTGACATGGTTTCTCCTTGGATCTGCGCAGGGTGCGTTGTATGGTTTTTGAAGATGTGTCCGGGCAGGAAATGCCGTGCCGCTCCAGTGTAAGGGCGATCGGCAAAATAGCCAAAACCTTTTAAAGTGATTTTCAGTTGAGAGCATACAGGGAAGCCACATGGTTAGCGGATTCGATCGCATTGTCCTGGAAGTGCCGGACATCAATGATGCCGTGGCCCAGTATCGGCGACTTTTCGGCGTGCCTGCCTTAGCGCCCGGCCCCGGGGGTGCGGTAACCCGTTGGCTTGCGTTGGCCAACACGGTCATCGTCCTGGAGGAGGCGCCGGTGGAGCGTGCCGGAATTCGCGGCCTGGTGTTCACTACGCCGGAGGGTGGCGCTGAGGATCGGCCAGTGGCGAACGCGGCGGGCCTGGACCTGGCAACCTGTGATGGATCCGTCAGTGCCGCGTTCAGGGAATCTGCCGACGCTCTCCCGCCAGCGTTGCGGGTGGATCACGTGGTGCTCAGGACGGCCGATGCCGAAGCCAGTGTGGGTCTGTTTGCCCGCCAGCTGGGTATCAGGCTCGCGCTGGACAGGACGGTGCCGGAGTGGGGCGGGCGCATGCTGTTTTTTCGTGCGGGGAAACTGACCCTTGAAGTGATAGAGCCGGACTCACCGCCGGTGCAGGCGGATCATTTCTGGGGCATCGCCTATCAATGCCCTGATCTCGAGGAGGAAGCGGCCCGCCTGGGACGTGAGGGTGTGGACCTGTCGCCTGTTCGGCCCGGCAGGAAGCCGGGTACCCGGGTGGCCACGGTAAAAAGCCACTGCCTGGGCATCCCGACCCTGCTGATCGAGCCGGCTACATAACGCAGTGCTTGGCGTAGCTCGCCGCCTCGTCTGCAGTCCACTCGCCCTTGGGCTTTTCGGATAAGTCCTCGCACCATTCCTCCGAGCCTATCGCCATGCCCTCGATAAGGCAGCTCTTGGCATAGGTCTTTGCATCTGATGCGTTCCATTCGCTTTTGGGTTTCTCCTTCATGCTGGCGCACCATTTTTCACTGCCGGGCTCGGCAGCACAGGCGCTAAGCATTACAATACTCCCGATTGCGAGGATGCGTTTCATGGACTTCTCCCTGTCTGTGTTTGGGGTGTAAGGTGGGAGTATTGCATCGCGATGACCGCATTGCCAGCTTCGCCGCCTGGCCTGGCGGACAGGGTGAGCGGCGGGGAGGTCGAAGATCTTGAGCATAAGAAAGCTTGCATGTTACGTGGGCCTGTCGTGGGTATTGATAGCCTGCGCGAGCACTGAATTCAGCATACCGGCGGTGACCGGGTCGACCGCCGGAGCACGTCAGCCTGGAAAAATCATCTGGCACGACTTGCTGACCGACACGCCGGCGGCGACCCGTGCGTTCTACGCCGGGCTGTTCGGCTGGGAGTTCGAGCCGCTTGACGGGGTCAACTACACGCTCATAAAGCACCAGGGTGAACTGATCGGGGGTATGGTGGACCAGAACCTGCTGCCTACTGAGGCCGATATCTCCCAGTGGGTCGTGCTGTTTTCGGTGAGCGATGTGGAACTGGCGACCCGACGGCTGCGTGAAGCCGGTGGCACCGTCTTTACACCACCCACCTCGCTCGGGGAGCGGGGGACCATCGCTGTCGTCGCGGATCCGCAGGGTGCCGTGCTGGCGCTGCTCGAAACCCGGGATGGCGACCCCCCGGACACGGATGGCCCGCCGCCGGCGGGCCGCTTCCTCTGGGATGAGCTGTGGACGGGAGAAGTCGACACAGCGGCGCGCTTCTATACCGAACTCGTGTCGCTCTCTTCCCAGTCGTTCCGGCTGGAAACAGGGGGAGAGTCCATCGAGTATCGGATTCTTGCGGCCGGGGAACGGCCTCGCGCCGGGGTCAGGTCCCGGCCGGCTCAGGACATGGATCCGCGGTGGGTCAGCTACCTCAGGGTCGCTGACGAGGCGCAGATGACAGCTATTCTGTCCCGGGTCGATTCGCTGGGAGGACAGGTCCTGGTTCCGGCCACTGCGCGCCCGGAGGGCGGTCTGGTCGCCATCATCACCGGCCCATCGGGAGCGGGTATCGCGCTGCAGACCTGGGAATCCGGCCAGGTGTTGGCTGAAAGGAGGAAGAGCCTGTGAAAAGTATGATCAGAACAGTACGTTGGCTGTTTGTGGCGGCCCTGGTGAGCGGGCTTGCCGGCTGCAGCGATCCGCAGGTATACGGCAGTGTCGGGATCTCGAGCGGGTATGGCGGCAGCAGCTGGGGGGGATCTCGCGTCCACACCAGTATATCGGTCGGGGGGCGGATCCGTTAAGGCCGGCCATCAGCCGGCCCCGCAGGTCACTTGCCGGTGCTGAGGGATACGTTGTAAATGCCCGCTTCCCGGGCGGAATCCGTGACGGTGGCCAGCGCCCGAACCGTGGATTTGTCATGGGCCTTGATGATCACCGAGGCCTTGGGGTTTTCCGCCTTAAGCCGGCTGATGTTGGCTCGCACGGAGCGGTCGTCGATGCGACGACCCTTGATCCAGATCTCGTCAGTGGCACTGATCTGAACCGTGATATTTTCCGAGGGTTCGTCGGACTGCGCGCTGCTGGTCTGCTTGCGCTCCACTTCGATGGCGACCTCCCGTACAAAAGAACCCGCCACGATGAAGAAGATGAGCATGATCATGACCACATCGAGCATGGGGGTCAGGTTGATCTCGGCCTCTTCCTGGTCCCTGGACCGGCTTACCCGTTTGCGGTGGACGCCGCGGTCATCGACTCCGGTGTGGTCAAACCACATCTCCATAAAAATGCTCCCGCTGGACTGAGAGAGGCGGACTGAGGCCGTCTTCGCGTTTTCGAATTGAGGATCATAGTCCAATCAGCCCGCAAGGCAAATGGCAATAGAGAAAACCTTGATCGTCGTCAAGATCCCCGGGTCGGCCGCGGATTCCTCCGGTCAGACTTGGCAAGCGCAGGGTCAACTGCTAATAATTGCCTATGAGCTCTGACACGAACAGGCCGGATCCGCGCACGCCCTCCCCTCCCTATGGATACTCCCGGGAGTGTCATTACTCCCGGGAGCGGCAGATACATATCGTGGCGGAGTTCCATGCACATAAAATCAGGCCCAGTCGTATCGCCTACCGGGTGGGCATCGACATTGCCCTCATCGAAGCGCTGATTGCCGGGGAGACGGAGCAGGAGAGGTTCCCCCGTCTGGTGGCGCATTATCGCCGGCAGCGTTACCATCAGCGGATGCGGGATTCCGGCAGTCGCCGGGGCATCGCCCGCTATGAGATGCAGCAGCAGATCGAGCGGGAATTTGCCCAGGACGTGGGTCTGTGACGTCCTGTTCATCACCCGTTGCTAAACAAGGACAACCGAGTATGGACACACTGGCAACCTGGCACCAGATTCTTGAGCAGCGCGACCCTGCCAGGCTCGGCGAAATTCTCGCGGAGGACTGCGTTTTCCTCTCGCCTGTCGTACACACCCCCCAGGAAGGGCGGGAACTCACCACCTTCTACCTGACCGGCGCCATGCACGTCTTCAATGACAGCTTTCACTATGTCAAGGAGGTGGTCAGCGGCGATCATGCGGTGCTGGAATTTGTCTGCGACATGGACGGCATCGTGGTCAACGGGGTGGATATCCTGACCTTCGATGCCTCCGGTAAGATCACCGAATTCAAGGTCATGGTCCGCCCGCTCAAGGCGGTCAACCTGCTGCACGCCAGAATGAAAGCCATGCTGGAGCAGTTGGCTTCCTGATGCTTTCTCAGGAGGCAGGCCTGGTTCAGTCATTACGGGAATTTGGAGAATGAAATATGCCGTTAACCTTGCGTCTGCCGTGGCTCTGCCTGGCACTGCTCACTCTGTCCGGGCTGTCCGCGTGTGGCGGGGACAGTGGTCAGCCCCCTGCAGCCGGGGAGCCCGGGGGGATTAGCGTGGCGCGCATCGAGGGCAGCGTATGGTACCGTGAGCGCATCGCACTCCCCCCGGGTGCCGAGGTAGAGGTGCAACTACAGGACGTTTCCCGGGCTGACGCCATGGCAACGGTGCTGGCCAGCGTACTGCTCAAACCGGAGAGCGGGCCTCCCTATCCCTTTAGCATTGAATACGATCCCGCCAGTATCGACCCTCGGATGCGTTACGCCCTGCGCGCCACCATCAGTCTCGAGGGCCGTCTGATGTTCACCTCGACAGACTACATCGATCCGTTTGCCGGAAATCCCGTCGAGGTGCTGGTGCGGCGGGTGCCGGCACCGGTCCAGGCGAAAGGCCCGGCGCTGGAGGGCACCCGCTGGGTTCTCGCCACACTCGGTGGTGAGGCCGCGCCGAACGGTGCCGGAGGTAAACCCGTGGATCTTGAGTTCCTGTCGGAGGAGGGCCGCGCCGCTGGCTTCTCGGGCTGCAACCGCTATACGGGTGGTTATTCCCGGGAGGGCGCATCCGAACATGCCAGCCCACTCAGCTTCGGCAACCTGGCGGGAACCATGATGGCCTGTGTGGAAGGGGGCGAACTGGAACAGTCCTACCTGCAGACGCTGGCCCGCGTGGATGGCTTCCGCTTGCAGGGGGAAACCCTGTCGCTGCTGGCTGGCCCGGAAGTGCTGGCCACCTTCCGCGCGCAGTGAGGGCATGGAGCTCGATCCCCGCCAGACGCTGATTATCGCCATCCTGGTACTGTACCTCGGACGCTACCTCAATGGTCGGTTTCGACTGCTGCGGGATTACAATATTCCGGAGCCGGTGACCGGCGGCCTGCTGGCCTCTATCCTGTTTGGCCTTATTTACTGGCTGGCCGATACCGAAGTCGTTTTCGATATGGCCAATCGGGACATGCTCCTGGTGGTTTTTTTCACCACCATCGGGCTCTCTTCGCGTATCGACGTGCTGCGCCAGGGCGGCAGGGCCCTGGGCGTACTGCTGGTGCTGGCGATCGGCTACTTGTTCATCCAGAACCTGGTGGGCATCGGCGTCGCCTGGGCCGTTGGCGGGAAGCCCGTGGCGGGCCTGATGGTCGGCTCCGTCAGCCTGAGCGGCGGGCACGGCACGGCCATCGCCTGGGCGCCAACCTTCACAGAGACGTACGGTATAGCCGGTGCGATGGAACTGGGCCTGGCCTGCGCCACTTTCGGACTGATACTTGGCGGCATGGTGGGCGGGCCTATCGCCCGCTTCCTGGTGTGGCGCCACAAGCTCTCCCCCTCCGGTGAAGGTGACCTGACCGTCGGTTTCCGCTACAAGGAGCACGAGATCATCGATGTCGATGGCATCCTCAAGGTGCTGCTGGTGATTGCCATTGCCATTGGCCTGGGCCTCCAGCTCAACGACCTGTTCGAGTACTGGGGCATGAAACTGCCGGACTTCGTCACCTGCCTGTTTGCGGGGATCATTCTCACCAATACCTTGCCGCGGATACTGCCGAACTACGAGTGGCCCTCCGGTTCACGGTCCCTGGCGCTGGTGTCGGATGTCAGCCTGGGGCTGTTCCTCGCCATGTCACTGATGAGCCTGAAACTCTGGACCCTGGCGACTCTGGCCGGGCCTATGACCCTGCTGATGGTCCTGCAGGTGTTGGCGATCTGCTGCTATTCGATTTTTCTCGTGTTCCGCCTGCTCGGGGCCAACTACGAGGCGGCGGTGATCTGCTCCGGCTACTCCGGTCTGGCCCTGGGCGCGACGCCTACGGCTATCGCCAATATGACGGCGGTCACGAAGTCCCTGGGGGCAGCACCGCGGGCCTTTATCGTGGTACCCCTGGTGGGGGCTTTTTTCATCGATCTGTCCAATGCCATGATCATCAATGTATTACTGTCTGTCTTCGGGTAGGCCTCCCCCGGACGACACACCGGCCCTGTGAGCGTCGGCAGCGGGTGCCGGGGACAGCCGGATCCTTTCCCTGTATAATCGCCCGCCGCCGCCCGATGGGGTGGCCCCACACCGTATCCTCCAGGAACTCCCTATGTCATCTCCCGATGCGGCAAGCAGCTTTGCCGATCTCTCCCTGCCCGCGCCGCTGCAGCAAGCCCTGCTCGATGTGGGCTACGAAACGCCCTCCGCGATTCAGGCTGCCACCATCCCGCATATGCTGGCGGGCGTCGATGTGCTCGGGCAGGCCCAGACCGGCACCGGAAAAACGGCGGCCTTTGCCCTCCCCGCACTGGCGCGGCTGGATCTCTCCCGGGCCCTGCCCCAGGTGCTGGTGCTGGCGCCGACCCGGGAATTGGCCATCCAGGTCGCGGAGGCTTTCCAGAAATATGCGCGACACCTTCCCGGCTTCCATGTCCTACCGATCTACGGGGGTTCAGACTACCGGGGCCAGTTCCGGCAGTTACAGCGCGGCGTGCATATCGTGGTGGGAACTCCCGGGCGCATCATGGACCACATGCGCCGGGGTTCCCTGGATCTGTCCGGCCTGCAGACGCTGGTACTGGACGAAGCGGATGAGATGTTGCGCATGGGCTTCATCGATGACGTCGAGTGGATCCTCGAGCAGACGCCTGCAGAGCGCCAGATCGCCCTGTTCTCCGCGACCATGCCCGCAGCGATCCGCCGCATTGCCCAGCAGCACCTGCATGAGCCTCGGGAGATTTCTATCGAGGTGCAAACCGTCGCCAACGAATCCATCCGCCAGCGGGTCTGGATGATGGCTGGCGTGCACAAGCTGGATGCGCTCACTCGCATTCTCGAAGTGGAGGATTTTGACGCCATGATCATCTTCGTGCGCACCCGGCTGGCGACCGCAGAACTGGCGGACAAACTCGCCGCCCGGGGATATTCCGCGGCGCCGCTGAATGGCGACATTCCGCAGAAACAGCGGGAAAAAACCATCGACAACCTGAAAGGGGGACGACTGGATATCCTGGTGGCCACCGACGTGGCTGCACGCGGGCTGGACGTCGAGCGGATCAGTCACGTCATCAATTACGACATCCCCTACGACGTGGAGGCCTATGTTCATCGTATCGGCCGCACCGGCCGGGCCGGCCGGGAGGGGGATGCGATCCTGTTCGCCGCCAACCGGGAGCGGCGTCTGTTGCGGGCCATCGAGAAAGCGACGGGCAAAACCATCGAGAAAATGGAGCTGCCGACGGCGGAGGAAGTCTCGGACAAGCGTATCGGCCGGTTCAAGCAGCGCATTACCGAAACCCTTGCCACGGCCGAGTTGGAGGTCTTCCGCAAACTGGTGGAGGAGTACCAGCACGAGTACGGGGTGCCGGTGATCGAGGTGGCCGCCGCCCTGGGAGCCATGGCCCAGGGGGGTAAACCGCTGGCGGCGAGGGCACCGGCCGGGGGCAGGGTAAAAACTGAGAGTACCCCGCCCGCCAGGAGTGCTGCCGGCGCAAAGGCTCCCCGCAAGGAAAAACCCGCGGGGGAAGAGCGCGCACCCGATCCCGGGATGGAGCGCTTCCGGATCGAGGTGGGCCATACACACGGGGTTAAGCCCGGCAATATTGTCGGTGCCATCGCCAACGAGGCCGAGATCGATGCGGAATATATCGGGCGTATCCAGATCAACGAGGACTACAGCACCGTGGATCTCCCCGAGGGGATGCCGAAGGAGATCTTCAAGCATCTCAAGTCGGTCTGGGTCAGCGGCCAGCGCCTGCAGATATCCCGGGCAGGCGCAGAGGGCGGTAAGGGCGCCGCGCCGAGGAAACGGGGAAAACCCGGCGGCAAGCAGTCACCGGGCCGGAAGGGCAAGGGCGGGGCATCCGGCGAGCGCGGAAGGTCCAAGTGAATTTTCAGGTTCGTGCTGTTAAAGTTCCCGGATACGTCGGAGCAGGGACCAGCGCGTGAAAAAACGCATCATCGTCGGTATCAGCGGCGCATCCGGTATTCTCTACGGGGTGCGTGCGCTCGAATTGCTGCGTGAATGCGGGGTGGAGACCCACCTGGTGATGAGCAAGTCGGCCGAGCTGACGCTGCACTATGAAATGGACCTTGCCCTGAAAGACATTCAGGCGCTGGCCAGCGAAGTTCACGCAATCAAGAACGTGGGGGCCTCTATTGCCAGCGGCTCCTTCATCACCGCGGGTATGCTGGTGGCTCCCTGCTCGATACGCACCATGTCGGAAATCGCAACCGGGGTAACCTCGTCGCTGCTGACCCGGGCCGCGGACGTGGTCCTCAAGGAGCGCCGGCGCCTGGTGCTGATGGTCCGGGAGACACCCCTGCATACCGGCCACCTGCGAACCATGACGCAACTTTCGGAAATGGGTGCGGTGATCGCTCCCCCCGTTCCCGCCTTCTACAGCAAGCCGGCTTCCCTGGAAGAGATGGTCACCCAGAGCGTGGGCCGGGTCCTGGACCTGTTTGAACTGCCGGTCGGGCAAGTGCGACGCTGGCAGGGAACCTGATGTACCGGGCGGACCGCGGTTAGTGCCAATCCTTTTCGGGGTCGTTCTGCTGGACCTGATCGGCTTCGGCATCGTCATCCCTATCCTGCCGTTTTTGTCGCCCCAGCTCGGCGCCTCCAAGCTGGACATCGCCTACATCATCGCCACCTATGCCGTATGCTCGGGCATTTGCGGGCCCTACTGGGGACGCCTGTCAGACCGGATCGGGCGCAAGCCGGTGATCATGGTCTGCCTGTTGGGAGCCGCCCTGTCCTATATGATGCTCGGGCTCGCGACGGAACTGTGGATGATCTACCTGGCGCGGGCGTTCGCCGGTGCCATGGCGGGGAATTTCGGGGTGGCCTCTGCCATGATGGCAGACATCACCTCCCCGGAGCAGCGCGCCCGGGGAATGGGGGTGATCGGCACGGCCTGGGGACTGGGCATGGTACTGGGGCCACTGCTGGGTGGATTGCTGTCCGGTGACACGGCGAGTTTCACCCTGCCCTGCCTGGTTGCCGGGGGCATGTCGCTGCTGGCGATCGGCGCCGCTGCCCTGTTTCTGCCGGAGTCACTGTCGGAAGAGAGACGCGCTACCCATCGACGTCACCACCGGGATGGGCAGCGCATTACCACGTACAGCCTGCTGACGCAGACCGGCAACCGCATGCTGGTGGCGCAGTATGTGCTGCACAACGCCTGCACCAGCGCCGTCACCTATATCTTCCCGCTCTGGGCCGGGGACAGGCTCGGATGGGCGGCTCGCGAAGTGGGGGTCGTGTTCGGTATCCAGGGGGCGCTGATCGTGTTTTTACAGGGAGGGGTGCTGGGGCCCGCCGTAAGAGTGCTGGGAGAGTTCCGGCTGCTGCGGATTGCGATCAGCGTATTCCTGCTGGGGCTGGTACTGGCCGTATTCGCCAGCGGGATGCCCCTGATGGTGGCATCGGTCTTTCTTGCCATGTCGGGGGCCACCCTGTGCATGCCCCTGCTCAATACGATTACCACCTACCGGACCCCGGTGGAGTTCCGCGGGCGCATGCTCGGTACGACCGGCTCCGCCTCTGCCTGGGGACGGGTGGCGGGCCCGCTGGTGGCGGGCGCCAACCTGTCGCTATTCGGCTATGCGGGTGCCTGGTCGGGTTGTGTTGTGATCGTGCTCTTTTACGCTACCTGGGTATTCCGGCAGGCGTCCTCTCTGGAGTTGAGCCCGGGGATGCAAAGCGGCGACTGAGAAAGTAGTATGCCTCCTTTTCCCCGGAGGACCTCATGCCATGTCTACCCAACTGTTTGACCTGACCGATAAGATTGCACTGGTGAGCGGCGCCAGCCGCGGTATCGGCGAGGAGGTTGCCAAACTCCTCGCCCAGCAGGGCGCCCATGTGATTGTATCCAGCCGCAAGCTGGAAGACTGCACCCGGGTAGCCGAGGATATTCGCGATTCCGGTGGCAGCGCGGAGCCCTTCGCCTGCAATATCGGCAACATGGACGATATCGCGGCCCTGTTCCAGGATATTCACGGCAACTACGGTCGGCTGGATATCTGCGTGAACAACGCCGCCACCAACCCCTACTTCGGCCATGTACTCGATACCGATCTCGGCGCTTTCAACAAGACGGTGGAAGTCAACATCCGCGGCTATTTCTTCATGTCCGTCGAGGCGGGCAAGCTGATGCGGGACCATGGCGGCGGCGCCATCGTCAATACCGCTTCCATCAATGCCCTGCAGCCAGGACCCATGCAGGGCATCTACTCCATCACCAAGGCCGCCGTGGT
>JAHEEV010000112.1:0-4349 GCA_024640505.1 Halieaceae bacterium
CGGTGCAGCACCCCGTGCATGTCTATGAATATAGCCTCTCCCGGCGCCACATCATCCAGCAGGGTGAAACCCAATACGTCCAGGGCAACGCTTTCGGAGGCGATCATGTACTCATCCCCCTTTTTACTTTTGCGCACGCCCACGACCAGTGGCCGGATGCCCATGGGGTCGCGGAAACCGACGACCCCATAATTGACCAGCAGGGCCACCGCGGCGTAGCCACCGCGACAGCGGCGGTGCAGCTGTTCCACCGCCTTGAAAATATCCTCGGCGCCGGGACTGAGCTTGCCGAGAATCTGCATTTCATGGGCAAAGACGTTCAGGAGCACCTCGGAATCGGAATCGGTATTGAGGTGGCGCAGGTCATCCTGGAAAAGCTCCCGTGTGAGCTGTTCGGAGTTGGTCAGGTTGCCGTTGTGCGCCAGGGCGATGCCGTAGGGTGAGTTGACATAAAACGGCTGCGCCAGCGCAGGGCCGGAGCTGCCGGCCGTCGGATAGCGCACGTGGCCGATTCCGAGAGGTCCCTGCAAAAGTTGCATGTGGTGCTGGCGGAACACGTCGCGCACCAGGCCCTCACTCTTGCGCTGGCTGAATTTACCACCGCTGCAGGTCATGATGCCGGCGGCGTCCTGCCCCCTGTGCTGCAGTACGGTGAGCGCATCATAGATGTCGGCGGCGACATCACTCTTGGCAACTATTCCCACCAGGCCACACATGCAATACTTACCTCGTCGTCACTCGAATCACGTCGTCGGGCTGTTCCAGTCCCGACTGTTGATGCCCGCGAAAGCCGTTTGCACCCACTCTGCCAGCATATCCAGGTGCGGCAGCAGCCTGGACTCATACATCCACTGCAGGTCCTGAGGCGGCACCAGCTGGCGCGCTACGAAGACCAGGACCAGAATCAGGATCACTCCCCGCGCGAAGCCGAAGGCCATTCCCAGAACCCGGTCCAGCACACTCAGGCCGGTTACCTTCATCAGCTTGGCCGCAAACAATCCGGCCACACTGGCTGTCATGAGGGTTACAGCAAACAGTATCACGTAAGCCAGCACATAGCGGCCGGTGATATTGCTCACGAAACCCGCCAATTGGGAGGCCAGCTGGTCGACAAAGAGATTGGCCACCACAAAGGCCGCGACCCAACCCGCCAGCGACATCGCTTCACGGGCAAACCCCCGCCACAGGCTCAGCAGTGTCGACAGACCCAGAACGACCAGGATAAGCCAGTCGATCCAGTGCCACTGCGTTATGTCAGGCATGCCGACCTGACCTGCAGGCACCGCCCGACAGTTGCACCTGCACGCATTCTAGCAAAGGGCGGGTGGGCAAAGAAGCGAACCCGACGCATCAGGGAACGTATCGCGCAATCATGGAGTTGACCCCGAACTCGGCATCGATTTCACCCTGGATCTTCTCCAGGCTGGCGCGTTCGAACTTGGGTCCGACGTAAACCCGGTAAAAGGATTTTTCGCCCCGCTTTACACGCTTGACGTAGGCCTTGTGGTCCATCGCCAGCAGGCGCTGGCGCAGCTGGTCAGCCTTGTCGGCACTGCTGACACTGACGACCTGCAGAATCCAGGCCACGGGCACACCCGCACTGTCCAGAACCGGTTTTGCCGGCGCTTGGGTCCGGGTGCGTATGACCGGCTCGCTCGGGACCGGCGCGGGCTCAGGGGCCGCCTGGATGGTCGTTTCCCCGACGTCAGCCGGCTCTTCTTCCGCTGGCTCCTCCTCCGGTGATTCCCGGGTCGTTGCCACCCACGATTCGTCCTGCTGCAGCTCGATCTCGGGCGATGTCCGCAGCCCGGCCATATCCGGGGTTTCCATAGACGTGGTATCAACATCCGGGCGCGGCGGTATGCGCTCCCGCAGCTGCCCGGAGGGGTCACCGGGCTCTACAAAGATGATCGGCCAGAACACGACTCCCAGTGCCACCAGGATCAGGGCCCCGACCAGACGCTGCTTGAGTATGTCGTTCATTGTCCAGCGTCCCCGTTCATCTGCGGCATTGCCGCTGCCACGGTAAAAAAGGAGCCGAACACCACCATCTGGTCCCCCTCCTGCATGGCGCTCCGGGCCCGCTCCAGGGCCTCGCCGACGCTACCACTGACGCTGTCTACCGTCTGCCCCTCCTGGCGCAGCATGGCGGCTATCCGGTCGGCAGATTCCGCCCGGGATATGGCAGGAAGATCCGCCGGAAACCAGGCGTCGAAGACACCCCCCGCTGCGCGGATCATGGCCGGTATGTCCTTGTCAGCCATGGCGGAAAAAACAGCATATTTCTTACCATAACAATGCCTTGCATCGATATATTCATGTAATTTCAACACGGAGGCCGGGTTGTGCGCCACATCCAGAATGCACTCCCTGCCGGCAAACCGGGCGATCTGCCGTCGCCCCGGCACAGCGAAACGTGCGGCGGCCCGCAGCAGCTGCCGGTCACTGAAATTACAGCCGACCAGGAGCGCCGCCTGCAACGCGGCACATACATTCACTGGCAGCAGCGCCCCGTGTTCCATGGCGGGCAGCGACCGGGGCGCATCGTCTACCCCGCGCAGTTGACCAAACCAGTGATCACCGGTCTCTTCTACCGCAAACTCCCGTCCCAGGCGCAGCACCGGCGTTGCACCGACGGCGGCCACGCAGGCGGACAGCTCCCCCGGTGGATCCGGGTCCGCGATGACCACCGGCCGGCCCGGTCGCAGAATACCGGCTTTCTCACGGGCAATCTCTCCCCGCTTCTCCCCCAGCCAGTCCTGGTGATCCAGGTCTATGCTGGTGATGACAGCCACACTGGTATCGATAATATTGACCGCGTCGAGCCGCCCCCCCAGTCCGACTTCCAGCACCAGTACATCGCAGTTGCGGTCCCGGAATACCAGCAGGGCAGCCAGGGTGGCGAATTCGAAATAGGTGAGTGACGTCTCCCCCCTGGCCCGGTCAATCTCCTCAAAGGCCGCAACGATGTCTGCGTCCGGGGCCTCCTGCCCCCCCACCCGGATGCGTTCATTGAAGCGCAGGAAATGGGGCGAGGTGTAGGCGCCGACCAACTGCCCGCACTCCGTGAGCAGGGCGTCCAGGACAGCGACCGTGGAACCTTTTCCGTTGGTGCCGGCGACCGTGACCACCGGCGGCTCCGGGTGTAGCAGGTCCAGGGCACCAGCCACTGCCGCTACCCGGTCCAGACCCAGTTCGATCTCGCGCGGGTGAAGTGTGTTCAGTCGATCCAGCCAACGACCCAGTGAATCGCTACTCATCCCCTTCCGATTGCACCTTGGGGGTGGGCTCGACGGCTGCATCCTCTGCCTGCTCCTCTGACTCCCTCTCCTCCTCCGGTTCCTCCGGCTCCTCCGGCGGCTCCTTCTCGACCGGCTGCAGGTCCACATGCGTCAATTTCGACAACAGCCTGCCGATGGTATCGCGCATCTCCGTTCGGTGAACGATCATGTCGATAGCGCCATGCTCCAGCAAAAATTCACTGCGCTGGAACCCTTTGGGCAATTTCTGGCGAATGGTCTGTTCGATAATATTGGGGCCCGCAAACCCGGCCCGGGCATCGGGCTCCGCGATATTGATGTCGCCCAGCAGCGCGAGCGACGCAGAGACGCCGCCGTAGATCGGATCTGTCATGACCGAGATGTAAGGCACACGCTGCAGTTTCATGCGCTCGATCACCGCGCTGGTTTTAGCCATTTGCATAAGGGAGATCAGCGCCTCCTGCATCCGGGCGCCACCGGAAGCTGAAAAACAGACCAGCGGGATCCGTTCCTCGAGAGAGACCTGTGCTGCCCGGGTGAATTTCTCACCCACCGCATACCCCATGGAACCGCCATGAAAGTTGAATTCAAAGGCCAGGGAGACCAGGGGCAATCCGTGCAGCTTGCCGCGCATGGCGATGAGGGCATCCTTTTCACCGGTCGACTTCTGTGCACCGAGTAGGCGATCGCGATAACGCTTCTTGTCCTTGAACTTGAGCCGGTCGACCGGCTCGATTTCCGTGAGAATCTCTTCCCTGTCATCCGGGTCGAGAAAGATGTCCAGGCGGCGCCGGGCGCCGATACGCATGTGGTGATCGCATTTCGGACAGACGTCGTCATTGCGCTCCACGTCGGGCCGGTACAGCACCGCCTCGCACTTAACGCACTTCTTCCACAGCCCTTCCGGCACGCTGGAGCGTTTCTCGCCCTCTACCTTGCGCACACCGGAGGGGAGAATCTTGTCAATCCAGCTCATGGCAACCCCCACCCAGACAGGTCGTTATTATAAACGTCCGCGGAGGCATCTAGGAAGCGACACCTGCCGGGCGAGGCTATTCCTTCGCCGGACCTGCGCGGCCCGACCTACGC
>JAHEEV010000112.1:4449-11395 GCA_024640505.1 Halieaceae bacterium
ACACCCGCGCGGATTTCTTTCAGGAGTGCGGTGGCAGCTCCCGCAGCGGCCTCCGGACCTGAGCCCGCCTCAATGGCCATCGCCATCGCGTTTACCAGCGCACTCCCGACGACGACGCCGTCGGCCACAGACGCCACAGCGCGGGCCGATTCAGCATCCCTGATACCGAATCCGACCGCCACCGGCAGATCGCTGTGGGCACGTATTTTCTCGACGTTGCGAGCAACTTCGTCAGTATCGAGATGCCCTGCCCCGGTGACGCCCTTGAGTGACACGTAATAGATGAATCCCCTCGCTCCCGCGACTATGCGCTCCATCCGTTGCTCCGGTGTGGTGGGCGCGACCAGGAATATGGTGTCCAAGCCCACCCGGCGCAGCTCGGCGTCCAGGTCTGCCACTTCCTCGGGCGGGATATCCACCGTCAGCAACGCGTCGAGTTGTACTTTGGCTGCGGCGTCGGCGAATGCGCCGTATCCCATATGTTCCACGGGATTGGCATAGCCCATGAGCAGCACCGGCGTGCTCGCATCCTGCTGCCGGAACACTTCGACCATGCGCATTACATCCCGCAGGCTGGTGCCGTTGGCCAGGGCGCGTTCGTGAGCGAGCTGGATGACCGGGCCTTCCGACATGGGGTCGGAAAACGGCACGCCCAGCTCGATGATGTCGGCGCCGGCTTCAACCAGCGCATGCATCAGGGGCACGGTCGACTCGGGGGACGGGTCCCCCGCAACGACATAGGGGATCAGGGCCTTGCGCCCCTCATCTGCCAGCTGCCGGAAAAGCCCCGCAATTCGACTCACTTGCATTCTCCCGGTATCAAAATTCTATGCCGTCGATCTGTGCGACCGTATGAATATCCTTATCCCCACGCCCGGACAGGTTCACCACGATGGTCTCGTCCGACGTCATGTCGGCTGCCAGCTTTTCGGCATAGGCCAACGCGTGAGCGCTCTCCAGCGCGGGCATGATCCCCTCTACCCGGGTCAGGGTGTGAAAGGCCCTCAGCGCTTCGTCATCGTTTGCCACCACATAATTGACGCGCCCGGTGTCTTTGAGCCAGGCATGCTCGGGCCCGACGCCCGGGTAGTCCAGCCCTGCCGATACTGAGTGGGTATGCATGATCTGCCCATCCGCATCCTGCATCAGATAAGTCCGGTTGCCGTGCAACACACCGGGCGTTCCCGCTGTCAACGGCGCCGCGTGCTGGTTGGTCGACAAACCGTGGCCCCCCGCCTCGACCCCATACATGGCTACTTCGCTGTCTTCCAGGAAGGGATGAAACAGGCCGATGGCATTGGACCCCCCGCCCACGCAGGCCACGAGTGCGTCCGGCAGGCGGCCGGTCTGCTGCAGGGACTGCTGTCGCGCTTCCCGTCCGATCACGCACTGGAAATCCCGCACCAGCATCGGATATGGGTGGGGTCCCGCAACCGTGCCGATAATGTAGAAGGTATCATCGACATGGGTGACCCAGTCACGCATGGCCTCGTTCATCGCGTCCTTCAGGGTGCGGGAACCGGACGTGACAGGTATCACTTCAGCGCCCAGCAGCTTCATCCGGTAGACATTGAGCGCCTGCCGTCTGACATCCTCTTCGCCCATGAACACCTGGCACTCGAGCCCCAGCCGGGCTGCGATGGTCGCCGTGGCAACGCCGTGCTGGCCCGCGCCCGTCTCGGCGATAACCCGACGCTTGCCCATATGTTTGGCCAGCAGGGCCTGGCCAATGGTGTTGTTGATCTTGTGTGCGCCCGTGTGATTCAGGTCCTCACGCTTGAGTAAGATGCGCGCGCCCCCGATATTGTCGGACCAGCGCTGCGCTTCATAGAGTGGCGAGGGCCTGCCCACGTAGTGGGCCAGGTCCTGGTCCAACTCGCGCTGGAATGCGGGATCTGCGGCAAGCCTGCGATACAATGCCTCCAGTTCCGCGAGTGCCGACATCAGGGTTTCAGCCACGAACTTGCCGCCGAACCTGCCGAAGCGACCGTCGGCGTCGGGCACCGAGGAGAAGAGGTTTTCGTTTACATCACTGGTCATTGCTTGTCTCATCCATCATCTGATCGGCGGCACGCACCGCCGCGATAAACTGCCTGATCTGATCAGCGTCCTTGATGCCCGGCGATGTCTCGACGCCGCTGCTCACATCCACCGCGGCAGGGCGCACCTGCCGAACAGCGTCTCCGACATTACCCGGATGTAACCCCCCTGCCAGCACAATGGGCAGGTTCCGCTGATCGGGTGCCAGACGCCAGTCGAACGACTCGCCGGTACCACCGGGCATACCCGCCCGCCAGCTGTCCAGGAGGAGGCCCCTGGCGCCACGGAAATCATCACACGCCGCCGTTATATCGACGCCAGGCCTGACGCGCAGGGCCTTGATCCAGGGTCGGTTAAACCGCCGGCAGAACGTCGCCGTTTCGTCACCGTGAAACTGGATCATGTCTACAGGCACTCGCGACACTATACGCTCGACCTCTTCCGCCAGTTCATCAACAAACAGGGCCACAACCGTGACAAACGGCGGCACGGCCTGTGCTATCTCTGCGGCGACATCCGTTGAGACTGCTCGCGGGCTTCCGGCATAAAACACCAGACCGATGGCATCTGCACCGCTCGCAGCTGCGACCAGGGCATCCTCCGGTCGGGTAATACCGCATATTTTGATTCGCGTGTGTGACACTGGAAAACTGGCTTTGAACAAGCCGCGCATTCTAGCAGATCGCTACTGCCACTGTCTGTACGGGCGCGAGCTCAGGCTGTCCCTCCGCCCGCCAGCAGGAGGGGGCCTGCAGGCGTGATCGGCAGCCGGTAGCTCCCGGGGTATTCCACGTCCACCAGATAGAGACCGTCCGGGGGCGCGGTATCCGCACCAGCCGTGCGATCACCCTTTGCCAGCAACTCGGCGATCCATTCGGGGGAACGGTGCCCGCCACCCACTGACAGCAGGGCACCCGCTATATTACGCACCATATGGTGGAGGAAAGCATTGGCCTTGATATCAATGACGACCAGGTCCCCGACACGATCCACCTGCACCGCATGGACATTGCGCATAGGCGTGGTGGATTGGCAGGCTGCTGCACGAAAAGCACTGAAATCACGTTCGCCCAGCAGCGCCTGCGCCGCCCGATGCATACGCACTGCATCCAGTGACCTGCGGTACCAGGTCACCTGACCGAAGAGGAGCGCGGGGCGCACCGGTGTATTGGCGACGATGTAACGATAACGGCGCGCCAGGGCGGAAAAGCGCGCATGAAATTCTGTGGCAACAGGCAACGCCCAATGTACCCGCACATGAGGAGGCAGGTTGGCATTGGTGCCCAATACCCAGGATTTGGAGGAGCGCGCAACCGGAGCATCGAAGTGGATCACCTGCCCGAAACCGTGGACGCCCGTGTCCGTACGCCCCGCACAGTGGGCCCGTATTGCCTGATCCGCCACTGCAGCAAGACCGCGTTCGAGGTCTTCCTGCACCGTGGCGACATCAAGGTGGGGTTGCGCCTGCCAACCGTGGTAACGGCTGCCGTCGTATTCGACCCGGCAGGCTATGCGGCTGCCGGCGGGAGTGAGGTCAGCCGAAAAGTGCTGCGGGCTGTCAGCCAATGCGTTCCAGTAGCGCCCGCGCTTCGGCCTTAACCTCCTCTGAGGCCTCGGCGACGACTTCCTGCAAGATCTGCCTCGCACCGTCCTCGTCGCCCATGTCCAGGTAGGCCCTGGCCAGGTCCAGCTTGGTCGAGAAGCCATTGCTCTCGGCCGCCAGCATCAGGTCCTCGCTATCGTCGGCCGCAGGCTTTTCCTCGGGGGTAAAGTCGCCGGACAGATCCAGGTCGTCCGCCAGCTCCTGCTCCTCGACGGCTTCCTCGATCTCAAGCCCCCCGAAGTCAGACTCCAGCGGTTGTGACACATCCGCCGCAGGGGCGGCAGCCGCTGCTGCCGAACCGCGAGCCGCTGCGCTGCCATCCATGCCGCGCAATACTTCCTCGGCCCTGGCGAGGCTGTTCTCGTCACCGATCTTCTCGAGATCGGCCAGTTGCTGCATCACACCGTCGCGGTCGCCCGTCTCGGCAAAGATTTCCAGGAGTTTCAATTTGAAGGCGGGATTACCCGGCTCATTGGCGCTGGCATTCCGCAGCAGGTCCACGGCCTGGGGGTAGCGGCCATAGGCCACATAGATGTCCGCTTCGGCAAGTGCATCACCCGCGTCGACGTCGGATGCATACTCGTCATGCTTGCGCTCGCCGTAGCCGCGGTTGCTGGGTTCGGGCTCCAGTTCCAGCTCCGGTTCTGGCTCGGGAATTTCGTCAGCGGCTGATTCCACTGCCGGCTCCACTTGGGCCACGTCCAGATCCTGCTCCTTGAGCTTGACGTCCGCGAACACGTCCTGGGCCTCTGCTTCCACCGGTTCCTCTTCACCTTCCTCTCCCCGGCGTCGCAGGAACAGGAATCCGAGTATGGCCAGCACCAGGGCGCCGAGACCGTACAGCAGGGAACTGCTGATGCCACTCTCAGGCTCAGACGGCGCACTGGTTTGCGCAGGCTTGGCCGCCGGGGCAGGTTCAGCAGGCGTCGGTTCGGAAACCGGCTCCTCCGCGGGACTCTCGGCGGCAGCCGTCGGCTCCATTGCGGGCTGCGCCTCCGCGTCATCCTCGAGGGTGTCTCCCTGATCCAGGGCAGCGAGTGCTTCTGTCCCGGCATCGGCGGATGTCATCCCGGACTGAGCAGCTTCTGTGGCCAGGTCGCCAACCGGCTCCTGGCCGGCTTCAGCCAGGGCCGCCTGAAGCGCGGCTATCTGCTCATCTTTCAGGTTGACGATGCGCTCCAGGGTCTCAACCTGCTGCTCCATGGCAACCAGTTCCTCGGCCATCTCGGAGTTCTCGAGTTCCGCTTTCTCGAGGTCTTCCAGCGCCGCGGTGCCGGCAGCGGGCACAGCCTCGCCGGGAGCAGCGTCGGAACCCGCAGCCGCACCTTCGTCGGCAGCGGCCTCTTCGGCGGTTTCCGTATCAGTCGATATACGCAGTGAGGGTCCGGCGGAGTAAGCTGTTTCCGAGGCCCTGCCGGCTCGCCAATCCTCGTTTTGCTGGCGAACATTGGCCATGGCCGCCGCCTGATCGTCGGAACTGATCTCCGCCGATGAGGGCAGGTAGACGATGTAGCCCGCCTTGATGCGATTGATATTGCCGTCGATGAAGGCGTCGGGGTTCAAGCGCTGGATATCGAGCATGGTCTGGTGCACGCTGGCACCGTCGGGCCGCGCCGCCAGGGCGATCTCCCACAGGGTCTCGTCGCGGCTGATCATATAACGGGCACCGGGCGCCGGACTGCCGGCTACATCGGCATTGAATCCTCGCTGCGGCATCTCACCCGGTTCGAGATCGGACTTTCTTACATCGACACGGGTACCACTGGCAGCGGCAGGCTCACTCTTTTTTTTTGTCGGGGCGGGAATGCCCTCCTGAACCTCGACCTGTTCACTGGCGGAGATCACCGGAACGGATTCGTCGAACAGGGGTGGATCCACCAGAACCGTATATTCACGCAACAGGCGACCGGAAGGCCAGCGGGCCTCTACAATGAAATCCAGGTAGGGTTCCAGCACCGGGTCCTGGGAAGTGATGACGATCCTGCCGCGGCCGGACGCATCGACTTCCACATCGAACTGGATACTGGTGAGGAAGTAGGCGCGCTCGACGCCCATTTTTTCGAAATCTTCCCGGGTGGCCAGCCTGATCCTTATCTGGTCCCCGTGCAGCCCCCCTGCATCGAGTAGCGAAACTTCCGCCTTCAGCGGTTCATTGAGAAATGAATCCAGCTTGATTTCGCCCAATCCCAGGGCCAGCGCAGAGCTCGTTTGCAGACACCCCAATGAAAAAACTACAGCAGCAACCTTTCGAGCCATACCGATGCCTTATTATTTTCCTGCTAAATCCCCTGCCGGACTCCCCGTGAACCGACCTCTGCTCCCGATCACCCCTGGAACGCGTCTGCTTACTCAGCCCCAACAGACCCCTGCACTACCCCGGGAAAGCTTCCCCGGGACGGCACCCAGAGCGCATCTCTGTGCGCCTGATAACCGGAATTGCCCCCAAGTATCAGTGATGTATAGGCATTAATCAAGGTAGGTTGTGATCAAGCTCTCGGCAATTTGCACACTATTAAGGGCCGCCCCCTTGCGCACATTGTCAGCCACAATCCACATATCCAGCCCTCTGGGGTGTGAAATATCCTCGCGAATCCTGCCCACAAATACCGGATCCTGCCCGGCCGCGTCGCAAACCGCCGTCGGATAGCCCCCATCGGCGTGCTCGTCGATGACGGCAACCCCGGGGGCCTGCTGCAGCAGGATCCGGGCCTCCTGAGCGGTGATTTTGTCCACTGTCTCGATATGGACTGCCTCGGAGTGCCCGTAGAATACCGGTACCCGGACACAGGTGGGATTCACCTGGATGCTCTCGTCGCCGAAGATCTTGCGGGTCTCCCACACCATTTTCATCTCTTCCCGGGTGTAACCATTCTCCTGGAACGTATCGATGTGCGGCAGAACATTAAAGGCGATCTGCCGGGGATAGACCTCGCACTCGATCTCCTGACCATTGAGCAGGCGGGCGGTCTGTCCGGCGAGTTCCTCGATGGCCTCCTTGCCGGTGCCGGATACCGCCTGATAGGTGGCCACATTGATCCGCTCTATACCCACGGCATCGTAAATCGGCTTCAGTGCCACCAGCATCTGGATGGTCGAACAGTTCGGATTGGCAATGATATTGTGCCGCGAATAACCGGCCAGCGCCTCGATATTGACCTCCGGCACCACCAGGGGAATCTCGGGGTCCTGGCGGAAGTGAGAGGTATTATCAATCACCACACACCCGGCTGCCCCTGCCCGGGGAGCGTACTCGGCGGAGATACTGCCGCCCGCCGAAAACAGGCCGATCCGGGCCTGGCTGAA
>JAHEEV010000113.1 GCA_024640505.1 Halieaceae bacterium
GTCCCACATAAACTTGAGCGTAGCTATTGTGCCCAATGCAGCGATTACCGTAACAAGCATTACTATTTCAGACCTTATTTTTTGAGGTGCGTCCGGTGCTATTTCCTTTAGCTTTGAAATAAGGGTATCGGAAAGCAACCAGTTTTGTTATCACTTCTTGTTTCAGACCAGGCCTTCCATCCCTGTTTGCTCAACGTGGGAAGAAAACGGGGTTTGCGCATATGAACCTGAACCGGGCCGCCGTGGTCACAGAGATGATTGACAGCTTGATCGGCTCCCGGGCAAACCGTGAAGTAAAAAAAAACGATGAGATGATGAACCCCCCGGCACCCCTATCCTGCTCAGTCCAGTCACTGCGCGTCGCTGTCCAGCGCCAACTGTCGCAACTGATCGACCTGAGACTTCGCCAGAAGATACAGTTTTCTGAAAACCTCCGGATCTTCCTGGTCGGGATCCTTCATGGAGTAGGTCAGAACGAGCTCACTGCCCGGCGTGTCGCTGCCCGCGGTAACGCCGTAAATACCGGTGAACACCTTTAACGTGGACCGCCCATCCGCTACCAGACCGAAACCGATGTTCCCGACCTGTTCGACATCGAAAGTTCGTCCACCGCCGAGCAGGCTGAATCCCAGTGCCCTGGCGCGCAGCTCATCGCGTGACATGAGCGCCGAATCCACCACGGACCTGGGGGTCAATAGCATCTGCAGCGAGACCTCACCCGTACGAGTCACCGCATCCCGCAGACCGCACTGACTCGAGAGCTGTGGCAGCCAATCCCGGGGACCACTGGGCTCGGTTCTGGCGGTTTCGAGCAAAGCCTTGCCGACCGCTCCATTGAGCATCTCACAGGCATCCGGGAGCGTGCGCAGATACGGAGCCTGCGGTGCACGTTCAAGCAACTCCCGCTTCAGTGCGGCCACCGTCAGGCCTTTGCAGGCAGCATAAGTGGCACTGCACCGGGGCAGGCAGGCAGGCTTCGGCTGATCGGCGATATTGCAGCTGCAATCGCAGGCCGGCTCCACATACGCCACCCTGCCCGCCTCCTGCGACCCGGCATTTCGCGCCATCGCCTCGCGGATTCTCTGCTCGGTGCCGGGACTGGCTCCGCCCATCATCTGCGCGACATCGGCCAGCACCGCGTCTGCCGCCTCCTCGGAGCTCTCAATAATGGCGCGCTGGTCGTTCCGCCAGGGGGCAACGATATAAAAGCGGCCGTTAATCGTCTGATCGGTGGGCAGGCTGGGATCATCTCCGACCAGGTTGAGTCGATCGACATTGACCAGGTTTGCGGAGAAGGTGCCGCTCGCCTCCCAGGGACTGTAGGTCTCGATACTTACCCGGCCCGAGAGGGGGTAACGCCGACCCGGACCGGGCTGGATATCATTGGGTCCGATAGCGCGATAGGTTTCTCCGCCGCGCGCGCTCACCCGCAGTTCGGCGTTGTTGAATGCGCCGGTGAATCCATAGTCGATCAGGGGCAGGATAATGGTAACCTTTGCTCCATCGATGGCTTCCTGAGCCGCGACCGCCGCACCGATACTCTGGCTGAAATCCCCGGGACTGATCTGGCCCATGCCGGAGAGCATACCGGCAAACTGGCCGAAGACGCCGCCGCGGCCGGAGCTGGTCCAGCCACTACCGTACATGCCGCCAGGCAACAGCTCCAGGGAAATAGTCGTAGTTGGTCCACAGGCAATGTCCACAAAGGCCTCAGCGCAGGGCGCCTGGCGGGCAGCGCGGCTGATGGTCGAACTGGCCAGCAGGTTCGGGTTGAGCTGTTTCAGGGCTTTTTCAGTTTCTTTGGCAACCCGGCTGTCCTGAGCCTTTTTGGTCAGCACTCCGGGCGCTTCATCGCCTGCGGCCGGACCGGCTGGATGCGCCTGCAACGGCCCCTGCCAGAGATTGCTGTGCCAGCCGGGCGTACCGAACTGGACCTGACCGATAAAGCCCTGAGTGGCTTCTACCTCCGCACCGGCGTTGGCGAAGATGAATTCTACCGGCGCAGTTCCCGGCTCGACTGCTACCGTCCAGGTAGCGGACCACTTGTCTTGCACCATGACCAGCGTCGGCTCCATGACCACGGCGCCTTCCCGGGTGCCCAAAGCCAGGTCGGCCAGCCGCGCCTTGTCGTCGTGGATGGCGCGGACATGGATATCCTGCGCCTGCGCGCGGTTCCATCTGAGTTGCACACATTGCGCCGAGTATGGGCTGATGCCAAGGCCGATCCTGTCGCTGGTCTGGCCGCTGCTCATTTCGATGCTGGGGCACTTGTCTCTCAGAAAAACATTATCCAGCCAGATGCGCCGATTCGCTTGCGCATTCTGTTCCGCATCATTCGAGTCCGGCCGTTGCGGATTCACCCGGGTGCCCCCATAGGCCGCGAAGGTGGTAATAAAACTCGGATACAGTCGATCCAGACCGAGATGTATTCCCTTGCCCCTGTCAGAAACCTGTCGATCGAGCCACGTCAACGAGCCGGAAGGGGTGAGCGGTACGGGGAAGCTGGAGTCAAAAAACTTTTGCAGGTAGGTATAGTCAGGTTTGACGGCGGTCGAGCCGGCACCGCCGGCAAGCGCCGCATACTCACCGAGATAACGCCAGAAAGACGAGGAGCCATAGGCGAGAGACCTGGGCGCTTGCAGGTAGAGCGGCCGATCGTAGGAACGCAATCCCCATCGATGCGCCGGCCAGTCGCTGGCCCGACTATGCGGATAGTCGATACCCCAGCTGGAGTATGCGGCCAGGTCCGCCCCCAGCGCTTGTGCGGTACCCTCGGCGATCCAGTCCCCGTTACCGGAGCTGTCGGTGCAGCTCTGCCTGAACAGCGGGTATCGCGCCTGCACGCCGTGGAATACTTCGTGTGCCAGGTCCTGATAGCCTTTCGGGGGAATCTTGCCGTCCACCAGAAACTTGTTGCCGTTGATAAAGAGCCTGGGGGTAACCGTGCCACACTGGTCGACCACCCGGGCGGCGGGCCAGCTTGCCTCGATGTCGTAATAATAAACCCTGAAAGCGGGCCGACCGGCAGAATTGGGCAGAACCGGTTCGATGTATGGCTGCCTCCAGCCGGCATCTTCCAGCATCGTGGCCACTTCACGCAGAAATGCCTCGATCTCCAGTCGCACCGCGTCGGGCAGGGGATTGTCCGACGGCCAGGGCAGATCACCCAGCAGCGTCGATTTGCCCTCATAAACTTCAAATTCCCTGACGTCCCAGGGTTCGGCCTGAGCCATGGACGCGATAAGAAAAAGCGCGGCGAACAGACCGCAGGGACGCTTTGGAATCATCTCACTGCCACTCCCCGCTCACTGAGCCCGGCCTGGTTTTCTGGCAAAGCCTGGAGGAACTGCCGGTCGACCCGTCTTTCAGCAGGCGGATATTCCGGATTGAGGGACGATGTCATCCGCCCCATTGTGTCATACTGGCTCACCTTCGCAATAAGGAACAGGACACCCCCACCCTGCCACACCTGGCACCACCGACCAGAGCGCCACCTGGGACATTGCCTCTTTTCGCTGGGAAGGATTCCAGCTCACAATCAGCAGGGACGCCACTGAGGAATTCGTTGGTATAAAGTTGTTCGTGCCGGGTTTCGAAGGTGAGCGAAAAAGATATACAAGACCAGCGGTGCAAATACTAACCGCAGGCACTGCGCGAGTCATCTTCCACCATCTCAGGTTCCACGACTATTTTTTGGATGACCAGTTACACTCGACACCCCATTTATACTGCTTATACTCCTACAGCGCTACAGTGCCGATACACTGGTTCTCGTCGAATCCAGTCTCAAGAGGTGGGCTGCAGAATGGTCCACCCCAGAGCAACGTGTGGAGCCGTATTTCATCAAGCTGCAGTTCAGCGGAGTCGATGACCCAGGTTTACTGGAGCGGCTGAACCTGATGCCGACCAGTTTTTCATTGAGCGACGAGCAGGTCGACACCCTGATTGCCACCGGAGCGCAGCTTCTGCGCGACAATCCGGAGTTCCGTCGCATGATGGCCGACGTCGCGGCCGATAGCGCCTCACGGGGCAGGTAAATTTGTCTTGCCGATACCGGGCGCGGCTAAAGACCCTGACCGGGCAGCGCTTGCCTCGGTTGATTTTCTGACCGCCACCTTAGTGGCGCCACACCGAAGCGATTCCTGAAGGCGCGGGTAAACGCGGTGCTATTACGGTATCCCAGGGTATCTGCAATTTGAGTAATCGTCATGCTGGGGTTCTGCAGGAAGGAACTGGCCATTTCCATTCGCGTGTCCAGAACCAGTTGCTTGAACGTACAGCCGTGCTTTGCCAATTGACGTTGCAGGGTTCGGGGTTGAATGTAAGCCTTTTGCGCACAATCTTCGATATTGCACACAGCCGTGCCCAGCGTCATGCGTATGTAGTCCGTTGCCTGTTTGACGATGTCATGGTCTTGCGTGTGATGGGGTAGCTGCCGGCTGTAGTAGCCCTCGACAATTTTCATTAGCTCCTCATTGCCGTTAGGCAAGGGCTTGTCGAGCATGTCGGTCGGAAATACGATACCGCTGAACGGCTGGCTGAAGCGCACCGGACAGCCGAAGAAGTCAGTAAAGGCAGCGCTGTCCCGGGGTTCAGGGTGGGTTAAGCAGACAGCGATGGCCTGGCATTTGCCGCCACAGAGGGTTTGTATCGCTTTGAACGAATGTGCGACACCAAGGTAGTCTAATTGTCTGGGGTTGATATCGTAATGAAAACCGCTGGACCTGCGGAAAGACGATTCCTGCGCCCCCACAACCAGTTCGTAGATCGTTCCATCTCCATACAGTTCCACGTATCGAACACCGTTTTCCAGTGCAATGCGCAGTGACGGCGCCAGGGTGAGCAACTGTGTCGCCGGGCCGAAGTCCAGCGGAGGCTGATACTTTGCCAGCACCAATCCGAAATAGTCGCACCCGCTGAGCTCCGCTGCCGCTTGCAGGAAATGCAACAGGCGGGGCTTCTCAATAAAACCGGTCCGCGTGGCGGCCTGTTCGGGGTCAAGCCCGCTTGCGATGAACAGTTCACGGGCGTTCAGACCCAGGTCGGCGGCCGCCTCCGCACAACCTCCCAGGATCACTGCCCTGATAAGCGGTGGGGCGTCAGGGTATTTGAATAGCACTGCCAATACGCCGCTCCTTTTACTTAATTGCAATCTTTCGATAGTACCAGTCTAGCGCAGTGTCACTAAATGGTAACTATTTCCGGTAAATCACAGCAGCCGATTCTGGCTGTGAGAGCCTGACAGGCCCAGTTTTTATGAGACTTAAACTGTGCAATCTGGTCGATGGCGCCAAATGGTAGATATTATGTCGCGCAGTGGTAGGTCGTGGTCGAGGATAAGGACTATCTTAGGCAATAAGGAGTCCGCTCATCGAGTGACGGCATGGCGAGCTTGATCCGTGAGATTGCGCGCAACAAATGACATGTAGTAGAGGAAAAGTAACGATGCGACGGCTAATTCATGGGGCCAGTACCTGTTTGTATTATCTGGCGATCAGCACTTTGACCCTGGCCACCAGCCTTGTGAATGCGGCTGGGGATCCCAGTCATCCGGAATGGGCTGAGGCGCTTAATGCCAAGGGCAAGCCGATTACGGTTTATACCGCGAAGCAGATCTACACGATGGATCCCGGACGGCCCGAGGCCAGCGCCATCGCCGTTTTGGATGGCAAGGTCCTGTCTACTGGCACCCTGGACTCCATGAAACCCTGGCTCTCACGGTATGACTATACCGTGGATAAAAGCCTCGCAGACAAAATAATCATGCCCGGATTCATCGAGCCCCACTCGCATATGTATATGTCTGCGGGTTTTATGTCGTTGACCTACATCGGTCCGTTGGACTGGCCGGGCCGGAACGGGATGCAGAAGGCATCGCCCACCCACGCCGATGTCCTGGCAACCCTAAAGAAGGCACATGAAGATGAAGCCGATTCCCAGAAGCCCCTGATCGCCTGGGGCTTTGATCCAGCAAACCACGGTGGCGAGTTGAATCGTAAGGAGCTCGATGCCATTACGACCGAACGTCCTATCTATGTCATTGGCTTCGCACCGCATTACGTTTTCCTCAATTCCCCTGCGATCGAGGCGACGGGCGTCAAGGCCGACACAACGATCCACGGGGTCTATAAAAACGAAGACGGTACTCTCAGCGGTGTCTTCAATGAGAATCTGGCTGTCGCGGCCGCACTTGGCCCGATCTTCCCCACGATCATCCAAATCGGCGGTGTTGAAGGCCTGAAATTCATGGCGGATATCGCCAAGCGGGCCGGCGTCACGACGGTGGCTGACATGATGTATGGGGCTATCGATTTTGACGCGGAATGGCGTGACACACTGGCCGCCACCAGTGATGACGAGTTCCCTGTGCGTATCCAGCTGATCGCCGACGGTGCCACCATGGCGAGTAAGTTCGGGGACAAGTATCTGGAAACCTATGCTGGATTCCTGAACAGAAACTCTGAGAAGGCCTATGTCAGGAACGTCAAGTTTTTCACTGACGGATCACTGCCCTTGATGTCATCCAAGGTTAACTTTCCCGGCTATCTGGACGGTACGAATGGTTCGGTTAACGCGATTCCCTGGGACAAGCTGACTGACGCTATGTCGCCCTGGTGGAATGCAGGCATTCAAATTCACATCCATGCCAATGGTGACATGGCACTGGACCAGGCCCTGGATTCCCTGGATCAATTGCAACTTTCGAAACCGCGTTTTGATCATCGTTACACGATTGAACATTACAGCATTAGCAATTCGATGCAGCAGCGCCGTATCGCGAAACTGGGTGCGAACGTCAGCGGTAACCCCTACTTCACCCACTACCGCAGCCAGCTGCATGCGAACAAATCCTATGGACCAGACCGCGCTGAAGCCTTTGGCCGCTATGGCTCGCTTGTACGTGAAGGCGTGACCTTTGCCTTGCATTCGGATTACCCGCAGGTCGTGGTGCCGATGCTGCCGCTGACCGCTGCCTGGACGGTGGTCAATCGTCTGGCTGAGGATGGCAAGACAGTGGTTGGCCCCGGCGAGGCCATCAGTGTGGAGCGTGCGATGCGCGCCATCACCATTGACGCCGCTTATGTACTGGGCGTCGAAGACAGGATTGGTAGTCTGGAGCCCGGCAAGTTCGCCGACTTTGCGATCCTTGAAGACGATCCGTTCACGGTAAACCCCAGAAAGCTGAAAGATGTTCGCGTCTGGGGTACTGCGTTGTCGGGTAAGGTCCACGAATCCGGTAAATAGAAGCAGATCAGGCTGGGCCATAGCCCGGCCTCTGGTGCCTGTAAACCAGCACAGGAGAGCACGATGAAAATCATGTCGCTTGACAGGCTGCTCATGTTGCAGCTGCTCTATAGCTTCGCTGGAGTCATGTATAACGTTGGCAGCCTGCTGGCCTTGCGCAATGAGCTGCCGGCATGGGCTCCTACCGACCCGGTGATGGGTGCGGGGGCCATGTCCCTCGTTGGTCTGTTTGTTGCTGCCGGACTGTTGCAGAACCTGGCGCTGTATCGGGTACTGATGGCTATAGCGGTCGTGCTGGCCGGATACGGTGGCGTTGTTGCCCACCTCCTCAATATCGGTCATCTGGAGCTGTACCACTCGGTATGGACCTGGGCGGGCGCCATTGGGGTCAACAGTTTCGGCTTGGTGCTTAATTTGATCGCCGCCCTGGGCTGGTTTTCGCGCTCGAGCGCACCGTGATTAGGAGCACCCTTCATTGGTATTAGACGCATCGGCATGGCTCTGCTCGATAGTGGTGCCGTCCTGTTCAGGGAAAGAAAAAATTAGAAGTATAAGAAGTAACAGCTAGAGGACGGAAATCATGAAGTACATTTCGCTTCGAATTTGCGTGGCCAGCGTTATGTTCCTTTTTAATTGCGTGGCTGCGGCGCAATCGCCACCACCTGAAGGTCCGATTCTCTTCACTAACGTCAACGTCTTCGATGGCGGTGCCGTCCTGCTGAGGTAAAGGAAACAATGCATATCGAGAGAATACAGGCATGAAAGAAGTATCGAATATGGCCTTTAAACAAAACGAAAGAGGAGAATCAAAATGAAAACATTTTCGAAGCTAATCGGTTGTATGGTTTTGAGTATGCTGTTGGCCGTGGCGGCCATGGCGCAGGAAGCCAAGCCGGTGAGCACGGTCCTGATCACCAACGCAAATATCCTGGACACCAATAAAGGAAAGCTTGCTGAAGACATGAGCCTGCTGGTCGAGGGAAACAAAATTGCCAAAATCGCCAAGTCGATTCCGGCACCGGATGGCGCGACCGTCATCGACGCCGGGGGGCGGACGATCACCCCGGGACTGATTGATACCCATGTCCACCTGTTTTGGAATGTAGGCGAAATGTCGTTGATGTATCAATCGCCGGAATACATTGCTGCGCTCACCCTGGTGGAAGCCAAGGCGACTTTGATGCGCGGATATACCAGCGTGCGCGACACCGGCGGTCCGGTCCTGGGTGTCAAGAAGGCGATAGACCAGGGGTATTTTGAAGGGCCGCGTATCTGGGCTGGCGAAGCCGGTATCGGTATGACGGCCGGTCATGTGGATTTAAGGCCATATCATCAGCGGCCGCGCCCATTCGGAGGCGCGGAATGGAGCGACTTAGAAGCTATTGGGGTGGCCGTTCTGGCTGATGGCGTGCCCGAGGTGCTCGCTGCTGCCCGTTTGCAGATGCGCAAGGGCGCCCATTTTCTCAAGACGTTCAGCAGCGGGGCCGTCAGCGGTCTCTACGACCCCCTGGATATCGGCGAGTACTCGTTTGAGGAACTCAAGGCGGCCGCGGACGAGGCCAAGCGCTGGAACACCTATCTCGCGGTTCACACTTATAACGACGCAGGCACCCAGCGGGCCCTGGAAGCCGGGGCAATGTCGATCGAGCATGCTCACCTGCTCACCGAACCGACGGTGAAGCTGATCGCGGAAAAAGGCGCGTATCTGAGTACGCAAACCGGCGTCTATCTCGCGCCCGCCCCCTCGGGCTGGACGGATGATCAGAAGGCCAAGCAGCAACAGGCCGCTGCTGGCTTGGATACGCTCTTTGCGCTGGCAAAGAAGCATAAGGTCAAGATTGCACTTGGTACCGACCTCGCCGGTAGCCTGGAGGGCAAGAAGCTTCAGAAGGTTGAACTGACCAATCGCCTGAAGTGGTTCACACCGGCCGAGATCCTCAAGCACGCGACCGTCAACAATGCCGAACTGCTGTCATGGAGCGGCCCTCGCAATCCGTATCCCGGCAAGCTGGGTGTCGTCGAAGAAGGCGCCCTGGCAGACCTGCTCCTGGTGGACGGTAACCCACTTGAGAACCTGGCGCTCTTCGAAGACCCGGACAAAAATCTCCTGGTGATCATGAAGGACGGCAAGATCTACAAGAACACGCTTTGATTGCAGTGTTGATCGTCTGACCAACTCCACCTGCCTCACCGCGAGGCAGGTGGAAGCTGGCTTGGCCAGTACCTGAATGAACCCATGCTATAAACAAAATCGTTAAAGATTGTGCTCCCCTTCGGGTACCTCTGCCTCCATCATGAGTAGGAGTACCAATAATTCGCCCTAGACCGATCTTCAATTGAAAACTATATTTGCGCTCTCTGAACCGGAGCAATGAAAATGAATGCATTCAACAGATTTCTGTGCTGTCTGGTAGTAAGTGCAGCCGCAGTACTGCCTGTATTTGCGGCCGAATACGACCTCGTCATCAACAACGGCCGGGTGATTGACCCGGAGACTAATTTTGACAGCATCGCAAACGTTGGTATCAGAGACGGTGTTATCGCTGTCGTTACTAAGGATGAAATCAACGGTAAGCAAATCATCAATGCTACAGGCAAGATTGTTGCTCCGGGATTTATCGATTTGCACAGTCATGGTCTGAACATCGGGGACTATAGATTGCAGGCCAGCCAGGGCGTAACCACGGCTCTGGAGCTTGAGTCCGGCGTATTACCGATCAGTGACTTTTATGAAGGCCAGGCAAGCAAGAATATACCTATTCACTATGGGGCAGCTGCCGCATGGACGTTCGGAAGAATTGCAACGTTCACAGGTGAAGAGCCTGAAGCAACACCTACTTACTTTCAGGCTGCCCAGGGTAGGTCAGATTGGAAGGAAGATTTGGCAACACCGGAGCAACTGCACAAGATTCTGGCCGAGATTGAACAAGGCCTGAAGGAAGGAGGCCTGGGCATCGGTGTAAATGCCGGTTATGCGCCGGGTAATGGCCACTTCGAGTATTACAGTGTGGCAAAGCTCGCAAAGAAGTATGGTGTTGGCACCTATACTCATACGCGTTTCGCGAAAGGCACTGAACGCAACAGTGCATTTGAAGCTTTCCAGGAATTAATAGCCAATGCTGCTGCAACAGGCATCAATATGCATATTTGTCACATTAACAGCATGGCTCAAAAAGATATCCATAATTCCCTGGAACTGTTTGAAAACGCCAAGGCAAATGGTACGACGGTAACGGCAGGAACCTACCCCTGGGGTGCAGCCAGTACTGTGGTAAAAGCCGCGGTATTTACCGGTCCTACATGGAAAGAAGACCTGGAAACCACCTATGAGGCGTTCCAGTTAGGTAAAAAACGCCTTACCAAAGCGGAGTTTGACGATTTGCAGGCAAATGCGCCGGGAACATTTATTGTCTGGCACTTTTTGGATGCGGATAAGCCGGAAGAACTGGCGCTGATAGATGCTTCGGTTATTCACCCACAAACAATCATCGAATCAGATGCTATGCCGAGTTACGTTGTAACGGAAAGTGGTGCCGTACCCTATGAAGGGGACGCATGGCCACTATCCGATGACCTTATCAACCATCCCAGGTCTTCCGCATCCTTTACAAAAATACTTCAGGACTATGTCAGGGATCGCCAGTTGCTGGACTTGCAAACCGCCATCAAGAAAATGAGCCTAATGCCTGCACAAACCATAGAGGGTTTTGTACCGCAGATGAAAAAGAAAGGAAGGCTGCAAGCGGGTATGGATGCTGACATTCTGGTTTTTAATTTAGATGATATTAAAGTGAATGCTGATTATGTGAATGCCGTTCGAGCCTCCGAGGGGATGTCGTATGTTTTGGTGATGGGTACGCCGGTGATAGCCAATGGAGAATTATTGCTGGATGCAGCACCGGGCCTGCCAATTCGTCGGGACCAACAGAACTAGTCTGTAGACCCCTTAAATGAAGTGATAGTGTGTGGCACTCGACTGGCGCATTTTGGAACAGGCTGTATCATTGAACGTGATCAGTACTTTTTGGGGCTTGTGTTATGAGTAGAATCAGTAAAGTTTTAGCTCTCGTTGGCGCGCCGCTGCTCGGGTTGTGCTTGTCCGGTCAGGTCGCCGCTGA
>JAHEEV010000027.1 GCA_024640505.1 Halieaceae bacterium
TGGTTTCCAGCTCGGGTTGAGGGTATTCCGGGCGTTTGTCGCCCGCCTGCAGGGCCCGCAGAGGTTTTGGCGCCAGCCGAATTGTTGTGCCTGGTTCTATCGCGGCCGTATTGTAAAATGCCTGCGCACAGATAGAAGCGGAAATTATCCGGCCCTGGGGTCTCACTTTGCAACTGACTACGCTGATACCGGCATTCAATCCACAGTATTTGCAGGAGCTTCTGATTGCTGTTGGAAGCCAGGTTAGAAAACCTGATCTGATCATTATTTCCGATGACAGCAGAAACAACGATTTTCTAAGCGCGCTTGGACAGAAAAAAATGCAGCGCCTGGCCCAAGGCTTGAACATAGAGACATCGGAAGGACCAAAAAAAGGCCAGTATGCCAATTTCCGCCACCTTGTCAGCAAACTAACTGATGACGACACCCACTTTCATCTGCTTTGTGATGACGACATTATCTACCCCGACTTTTATAAACGTCATCTACAAGCTCACACCAGCTCTGCTGCCCTTGCTACATTCAGCCGACGTTGGATAGCAGTAGAGAGCGGACAACCTGAGTCAGCCGCAAATTATCCCGCTGCAATCGCTGATTCTGCCAACAAGTTTGTATTGGTCAATGACGACTATTTATTCAAAACCACACTACCCGTCATGAATAATTGGCTGGGAGAGTTTTCCAATACAGTTTTCAAAAAGGATGCACGTGATTTATTTCTCGATCCGAGACTCAATGGAGTATGCCATTACGGGCTATATGATCTTGGCATCTACCTGCGTTCGGCCCGGTCGCACGGATGCCTCTTGATCAACGAGCATCTCGGGGCCTTCAGGCGAAATCCGTCGCAACATTCCAGCCAGACTCAAAGTCCTACATTCAGGTGCAGCGTGGTCGCCTGGGTGGCGCTTTCCATCGCGGCGTCACAGCAGGATAAGATTTCCGAAGCGGATTTGGTGACTACCGCCAAACGCGTTTTCTCCATATTGAAAAAGTACTTTGCTCAGGACCCGAAAGTACAGAGGGTCCTGGCGCTGGAAGTTTTAATTGATCAGCGCAGAACCGAAGCCTTTGCCAGCCAGTTTCTCGACATCTTGCCGGCGTTCCAGGACCACATAGATCCGGCACTTTTCTGACGTCATTGGCAAATAATATAGCGCAACTGTCGCAGTCTGATAGCCGCTTCCAACCCGAAGTTAGAAAGCAGTCGGGGGTGCCTCTTCAGAATAAATAAGCGATGGTGGAAGCCCCCTGATCCATTCAACAGTATCTGCAATCCCCTGTCTGATGCTTGTTTTCGGAGCCCAGCCTAAAGTACTTTTTGCGAGAGCGATGTCGGCAAATCGATGCTCGCTATCGGTCGGTCGCGATGGCAGTGCCTCACTCTGCGAATCTATTTCTTGCCCCAAAACATCCTGGAGAATATCCAGGATTTCAGTATTCGTATATTCCAGTCCTGAGCCAATGTTCAGAATGTCGTGATCCGAATTGTTGTTATACGCCAGTAGTAACGCGTCAACTACGTCCTCTACATATATCCAGTCTCTTCGGGAAATACCTTTTACAAGTTGTACGGGGCTACCCTGCAAAGCGCTGTTGATGGCTGTCGGCAGAAATCGGTGCGGTGATTCCCAGGGACCATAAACGTGGAATAGGCGCAATTGCGTTATCGACAATCCGTGGGCCGCACGGGCCTGGCTGTAGAGTAAACCCGCGGCTGCTTTGACCGCTCCGAGCAGGGTTATGGGCTTGACGACAAATGACTCCTTTAGCGGAAGGTGTGAGGGCGCGTACTCCGTCGACGAGCCGGTAACGACTAACCGCAGGCCCGGGTTAACAGCTTGCATCGCCTGGATCAAATTTGATGCCCCGACCACTGATGTGCAGACGTAATCCTGCGCAGAAGTATTCAGGCCCTTGGCAGCGGCCAGATGAAAAATCACTGCGGGATTGACGCTTTGCACTAAACCTGACGTATAGGCGTTATCCGTGATATCCCCTGAATGAACCGTTAAGCTGTCGATACAATCCGCCAACCGCCATGGCGAGGAAGTGTGGCGCAGCAGGACGTGAACACGTGCTTCCAGAGCGAGTAATCGACGTATCAAAGACGCTGCTACAAAACTGGAGCCGCCTGTTATCAGCACTGTGCGATTTCGCCAGCAGTTGTTGTCGGATAACATACGCCTACGCCGTACCTGCGGTCTGCCGCACGATTTTCACGAGTTCGTTATGATCGGCAGTACGCTGCTGAGCGCTTCGCCTCGAGCAGTGAACCCAGTAATTCCGCAAACCATCTACGATTGCCTTGGGGCCGCACTCGGCCGAGTCTCGTCGAAATGAACGCCGTAAAAAAGTGAAATGGCACTGCAGTCGCTCAAGTTCCTCCATTATTCTCCTGCAGGGTATCGGGCTTCCACGTGAAATATCGGTCAGACCGGCGACGCCGAATCTGACATCGGGCAGTGCTTCCCGAACCCTTTCTACGGAACCATCCACAAGCGCTGTGAATATCGAGCCACCGCCACGACTGATCGCGAAATCATTCAGCCCGAAGAAAACACAATGCACAGGAAGTTCATTGATTTGGGAGGCGATGGGCGCACACTCCGCTGTTTCCAGCATAATTGCAGTCTCGCACCTCCCGTCCACTAGTTCTAAAAAGCCGGTAACATCGGCCAGAGTCTTCGCCATGGGAAGTACGATCACGCCCGCAGCTGCAGCGATGGCCGCCTCGATCTCATCCGGCGTATGATCGCCGTAACTATTGAGCCTGCACCAACTGGTGGCGCCCTGGATGGCGGATACGGCGCGCAAGTCTGCAAAGGTGCCAGGGCGTATTTCTGTGTCGAATCCAAGCTGACGGAAATCCTTGCCAAGGGTCTCTGTGTCGACAAGAAACGTGTTTATACCGGCGCGCATATGAGATATCACGCCCTGGACATCATTTTCAAAAAGCACCAGTTCAATCATGGATTCCTGCTCATTTGAGCGGATGGATTTCTGCGGCTTATCTTGGACATGTGCCGAGTATAATAAATACCAAGCGGGTAGTGGGAGCATATATCCGTAACACACTCATAACTATACGTTACAGAATATGATCCGTTCCCGGCTTTGGGTCCGAATCTTCCAGAATATAGAAATTCTCCAGCCGCGGGGCGGGTGCAGTCAAACCATACCTCATTTTGGTAATCCCGTGCTCTGCCGAAGCGGCGGTTGCTGGCCTACGCTAGTGGCATGGATCACGATCGAAGATTGGAACAGGATATGTCAGCGATAGCGAGCTATGCGCTATGGCTGGGCATGTCGCTGGGCATTACGGCGGGATTTGTCATCGGGGTGTACTGGCCTTACTGACAGCCCCGGCTCCTGTCCGGTTTACCGGCTTCATTCCCTCGCGCACTGCGCCTGCCGCAAAATGACGCTGGCACAATGCAAACCCATAAATTCAATAAATAGTCTCCCAATTTCCGGGCTGTGCGTTAGAGTGTCCTGACCAACCAGTGATGGAGCCAGTCCTATGACACATGGCGATCAACTGTCGGACCCTGAGGTACTCAACCGTTGCTTCGAGGATGTCGCTCAGTCGGGTGTCGATATCGCCCCGATGGTCTACCAGACATTTCTTGAAGCGATGCCGGAAGCCGACCAGCATATCGGCTACATGGATGAACGGATGCGCGGTCGAATGCTGGACCAGATTTTCAATCTTTTGCTCGATGATATCGACACCAGCTATCTTGAGTTCGAGACACGCACGCATCGCGGCTATGGTGCGAACAGCAGGTTCTACCGCGGTATGCTGGAAGCCGTCAGGGATGCGGTAAAGCGAGCATTGAAAGACGGATGGTCGACGCAGTACGAGTCTGCCTTTACGCGCTCGATCGATCAGATTGTTGAAGAGATAGAGCGGCTGGAATCGCCTTCACCGGCGTAACTGCGGTGTCACTGCTGCGATCGCCTGCCATACGGCCGGGATCACGGGTCCGTGAGTGGTGCAGGGCGCGCCACTATTCCTTTACTGCCGGCGCAATATAGGCCCGCCGAATCCATGAGTTTTGCCAGGTTGCAGGCAAAGGTCTGGCACTCCTGCGAGGTCAGCGCCTCGCCCGTATCCGGTGCAGCACCCATGACCACCGCCGCAAAACCGTACTGCCGCAGACTCCAGGTGACCTTGAAAAAGGCGTAAATCAGAATCACCAGTAACAGGGCCAGCTTGGCCTCAATCTGGTCATTGGACTGAGGTTCTGCAAAGGGTATATGCGACGTGATTTCCGCGATTTTCTCGCTGGTCGTCAAGGCAGTCAGCACACCGGCCATCAACAACAAGGTGGTGGAGGCAAAAAAGCCGACGACCCGTTCCTGGCTGGCCAGGAGTGAGGCATCGGTCATCCGCATTTCACGATCGAGCAGGCGTCTCGCCCACGCCTCCCGGTGGTTGCGCAGGGAGCGGGAGAGTGAGAGCTTCACCCCCTTCTTGGCGCGGTATTTCGCATAGCGCGCATAGCCGATCCAGAGCAACAGGAAATAGGCCAGTGCGACCAGTTCAATGACATCGAGCGGTAATTGCACGATCGCTGAGCTCACCTGTTTGTGGCGGATATGCTGTGGTCAGTCGACATCAGAATCCGTACAGCTCCCGGTAGTGTTCGTCCTTGTCGGCAATCAGTTTCGCCAGGTCCACCATCACCTTGCACTGCTTCCAGGATGCATCGTCCTGCATTTTTCCATCGACCATGACGGCTCCCGAGCCGTCGGGCAGGGCTTCAAGTACCCGCCTGGCCCAGATAACCTCGTCGGCCGGGGGGCTGAAGACGGTCTTGGCGATGTCGATCTGGCTGGGGTGCAGCGACCAGGCGCCGACGCAGCCCATCAGGAAAGCATTGCGGAACTGGTCTTCACAGGCCAGTGGGTCGTCGATCGCGCCAAAAGGTCCGTAAAAGGGCAGGGCGCCGACACTGACGCAGGCGTCCACCATGCGCCCGATGGTGTAATGCCAGAGGTCCTGCGCGTGGGTGCCGCGCTCCGCGTCGGGATTGTCCGGATCCGGGTCGTTGCGCACCAGGTAGCCGGGATGACCGCCGCCGATACGGGTGGTTTTCATGCGGCGTGAGGCCGCCAGGTCGGCGGGTCCCAGGCTCATGCCCTGGATGCGCGGACTGGCGTTGGCGATCTCCTCCACATTGGCCACGCCGAGGGCTGTCTCGAGTATGCAGTGCAGCAGGATGGGTCTGTCCAGTGAGGCGCGGGCCTCCAGCTGGGCCACCAGTTGATCTGCGTAGTGGATGTCCCATGGCCCCTGAACTTTGGGCAGCATGATAACGTCCACCTTGTCGCCCACCTCGGTCACGATACGGGTGACATCGTCGAGAAACCACGGGCTGTCGAGGCTGTTCACCCGCGTCCAGAGCTGGGTGTCACCGAAGTCATTCTCCCGGGCGATGCGGATGAACCCTTCACGGGCCGCCTCCTTGTTATCGATGGCGACGGCGTCCTCCATGTTGCCCAGCAGAATATCCACCTTGGCCGCGATGTCAGGCGCCTTCTCGGCCATTCGCGGGTTACTCGGATCGAAGAAGTGGATCATCCGCGAGGGGCGTACGGGGATGTCGCGCACCGGCTCCGGTGCGCCGAGGGCCAGCGGCCTGAAGAAATCTCTGGGACTACGCATACTGTTCTCCTTGTTCAGCCGCAGTGGCGGCTATAGCGATTATTGCTGGAAGCGGAACTGCCGTCGAATCCTCGCCGGTAGAGCCGCTTACTGCGGTGTTTCATTTACTCAGTAACCTGCTGCGAAGCACCTCGTACTGTTCATACAGGGATGTCGGCTCCACCGCCAGTTCCCTCAGCAGAACCTGCTCCCCTCCGAGTTGCTCCAGGCCGTGGGACCCGAACTCCCCGCGCAGCCGCTTGACGATCCAGGCTGCCTGGTAACCCCGGCGGCGTTCCCGCAACATGTCCATAGCGAGCAGGTGCTGGTGATGAGCTTCCAGTACATCGGCCAATACCTCGATGCCCGTCCCGACAGTGGCACTGACCGATAGCACGGGTACTTCCCAGCCACCTTCGCCATGTTCCCTGCCGAGGGCGGCGGAGAGCTCTGACAGGGTGCGCCGGGCGACGGCACCCATGTCCTCCTTGTTGACGACCAGCACGTGGGGGACTTCCAGAATGCCTGCCTTGAGGAACTGGATGCTGTCGCCGGAGCCGGGTTGTGCGACGAAGCAGGTGGTGTCGCACATGCCGGAGACATCGACCTCGCGCTGACCGACACCGACCGTTTCTATCAGCGTGATATCGAAAGCCGCCAGCATGACCTGGCTCATGGGCCAGACCTCGGCGCTCAGGCCGCCGAATTCACCGCGGCAGGCCAGTGAACGGACGAACACGCCGTCGTCATCGTGGCTGGTTTTCATACGCAACCGATCCCCCAGCAGGGCTCCACCGCTGATCGGGCTGGAGGGGTCCACCGCCAGCACGCCGACACTGAGGCCGCGTTGACGCCAGACCCGCATCAGCGCCGCCGTGAGGGACGATTTGCCGGCGCCGGGTGGACCGGTGATGCCGATCAGCCGCGAGTTTTCCATGCCGGTGGCCGACCCCTGCAGTCGCGCAAGCAGGATGCTGGCGCAGCGGCGGGCCTCGGGGCGCCGGTCATCCAGCAGATTCAGGGCCGATGCCAGCGCGGCTCGCCTGCCGGCGGTGACGTCAGCCGCCAGTGACTCGGGATCAGGGAATGGGTGGCCGGCGGTCATTGTGCTGTTCAGTCACGCGCCTCCAGGCCGTTACTGTGCCGGATGACGTCCAGAATATTGGCCATGATGGCATTCATATCATGGTCCTTGGGTGTGAAGACAGCCTGCACACCCTGCTCCCGTAACTGCCGCTCATCGTCCTCGGGAATGATGCCACCGATCACAACGGGCACGTCGCCTGCACCGATGTTGGCCAGCTCGAGCTGGATATCCGCAACCAGTTCCATGTGGCTGCCACTGAGTACGGACAGGCCGATCAGGTGGACGCCTTCCTCCTGGGCGGCACGGGCTATCTGGGCCGGGGTCAGGCGAATACCCTCATACACGATCTCGAATCCTGCGTCGCGCCCCTTAACCGCAATTTGCTCCGCGCCGTTACTGTGTCCGTCCAGTCCCGGTTTGCCGATCAGCAGGCGCAGGGGGCGACCCAATTCCTCGCCGGTTGTGCGAACCTGCTCACGCAGCTGCTGCAGTGCCTCCGAGGGCCGGTCTCCGGTGGCGATATCGATGCCTGTGGGGGCCCGGTATTCGCCGAATACGTCACGCAGCACCTCACTCCACTCTCCGGTAGTCACCCCGGCGTGGGCACACTGGATGGATGGCGGCATGATGTTGCCATCGCCGGTGGCGGCGGAGCGCAGGGCCGCCAGGGCCAGTTCCACCTGTTCCTGGTCACGGACGGCCCGGAAAGCCTGCAGCGCGGTGATCTGCTCCTGCTCGGCCCGTGGGTCCACCTTCATGATGCCCGAGTCGGTGCCGGAGGTCAGCGGCGATTCGGCGGTTTCCTGGAAGCAGTTGACGCCCACGATCTCGAGGTCGCCGCTCTCGATGGCACGCATACGTCGGGTATGACTCTGCACCAGTTCGCGCTTCACATGGCCGCTCTCGATGGCGTGTACCATGCCACCCTGTTCTGCGACCCGCTGCATCTCTTCCCGGGCCCCGGTGATAAGTTCCTGGACTTTTGCTTCCACCACGGGAGAGCCGTCCAGCAGGTCGCCGTATTCCAGCAGGTCGGTTTCCAGCGCCAGCACCTGCTGCATGCGCAGCGCCCATTGCTGGTCCCAGGGGCGGGGCAGGCCGAGGGCCTCGTTCCACGCGGGCAGCTGAATGGCGCGAGCCCTGGCATTTTTCGACAGGGTGACCGCCAGCATCTCCAGGACGATACGCTGTACGTTGTTTTCCGGCTGGGATTCGGTCAATCCCAGGGAATTGACCTGCACGCCGTAGCGGAAACGACGCAATTTGGGTTCCTCGACGCCATAACGCTCCTGCACCAGTTCATCCCACATGCGCCCGAAGGCGCGGAGCTTGCAGGTCTCCTCGACAAAGCGGATTCCCGCGTTGACGAAGAAGGAGATTCTGCCCACCACGGCGGGAAAGCGCTCTTCAGGTATCTGACCCGAATCCCGCACGGCATCCAGGATGGCGATGGCGCTGGACAGGGCGTAGGCGAGTTCCTGGGTGGGGGTGGCCCCGGCTTCCTGCAGGTGATAGCTGCAGATATTGGTGGGATTCCACTTGGGGATATTCTGCACGGTGTAGGCTATCAGGTCCGTGGTCAGGCGCACCGAGGGTTCGGGGGGGAAGATGTAGGTGCCACGGGACAGGTACTCCTTGAGGACATCGTTCTGGGTGGTGCCCTGTAACTGGGACGGGTCCACACCCTGGCGCTCGGCCGCAGCGACGTAGAGGGCCAGCAGCCAGGGCGCGGTCGCGTTGATGGTCATCGATGTATTCATCTGTCCCAGCGGTATCTGCTCGAACAGCGCTTCCATGTCACCGATGTGGTCGACGGGAACACCGACTTTACCCACCTCGCCCCGGGCCAGCGGGTGGTCCGAATCGTAGCCCGTCTGTGTGGGCAGGTCGAAGGCCACCGAGAGCCCGGTCTGTCCCTTGCGAAGATTGGTGCGGTACAGCTCGTTGGAGGCTTTGGCCGAGGAGTGGCCCGAATAGGTCCTCATCAACCACGGGCGGTCCCGCTGCACGGATGTATCACTCATGATCTGCCTCTTCAGGTGGGGCGGCGCTTGACCAGCAGGCGCCGTTCGATCTCGAATATCTTGTCAGGTATCTTGTCCTTGCCCAGGGCGCGCTTCGCATCCTCCTTGAGGAACAGGTCTGCGCCGTGTTGCTCCAGTGCCGCGGCGGCCGAGATATTCTTTACGCCGATCAGTTGCAGCGTGACGATGCCGAGATGGTCCGCACCGGGCGCATCCGTCACCGCCAGTACCCGGGAGAGGGCGCCGATGGTATCTCCGGCAAAGGCCGGCTGGGTGTGGTAACCCTCGGTGAACCCCAGCTCCCACACCGCATTTTCACTGACGTCGCGGCTCGCGAGGCCATCCAGCCAGGCGAACACCAGCCCGCCGTAGACGATGGGCTCGCCACTCATCTTTCCGGACAGGCTACTGGAGAAGATACGGTCGAAGTGGAGGGGGTGACTGTTGCCCACCATATAGGTGAGGGCCATGTGCTCCTCGGTGATGGTGCGCCCGTTGGCGTGGACGATGATGTCACCGGCAGTGAAATCCTCATAATAGGTATTGGGACCGGTCAGGCCGGGGCTCACAACGCCCGGCAGGAGAGGAAGCTCGACGCGGGGGGACTCCTCACCCGGAAACGCTGTCGCGACCTCCGGCGCCGGTGTCGTGGGGAGCCGTTCGCCGCGCCAGCCGACCATAATCTTGCGCTCGTACTGCAGCACCACCTCGTCGCGCTGGTTGATACTCACGGTCCGGATGCGGGTGATGCCCGGCTTGTCCGGCCCGCGATCCCTGCGCTCGAGCACTTTGGTGAAAGCGCGCAGCGTATCGCCGGGATAGACCGGGCGGAGAAACTGCACCTGGTAGTAGCCCAGGTTGGCAATCGCCTTTTCGGAATCGTTCTGCACGCCCAGTGACAGCGTTACGTTGAACACCATCTGCGGGCTGGCGGGGAGGTCGGGAAATCCGTGGGCCTGTGCGTACTGGGTATTCAGGTAGAGTGGATTGGTCTGCATGTAGGTGCGAGCGAAGCTCAGCATGTTGCCTGCATCGAAGGTGAAACCCCGCGGATGTTCGAAGACCTGGCCCGGTTCCAGTTCGTCCAGGTAGCGTCCGTATTGGGGCCGCAGGGTGCGATCCAGGTCGACGGAAACGTCGGCGGAAATCTCCGGCTGCTCCATCAGTTCCAGGGTAATGCTCATCCAAGTTCTCCTGTGTGCATCTTCCCAGCCGCTGCCATCATGCCTGCCGGGGCGGGTTCGCGTTTTTCCCGAAGAAGCTCAGGCGGCGTTTTCCACCAGCGAACGTGTAATCACCTTCAGCGCCAGCGTCTCCTCCGCTCCCTCGAAAATTGACAGCACCCTGGCGTCGGCGAAGTAGCGGCTCACGGGTGTCTCTTCGGCATAGCCCATACCGCCATGGATCTGCAGGGCTTCCCGGGTGAACCACTCGGCTGTCTTACTGGCAAACAACTTGGCGCCGCTTGCCTCCATGTCCCCGGCGCCACTGTCCATCAGGTCTGAGACGCCGTACGTGATCTGGCGGCAGGCCAGCAGGTGAGCAGCCATGCGCGCCAGTTTGACCCGCGTGAGCTGGTAATCCGCGATGGGATGATCAAACACGACGCGCTCCTTGGCATAGGAAATGGACCTTTCGAAGGCGGCGCGCATCAACCCGACGGCCCGGGCCGCGGTCTGGATCCGCCCGCCTGCAAAGCCCGCCATGGCGTAGTAAAACCCCTTGCCTTCACCGTCGGCCGCGCCAATCATATTTTCCGCAGGCACGAAGAAGTCGTCGAAAAAGAGCTCGAAGGAGTGCATGCCGCGGTAGCCCAGGGTGGCGATGGCACGGCCGGTCATCTTGCCCCCCGACGGCTGGTCGACCTCGAAAGCGTGGCCTTCGCTGGCGGGCTTCTCGACGAGGAACATCGACAGGCCCCGATGACCGGCATCCGGGTCGGGATTGGTGCGGGCCAGTACCATGAGCAAACCGGCCTTGCCGCCGAAGGTGCACCACGTCTTGGCGCCATTGAGGGTCCAGCCGCCTTCGGCGGGGCTCGCCTTCAGGCGTACGCCCGCCACGTCGGAGCCGTAGTTGGGTTCGGTGACGGCGACGGCACAGAGCGGCTCACCGACTGCAACCTGGGGCAGCCAGTGCTGCTTCTGCTCCTCTGTGCCACCCTTGAGCAGGGCCCGGGCCACGATCTCAGGCCGGGTAATCAGGCTGCCGGCAGCGCCCAGCGAGCCGCGGGAGAGTTCCTCGGTCACGACACACATGCCCAGGGTATCTTCGCGTCCCTCTTCCTGCAGGCCACCGTAATTCTCTGGAATCGACAGCCCGAACATGCCCATCTCCCTGAGGGGTGAGAGTATCTCTTCGGGGATGTCGAGGTCGCCGCGATGAATCTCTTCTGCCAGCGGCGCCACGACGTCATCCGCAAAACGGCGGAAGGTGTCGCGCATCATGGTGTGGTTTTCGTCGAGCAGATCAACGCCCAGGTCGCCGTCCCGCTGCAATACCTCCTCCCCGATAGCGGCAATACTCTCCGCCGCCAGGTGGGTAGCGAGGAAACCCGCTGCAGCGTCGGTCCCTGTGACTGCGTTGACATCGGCCTCGCTGAGGCCGAAGTCCACCGGGCGCGCCCGCAGTCGACCCGTTGTTGCCGTTACCGCCTCGGCGCAGAACAGTGCGGCGAGACGGCTTGCAAATCCTGCGGCGCCCGGGGCTTCTGCCTGGAGTCGACTTGCGTAATCCAGCAGGAAGCGCGCAGAGGTGCACTCAGCCCAGCACAGTGAGATCTCATAGGAGACCAGCTGGTAATTATCCAGTTTGGCCGGCGAGACGCGCTCTCCTTCCAGGGTTTTCGATTTCAGGTCGACCAGCACCCGGTCTATGAGTTTCCGGGTTTCGCTCAATAGCGTGGTTGCCTGGTCGAGCACGTGCCCGCCTGCCTGGGATGGGTCAGTCATGGTGGTCTCTGTCCTTGGAAATGATCTGCTTGCTGTGCGTGGGGGACCAGTACAGGCTGCACCCGCGTCGGTCCGGTTGTTTAATTGAACCGCGTATTTTATAGTCCCGGGGTCTCTCAGACAACCGCAAAGGGTCAGGCGGCCGCGCGCTGCTGTTGCCCGTAGTTGGCTGTTTCCGTATTCTTGGCAGCCCACCTTGTCCCGACTTTGTTACGATTCAACGAGGAAAAAGACCATGTCGATCAGGCCCCGACGATCATTACTGTATATGCCCGGTTCCAATCCCCGTGCTCTCGACAAGGCACGCTCCCTGCCGGCGGATGGACTGATTCTCGACATGGAGGACTCGGTGTCACCGGATGCCAAGCAGCTGGCCCGCGAACAGATCGTCGGAGCGCTGGAGCAGGGTGGTTACGGGCATCGCGAGTTGATGGTGCGCATCAATGCCCTGACTACGGAGTGGGGTCGCGATGATATCGCGGCCATCGCGGCCTCGGGCACTGCCCCGGATGCGGTGCTCATTCCAAAAATTGATACGGCGGCCGATGTGGTCGAGGCGATAGAGGCTTTCGCGGCTGCCGGCTGCCCTGATTCGGTGGACATGTGGATAATGGCGGAAACCCCACGCTGCATTATCAATATCGGCGAAGTGGCAGCGGCGCATCCACGCCTGAAAGGTATTGTCATGGGCACCTCTGACCTATCAAAAGATACCCGTGTCCGGCACACCCCGGATCGGCTCGGGTTCATCGGAGCCCTCAACCTGTGCGTCTATGCGGCCCGCGCTCACGGACTGGATATCATCGACGGGGTTCAGCTGGACCTGGAAAATGACGAATTGCTGACCCTGTCCTGCGAGCAGGGCAGGGACCTGGGCTTCGACGGAAAAAGCCTGATTCATCCCCGGCAGATCGCCGCGGCCAATGCCGCCTTCGCCCCGGATGAGCAGGCTGTGGCCGGTGCCCGTGAAATTATCGAAGCGTTCGAGCAGGCCCAGGCGGAGGGCAAGGGAGTGGTCGTCGTCAAGGGTCGGCTGGTGGAGAACCTCCACGTTGAGGAGGCCAAACGCAACCTCGCCCTGGCTGACGCTATCGCGGGGCTCGACAGCTAGGGCGCGATGCCTGTGCGTGGCTACATGGAAAGCGCGCGCAGCTCGGTATCTTCCACGCTGTAGCGCCAGAGGTCGTTGAACAGATCCAGGTGCCTGCGGGTCGACGCGCGGGATTCGGGTTCGTAGAAGCCCTCGTGGTCTGCGCCGCCCGGTTTGTACAACACCCCCTCCTGATCCCGTATCACCACTGTTTCGCCGTTCCAGTCGGGATGCTCTGCAAGCTTCCGGATGCGCACGGAGGTCGGCAGGCGGCGGGTGAGTTCAATCAGGCGGTGGCCGCGTTTCACGAGCGGCCTCGAGTCATTGATCAGAATCCTGACCTCCGTCTGCCGACTGCGGCGCGCGAGGGCGCTGATCGCCCTCACGAGATCGCTGCTGTCGAAGACCTCGTGGTCCAGGCGTGGACTCTGGATGCACAGGTGGCGCCCGGCACTGTCGCACAGCTCGACCACCAGCTCATCAAAGGGGTGGGGATACTCCACTCCGCTGAGAAATTCACTCGACATAGATACACCCGGCCTCCAGCAGATAATTGAGCAACGCGTCGGCACCGGGATCGTCCAGTGCCTGTGCCAGCAGATCGCCCTGCAGCAGCCACTCGCCGCAGAGCTGTATCAGGTAGGGTAGCACGCCCGGTGGAAACTGCCGGGCGTCGCCATTGGCGAAGACCGTTATGCCGCCCGCCTCCTGCTGCCACGCGAGCTTGGACTCCGGGGACAGCGCCACATAGGCAACACCTTCCTCCAGCAGGGCCCGCGCCTCGGCCAGGTCATCCTCGTCGGTTGCCGGTGTGTAGCGCGGCTCGGTCACCAGTTCCCCGAACCAGTGATTGTCCATCTCCTGGTCCAGCGCCGCCTGCACCTGGGCCAGGGCGCGTTCCAGGTCCCGGGGCCGTATTTCGCCGGGCCGGGTTGCGCTCTCGATATTCGCATCGCGGTAGAACAACTCCGGATCCAGGCGCTCCAGCAGCTGGTCTGCCCAGCGGGATACCATGTCATTCACCCGCGGTGCGCGAAAGCCGATGGAGAACGTGGTGCACTCGCCCCGGGCAATACCCCAGTGGGCAGTCCCCGGTGGTACGTAGAGCATATCCCCCGGGCGCAGGAGAAACTCCTCCTGGCTCTCGAAGAGACTCAGAATCCGCAGCTCCTCGTGGGGGAGCAGGGGGGCGCTGGCATCGCAGAACTGACCCAGCTTCCACAGGCGTTCCCCTTCCCCCTGCAGCAGGAATACATCGTAGTTGTCGTAGTGGGGACCCACGCTGCCACCGTCCACGGCGTAGCTCACCATCACGTCATCGGTGCGCCACTGGGGCAGGAAATCCACCAGTTGGCGCAGCGCCGCGACCTCGGGCAGGTAGTGATCGACCGCCTGTACCAGCAGTGTCCAGGCAGTTTCCCGTTTGAAATCGGCGTTGCTGAAGGGGCCGTGATACAGCTGCCACCCACCCTCCCGGTGCTCGATGATGCGAGACTCCACGTGCTCCTCGAGGGCGAGCCCCGCCAGTTGATGGCTGCTGACGGGCGGTTTGAAGTGCTCGATGGCACCCGGGATGAACAGCGGTTTACGCTGCCAGTGCAGAGCCAGAAAGGACTCTCTGTCCAGGTTGAGGGTAGGGCGCGGCGACATCGGGGCGCCTACCCGATGTCCCGGGCCTGGGCCTCGGCATTGCCGAGATAGCTGGCGGGCGTCAGGGCAAGCAACGCGTCCCTGGCCGCTGCAGGCAGGTCCAGCGTGGCAACGAACTCCCGCATCACCGCCTCGTCCATCCCGCGTCCCCGGGTGAGCTCCTTGAGTTTTTCGTAGGGTTTTTCGATACCGTAGCGTCGCATCACGGTCTGGATAGGTTCTGCCAGGACTTCCCAGCTGTTGTCCAGGTCCTGTGCGAGGCGCTCCGCGTTGAGCTCCAGTTTGCCGATGCCCTTAAGGCTCGCCTGGTACGCAATGAGGCTGTAACCCACGCCTACACCCATGTTGCGCAATACCGTGGAATCAGTAAGGTCCCGTTGCCAGCGACTGACAGGCAGTTTCGCCGCCATGTGGCCCAGCACGGCGTTGGCCAGCCCCAGGTTGCCTTCCGAATTCTCGAAATCTATCGGATTGACTTTGTGAGGCATGGTCGAGGAGCCCACTTCCCCGGCAATGGTCTTCTGCTTGAAGTAGCCCAGGGAGATGTAAGCCCAGATATCCCGGTCAAAATCGATGAGGATGGTATTGAAACGCGCGATGGCATCGAACAGTTCAGCCATGTAGTCGTGGGGCTCGATCTGGGTGGTATAGGGGTTCCAGCTCAGTCCCAGTGAGGTTACGAACGCCTCGGCGTTGGCCTGCCAGTCCACCTGTGGATAGGCCGCGAGGTGGGCATTGTAGTTGCCGACCGCCCCGTTGATCTTGCCGAGATATTCTATGCGTTCCATGTGTGTGAGCTGGCGGCGCAGCCGGGCCACGACATTAGCCAACTCTTTCCCCATAGTGGTGGGGCTGGCAGTCTGGCCGTGGGTGCGGGAGAGCATGGGAACAGCGGCCGTCTCGACGGCGAGGGCCGCCAGGGATTCCACAATCTGCTCCATGACGGGCACCATCACCCCGTTCACGCCATCACGCAGCATCAGGGCATGTGACAGATTGTTGATATCTTCCGATGTGCAGGCAAAGTGCACAAACTCGGAGACCGCAGCGAGCTCACTGTTGTCCGCAAGACGTTCCTTGAGAAAATATTCCACCGCTTTAACGTCGTGATTGGTGGTCGATTCGATATCCTTGATGCGTCGCGCATCGACTTCGCCGAACTCGTCGATGATAGCTTCCAGGAGCCGGTTGGCCTCGGCCGAGAGGGTGGGAACCTCCTCCACCCCGGGAAGGGCTGCCAGTCGCTGCAGCCAGCGTACCTCCACCAGAACCCGGCGCTTGATCAGGCCGAACTCGCTGAAAACGTCACGCAATGGGGCGGTCTTGCTGCCGTAGCGGCCGTCGATGGGGGAAACTGCACTGAGTGCTGTCAGGTTCATGGTGTTCTCCCGTAAGGTTAACCGGGAATTTTACACCACCCCCAGGCCCCGGGACAGGTTCTGGGAGGCGGCCAGCAGCTGTTTACGTTGCAGCAGCAGTTTCCAGCGGCGTCCGCCCAACTGGCGCCAGAGAAACGCAGACCGGATTCCCGACAGTAGCAGGGCACGGATGATATCGGCGTTTTTTGTGTCCTGCAGATGCTGCGCGCTGCCGTTCACTTTGATGCGGAACTTGAGTTTGCTGAGGGTGTCCTGGTAGATGCCCGAGATGCTGTGGCAGATATCATTCACATGGCCCGCAAAATGTTCCGCACGGAAACTGGCGTGCTGCAACCGGGAATGGATCACAGACATCATCTCGGGGTTGTCAGAGAATTTGCGCTCGAGGTAGAGCATGCTGAAGACGTAGCGCACCATATCCCGGTTTTCCTGGTCCTGCCGGTTGGCCAGCAGGCTGCTCAGGTTGTGCAGACCGAGCTTGACGCCCGGCAACCCCCCGTAGACGTCGGTCACGCTATCGGAATCGAATTCGAACAGGCTGTGAATCGAGGATTCGAGGAATTCCAGGGGGTAGCCGCCGGTCTTGGAGATCTGGTCGACCAGCCGCGCCGCCTGAGCCACGCCGGCCAGCGCCACAGCCTGCTGCTCCAGCTTTGACAGTACCTTTTCGCTCATATCAGTCCGCCCGCTCTATGATGCCGCCACCGAGGCAGCGCTCGCCCTCGTAGAATACGACGGACTGGCCCGGGGTTACCGCCCGCTGGGGTTTTTCGAAATCCACCCGGTAGCCTCCGTCGAAGGCTGTCACGGTGCATGCCTGGTCCGCCTGGCGATAGCGGATCTTTGCCATCCACCGCTGTGGCAGGGCGGGAGCCTCGCCGGCTATCCACAGGGCATCGCGACAGATCAGCGAGTTCCTGAACAGGGCGGGGTGCTCGTTGCCCTGCACGACCAGCAGCACATTGTTTTCCAGGTCCTTGTCGGCCACGTACCAGGGCGCCTCGTCGTGTTCGGGGAGCCCGCCGATGCCAAGGCCCTGTCGCTGGCCGATGGTGTAGTACATCAATCCCTGGTGATCACCGAGGTATTCGCCGTCGAGGCTGTGGATCTCCCCCGGCTGTGCCGGCAGGTACTGCTGCAGAAAATCCGTGAAACGCCGCTCGCCGATAAAACAGATACCGGTGGAATCCTTTTTCCGGGCCGTTGCGAGCGCGTGTTCCTCGGCCAGTCGGCGCACGTCCGGCTTGTCCAGGTCGCCGAGGGGAAACAGTGTTTTCGCCAACTCCGCGTGGCCTACCTGGTGCAGAAAGTAGCTCTGGTCCTTGTTGTGGTCGCTGCCTTTGAGCAGGGTGGCTCTGCCGTCCGCCTCTCCCCGGCGGGCGTAGTGACCCGTCGCGATGCAGTCGGCACCGAGCATCAGCGCATACTCCAGGAAGGCCTTGAACTTGATCTCCCGGTTGCACAGGATATCGGGGTTGGGCGTCCTTCCGGCCCGGTACTCCCGGAGAAAGTGCTCGAATACATTGTCCCAGTACTCGGCGGCGAAGTTGGCGCCGTGCAGGGGTATTCCCAGTCGGTCCGCCACTGCCTGGGCATCGGCGAAATCCTCCTTCGCCGTACAGTATTCCGTGCCGTCATCCTCCTCCCAGTTTTTCATGAACAGCCCTTCCACCTCGTAGCCCTGCGCCTTCAGCAGCAGGGCAGCGACAGAGGAATCGACACCGCCGGACATGCCGACGATGACTTTGCGGGCGGAATCAGCGCTCATGCGTAAATCAGGTCCAGGGGATAACAGACCCCCTTGCGATGCTGGTCTATTGCCGCCAGCACCAGGGGGCTGCGCATTCTAGCAGAGTTGTCGAGAATTGCCTCGTAATCCAGCCAGTGTACCGCCTGGATATCGGGGTCGAGCGGGACGTTTTCGAGTGCGCGCAGGGGTGCCGCCAGGAACGTGGTGCGGTAGTAGGTCACGCCGTTGGCAGGAGCCTGGTACAAGGCGATCCCGAGCACTCCCCGCAGTGACACTTCCCAGCCTGTCTCCTCAATGGTTTCCCGCAGCGCCGCCTCGGTAATGGACTCGTTTTCCTCGAGGTGGCCGGCTGGCTGGTTGAAAACCAGTTTGCCGGTGGCCTTGTCCACTTCTTCCACCATCAGGTATTTGCCGTTGCGTTCGACGACGGTGGCGACCGTAACGTGGGGCGTCCAGAGAGCCACTCAGCCGCTCCTCCGTGCCGTTCCTGCTTTTGGACCTGCCGCCGGCAGGTGTACCACGTCACGCCGCCATTCACCCGGGGTAAGCGTATCGAGGGACCAGTCGCCAATTTGCACACGTACCAGGCGCAACGTGGGGAAGCCGACGGCGGCGGTCATGCGTCGCACCTGCCGGTTGCGGCCCTCGCGAATGGATAATTCCAGCCAGCTGTCGGGAATTTTCCTGCGCACCCGCACCGGTGGTGTGCGCGGCCAGAGCTCCGGTGGACTGATGAGCCGGGTGCGGGCGGGGAGAGTGGGGCCATCCCTGAGCTCCACGCCGCTGGACAGGCGCTTGAGGGCTTCCCTGTCGATGGTTCCCTCGACCTGGACCAGGTAGGTCTTCCACCGTTTGTGCCGCGGATTCGTGATCTGCTGCTGCAGGCGACCGTCGTCAGTCAGCAGCAGCAGGCCCTCGGAGTCGTAGTCCAGCCGTCCCGCCACGCGATAGCCCGGTAGAGAGAGAAAGTCCGCCAGGGTCGGACGGCCCTCCGGGTCCGAGAACTGGCTCAGTACCCCGAAGGGCTTGTTGAATAAAATGATGGTAGCCATGCTGCTAGAGTAACCAGAACCGGCCGCGCGGTCACGACGGAGGCGCGGCGGTGGCAAAAAAACAGGCCCGAAGACCGACCCATGCGAGGCCGTGATGCCAGAAACCTGCTACAATACGCGCCGCTTTAACCGGGTCAGCCCCACCAGGGTGGGACCCGCAATTCCAAGAACCCACGCAGCAATGGAGTATATCTATGGGCTACAAACACATTCAGGTGCCGGGCGAAGGTGACAAAATCACCGTCAATGAAGATTACAGCCTGAACGTCCCCGATACCCCCATCATCCCCTATATCGAAGGAGACGGTATCGGCGTCGATATCAGTCCTGTCATGATTGATGTGGTCAACGCATCAGTAGAAAAGGCCTACGGGGGCAGCAGGAAGATTTCCTGGATGGAAATCTACACCGGCGAGAAAGCGGCCGAACTGTACGACGGCGACTGGTTCCCTGAGGAAACCCTGGAGGCCATCAAGGAGTACTCCGTTGCGATCAAGGGTCCTCTCACCACACCTGTGGGTGGCGGCTTCCGTTCACTGAATGTTGCGCTGCGCCAGGAACTTGACCTCTACACCTGCCTGCGGCCAGTGCGCTGGTTTGAAGGTGTGCCCTCGCCGGTCAAGGACCCCGGTTCCTGCAACATGGTGATATTCCGCGAGAATTCCGAAGACATCTACGCTGGTATCGAGTATCAGGCGGGCACCGAAGAGGCGCAGAAAGTCGTCGATTTCATTATCAATGAGATGGGTGCCACCAAGATCCGCTTCCCCCACAACGTCGGCATCGGTATCAAGCCGGTATCCGAGGAGGGCACCAAGCGCCTGGTGCGGAAAGCCATACAGTACGCCATCGACCAGGACCTCCCGTCCGTGACACTGGTGCACAAGGGCAACATCATGAAGTTCACCGAAGGCGCTTTCCGCGACTGGGGCTACGAACTGGCAAGGGAAGAGTTCGGTGGTGAGCTGCTTGATGGCGGTCCCTGGGTCTCCCTGAAAAACCCCAATACGGGCAAGGAGATTATTGTCAAGGATGTGATTGCCGATGCCATGCTGCAACAGGTTCTGACCCGGCCGAAAGAGTACAGCGTGGTGGCCACCCTGAATCTCAACGGCGACTACCTGTCCGATGCGCTGGCCGCCCAGGTGGGGGGTATCGGCATTGCGCCCGGTGCCAACCTCAGCGACGCGATCGCCCTGTTCGAGGCCACGCACGGCACTGCGCCCAAGTACGCAGGCCAGGATAAGGTCAACCCGGGCTCGCTGATCCTTTCGGCAGAGATGATGCTGCGCCATATCGGCTGGAACGAGGCGGCAGACCTGATTATCAAGGGCATGAACGGGGCCATCCAGAACCGCACGGTCACCTACGACTTCGAGCGCCTGATGGAAGGCGCCACCCTGCTGAGTTGTTCCGAGTTCGGCAAGGCCATCGTCAGCTCCATGTAATTTCCCGCCGGCCATCCCCGCTGATGCGGGATCTCGTCGGCGAAGATAACATCACCATGGAAAAGGGCTTGTCGCAATGGCAGGCCCTTTTTCGTTGCACCCGGATTCACCGGCGTGCTGCGAGTCCCTGCCGAGGCAGGTATGATTCGATGGAAGCCTGCAGGCGGCCATCCCTGCGGTGTCGGTGTCTCGGGCCACTTTGCCAAATGCATCGCAAACACTGAATTTGCGGCACCTTGAAATCCCGTATAATGTAACCATATCCAGTAGTCGTTCAGCAATTGGCATGAGTGGTACAGTGGACATCATCCGGCAGCATAGCCTGCCCCGCCTCGAAGGGACGATCCGGTGGCGCATGAGTAAGGAGGACCAGGATTCCGCGGGCGGCCTGGCTCTGCATGAGTCGAAGCCGGAACTCCGGCGGCCGCCGCTGTTCAAGGTGGTCCTGATCAATGACGACTACACGCCGATGGAGTTTGTCGTCGAAGTACTGGAGACTTTTTTCCGGATGAACCGGGAGCAGGCCACGCACGTCATGCTGACAGTTCATACTCAAGGTAAGGGAATCTGCGGGATATTCACCCGCGATATCGCCGAGACCAAAGCCGCCCAGGTTAACCAGTATGCCCGGGAGCATGAACACCCCCTGTTGTGTGAAATCGAGGCATCTGAGGGCTAGTCGCCCGGGAGCGGTATATGCTGAGTAAAGACCTGGAACAGACGCTCAACGACGCATTCAAAAGCGCCCGCACCAAGCGCCACGAATTCATGACCGTGGAGCATCTGCTGCTGGCCCTGCTGGACAACAATGACGCGATCCGGGTGCTGAAAGCCTGTGGCGCCGATATAGGCGGCCTGCGTGGTGACCTGGTGGAATTCGTCGATGCGACTACACCCCTGATTCCCGAGGACGAGGAAGGCCGGGATACGCAGCCGACGCTGGGTTTCCAGCGCGTGTTGCAGCGTGCGGTGTTCCACGTTCAGTCCTCCGGCAAGAGCGAGGTCACGGGTGCCAATGTACTGGTAGCAATATTCAGTGAGTCCGAAAGCCAGGCGGTATTTTTCCTCAAGACCCAGAGTATCGCCCGCCTCGACGTGGTCAATTACATCACCCACGGCATCTCGAAGGTTCCCAACGAGGGCGACCCGGCAGAACCGTCCGAGCCCGGTGCCGCAGAGGTCGGCGCTGATGACGGCGAGGCAAATCCGCTGGACAGTTTCGCGACAAACCTCAACCAGGAGGCCGCCGCCGGCCATATCGATCCCCTGATCGGGCGCATCGACGAGGTGGAGCGGGTTGCCCAGATCCTGGCCCGAAGGCGCAAGAACAACCCGTTGCTGGTGGGCGAATCCGGTGTCGGGAAAACAGCTATCGTCGAAGGCCTCGCCAAGAAAATTGTCGACGGGGATGTCCCCGAATTGCTCAAGGACAGCGTCGTCTATTCGCTTGACCTGGGGTCACTCCTGGCGGGTACCAAGTACCGGGGTGATTTCGAGAAGCGCTTCAAGGGGCTGCTCGCAGCACTGAAGAAACGAGAGCACGCCATCCTGTTTATCGACGAGGTACACACCATCATCGGCGCGGGCGCCGCCTCCGGCGGTGTCATGGACGCCAGTAACCTGCTCAAGCCCCTGCTGAGCTCCGGCAAGCTGCGCTGCATCGGCTCCACCACCTTTCATGAGTACCGGGGCATCTTCGACAAGGACAAGGCCCTCAGTCGACGGTTCCAGAAGGTGGACGTGCTCGAGCCCAGCCCGGACGACGCCTACAAGATCCTGAAGGGTCTCAAATCCCGCTTCGAGGAGCACCACGGACTGCGCTACACGGACCGCGCACTGCGCGTGGCGACCGATCTGTCCGCCCGTTATATCACCGACCGATTCCTGCCGGATAAAGCCATAGATATCATCGACGAGGCGGGCGCCTACCAGCAGTTGCAGCCGCCGTCGAAACGCAAAAAGGTCGTCGGTGTAGGGGATATCGAGTCGGTCGTTGCCAAAATTGCCCGTATCCCCCCGAAAACCGTCAGTACCGACGACAAGGAAGTGCTCTCCAAACTGGAGCAGAACCTGCAGATGGTGGTCTTCGGACAGGATGAGGCTATCGGCAGCCTGGCCACCTCCATCAAACTGGCCAGGGCCGGGCTCAAGACCGGCGACAAGCCCATAGGCTCTTTCCTGCTGGCGGGCCCGACGGGCGTTGGCAAGACCGAAGTGACGCGGCAGCTGGCCCGCATCCTGGGTCTGGAACTGATCCGTTTCGACATGTCCGAGTACATGGAACGGCATACCGTTTCACGTCTGATCGGTGCGCCTCCGGGTTATGTGGGGTTCGACCAGGGAGGCCTGCTGACCGATGCGGTGACCAAACATCCCCACGCGGTGGTGCTGCTGGATGAAATCGAGAAAGCTCACCCCGAAGTATTCAACCTGCTGCTGCAGGTAATGGATCACGGCACGCTGACTGACAACAACGGACGCAAGGCGGACTTCCGCAACGTGATCCTGGTGATGACCACCAACGCCGGCGCCGAAAGCATCAGCCGTCGCACCATCGGCTTCACCACGCAGGACCACAGCACCGATGGGATGGAAGCCATCAACAGGATGTTTACACCGGAATTCCGGAACCGCCTGGACAGCGTGGTTCAGTTCCAGCCCCTGGGCGAGGATGTCATTCTTACTGTCGTGGACAAGTTTCTCACCGAACTGCAGGGCCAGCTGGACGAGAAGCGGGTTACCCTGGACGTGGACGAGGACGCCCGGCTGTGGCTCGTGGAGAAAGGCTATGATATCCATATGGGTGCCCGGCCCATGGAGCGAATCATCCAGGAGCATATCAAGAAACCCCTGGCGGAAATGGTGCTATTCGGCAAACTCGCCCGGTCGGGCGGTACCGCGCTGGTGCGGCTGAACAAAGCCGAAGACAGGCTGGAAGTTACGGTAGAGGAGGAAGAGGCGGAGCTCGAGGAGAGTTGAGGCCTGGCCCGGGAGGGGAGTCAGCGTCGCGGTTCTGCCGGCCTTATCGGATACCGGGGTCGTCCCGGCATCATGCCCTGTCGCCCGCTTCGCGCGAGGAGGCGTCGATCAGCGTTCGCGATAGGTAATGCGGCCCTTGCTGAGATCGTAGGGTGTGAGTTCCACCCTGACCTTGTCACCGGTCAGAATGCGGATATAGTTTTTGCGCATTTTCCCGGAGATGTGTGCAGTCACAACGTGACCGTTTTCCAGTTGCACGCGGAATGTGGTGTTGGGCAGGGTGTCGATCACCTCGCCTTCCATTTCAATCTGGTCTTCTTTTGCCATGCGTTGGCAATCCTCATGAAAAAACAGGGGCGCATTTTGCCTGAAAGCGGTCCCTGTTGCCACCGCTAATAAGTACGAAAAAAATACCCGCAGGAGCCCGGTGCCCTCGAAGAGGGACACAGGGTTTTCGGGGAGTGTCACCGGTTGCGCAAACTTTATCGCCCGCGGAGCACCCGGTGAAGCGGGGCAGGCTCCGGGCTCCTACAAGGAGCGGAGCACCCGGTGGAGCGGGGCAGGCTCCGGGCTCTTACAGGAGTGTGGTCCAGCGGCTGTTCAGATAGAGCTCCAGCGGCCGGTACTGGATCTTGTAGGCCATTTTGGGGCAGTCGCGAATCCAGTAACCGAGGTAGAGGTACTCCAGCCCCAGGGCTCGCGCTTTTTCTATCTGCCAGAGGATGGCGAAACTGCCGAGACTGCGCTTGTCCGCCGCGGGGTCGAAGAAGGTGTAGATGGCAGAGAACCCGTCGACCAGCTCGTCGATCACGGCAACGGCCACCAGCGCCCCGCCGTCGTGGAAGCGGTAGTAATGGGTACAATCCCAGGCGTTGTTGAGAAAGGACTCGTACTGCTCCCGCTCTGGCGGGTGCATGTCCCCGTCCGCATGGCGTTGCTCGATGTACCGGCAGTAGAGGCGGTAGGCCGTGTCGTCCTGGATATCCTTGGTCTTCTCCACTATCAGGTCCCTGTTTCGTTTCAGGGTGCGCTGCTGGGTCCGGGTGGGCTCGAAGCGGTCAACCGGGATGCGCGCCGGCACGCAGGCTTCACAGTGGGTGCAGTGGGGGCGATAGATGTGGTTGCCGCTGCGCCTGAATCCCAACAGGGACAGGTTGCTGTAAAGGCGCTGGTCCATGGGCTGGCGCGGGTCGACAAACAGGGTGGTTGCTTCCTGCTCCTGCAGGTAGCTGCAGCTATGGGGATAGGTGGTATACACCTTGAGGTCCCTCAGGGACGACGTCACAGCAATCCTCCGCAACTTTCCGGCAGGCACCAGGCGCCGGAAATCGGTTCAATGCCTATAGTTTGGGCAAGGCGCCGCTCGAAGTCCAGCCTGCTGATATTGCGGGCACCCAGGGAGTCGAGATGCTCTGTTTCCACCTGGCAGTCGATCATGGCGTAATCGCCGCGTTTGAGGATATCCACCAGCGCGACCATGGCGACTTTGGACGCGTCGCTGACCCGGCTGAACATCGATTCACCGAAGAATACCCGTCCAATAGCGACCCCGTAGAGCCCGCCGACGAGTTTCCCGTCATCATCCAGCACCTCGATCGAGCGGGCATAGCCCAGGCGATGCAGCTCCTTATAGGCGGCCAGCATCTGCTCGCCGATCCACGTGCCCAGGCCATCGCAGCGCAGTTGGGCACACTCGTGCATCACTCGCTCAAAGCGCTCATTGACCGCCAGGCGAAAGGTGTCCCTGCGCAGGGTTTTTCGCAGGGATCGGGAAATGTGCAGTTCCTGGGGAAACAGGACAGAACGCGGATCCGGCGTCCACCACAACACGGGTTGCGGTTCATCGTACCAGGGGAAAATGCCGCGGCGGTAGGCGTCCAGCAGGCGCTCCGTCGTCAGCCCGCCCCCGACCGCCAGGAGGCCGTTGGGGTAGTCCAGGGCGTCGGCCGTGGGAGGAAAGTGATCCCCGGGTTTTAGCTGCCTGATCTGCCGCATCTAGTGGCGGTTACTGATCCAGGTTGTCCAGGTACTTCTCGGCATCCAGCGCTGCCATACAGCCGAAACCCGCCGAGGTGACGGCCTGGCGGTAAACGTGGTCGCCCACGTCACCGGCGGCGAACACGCCGGGTACACTGGTCGCGGTGGCATTGCCAGCGGTGCCCGAGTGAACCTGGATATAACCGTTGTGCATCTCGAGCTGACCGGCGAAGATGTCCGTGTTCGGCTTGTGACCGATCGCGATGAACACGCCCGCCAGGGCCACGTCTGTGGTACCACCGTCGGTGACCGACTTGACCCGCATGCCCGTGACGCCCGATTCGTCGCCGAGCACTTCATCCAGGGTGTGATCCCACATGATGGTGACCTTGCCTTCCTGCTCGCGCTGGAACAGGCGCGCCTGCAGTACCTTTTCGGCGCGCAGGGCGTCCCTCCGGTGTACCAGAACGACTTCCTCGGCGATATTCGACAGGTACAGGGCCTCCTCGACAGCGGTGTTGCCACCGCCGATGACGGCCACCTTCTGGTTGCGGTAGAAAAAGCCATCGCAGGTAGCACAGGCGCTGACACCCTTGCCCATGAAAGCCTGCTCCGAAGGTAAGCCCAGATACTGGGCCGAAGCGCCGGTGGCTATGATCAGGGCGTCGCAGGTGAAGGTGCCGGTTCCCCTGAGCCGCATGGGCCTGGCGGCCAGGTCCACCTCCTCGATATGGTCGAATATGACCGCGGTGCCAAAGCGCTCCACGTGCGCCTGCATGGCCTGCATGAGCTCCGGTCCCTGCAGTTCCGCATGTCCCCCCGGCCAGTTTTCCACCTCCGTGGTGGTGGTCAATTGCCCTCCCTGCTGCATCCCGGTGATGACCACCGGGTCCAGGTTGGCGCGGGCGGCATAGACAGCCGCAGTGTACCCGGCGGGCCCGCTGCCGAGGATGATCAGGGAATGGTGTTTGGCGTCACTCATGTGCTAGTTTCCTTGCCTGTCGGAGTCCCTCACGGTGGCGGACGATGGTACTATAAAGGTCGAACCCCGGCAAAGAAGAGGGTAATTCTAAAAAACCTTTATAACCCTTTGAAATAAATGATAAATACAGTCACAATTAGTCCTGACTCAAAAACCCTTTGCGGCGCTGCGCCCGGTGCAGGACGGCCCCGCGAGCAAGGATCCTGATACCCGTGCCAGAAACCGCCAAGACCGACAATTTTCTGGCCCCGCGCCTGCGCGAGGGGGCCTTCATCGGCGTCAGTGCGGTCTGCCTCTACCTGTTGCTGGCCCTGATGACCTATAACCCGCGGGATCCGGGCTGGTCGGCGACCGGCAGCAGTGCCAAGATCACCAACCTGGGAGGCCCGACAGGGGCCTGGCTGGCCGATGTATTTTTCTCACTGGTAGGCTATGCAGCGTACCTGTTTCCAATCCTGCTCGCCTACCGCGCCCTGATCATCCTGCTGGAGCGCCACGAAGACAAACACTTCGACTGGCTGACCTTCGGCATTCGCGCCCTGGGCCTGGTGCTGGTGATGATCGCCGGTACCGCTCTGGCTGCCATGAACGACACCGGCCATTCGGGTCTGCCGCAGGGCGCCGGGGGCATTCTGGGACAGGCGATCGGCAACGCGTTCACGGTGGCTTTCAGTGCTGTCGGCAGTCGTTTGATCCTGCTCGCCGTGTTTCTTTTCGGTATGACGATTTTTACCGACCTCAGCTGGCTCAAGCTCATGGACCGGCTGGGGGCCGGCTGTCTCGCCGTGGTGAACCGCGTGAGGAGCTGGGTGCAGAAGACACTGGATGATTTCCGGGACAGGCGGGAGCGGGAAAAAGCGGTTGAGGCCCGCAAGCTGGTGATCGAGGAACATGTCGAGAAGGAGAAAAAGCGCAAACCGCCGAAGATAAAACCGCTCAAACCCAGGGTGGAAAAGAGCGACCGGGAGGAGAAGGAAAAGCAGCAGCCGCTGTTCGAAGCACCGGTCGTCGGCGAACTTCCCCACCTGGACCTGCTGGACCCTCATATCAAGGATCCCCAGGCAGGTTATTCCAAGGAGGCCCTGGAGGCCCTGTCCCGCTTGCTCGAGCTGAAGCTGGCCGATTTCGGTATCACGGCGGAAGTGACGGCGGTTTACCCGGGGCCGGTGATCACGCGGTTTGAGATCCAGCCCGCTGCAGGGGTCAAGGTGTCGCGCATCTCCAATCTCGCCAAGGACCTGGCCCGCTCCCTGGCCGTTATTTCGGTGCGGGTCGTGGAAGTGATACCCGGGAAGTCTGTGGTCGGCATAGAGATACCGAACGAGGACCGGGAAATCGTGAATTTCCGGGACGTGCTGGCCTCCAAAGCCTTCGACCAGAGCAAATCGCCGCTGACCCTGGCACTGGGTCATGACATTTCGGGCCAGCCGGTGGTCGCCGACCTCGCCAAGATGCCCCACCTGCTGGTCGCAGGTACTACCGGGTCGGGCAAGTCGGTCGGCGTGAATGCGATGCTCCTGAGCCTGCTGTACAAATCGAGTCCGGCGGATGTCCGGCTGATCCTCGTGGATCCCAAGATGCTGGAGTTATCCGTTTACGATGGCATCCCGCACCTGCTCACGCCCGTGATCACCGACATGAAAGACGCCGCCAACGGCCTGCGCTGGTGCGTAGCTGAAATGGAGCGACGCTATAAATTGATGGCAGCGCTGGGGGTGCGCAACCTGGCGGGCTATAACCGCAAGGTGCTTGATGCGGAGAAATCCGGCAATCCGATTCCCGACCCGCTCTGGACGCCGGATCCGATCTTTGCCGAGACCGACGAGGAGCAGACGGCGCCGCACCTGGAAAAGCTGCCGTCGGTGGTGGTGGTGATCGACGAGTTTGCCGACATGATGATGATCGTCGGCAAGAAGGTAGAGGAACTTATCGCCCGGATTGCCCAGAAGGCGAGGGCGGCGGGTATTCACCTTATCCTCGCCACACAGCGCCCGTCGGTGGACGTCATCACCGGCCTGATCAAGGCCAATGTGCCCACCCGGATCGCCTTCCAGGTGTCGTCCAAGGTGGACTCCCGCACCATACTCGACCAGGGCGGCGCCGAGCAGCTACTGGGGCATGGCGACATGCTTTATCTCCCGCCGGGCTCTGGCGTACCCAACCGGGTGCACGGCGCGTTCTGTTCCGATGAGGAGGTACACCGGGTGGTCAGCGACTGGAAAAAGCGTGGCCAGCCATCTTATATCGACGGTCTGCTGGATGAGGGCAGCAGTACGCCGGTAACGGCCGGGGAGTTGCAGGCTAACAGCGGCGAGGAAGACGATGAAAGCGATGCGCTGTATGACGAGGCCGTGCACTACGTCACCAAAAGTCGTCGCGCGTCGATTTCAAGCGTCCAGCGTAAATTGCGCATTGGCTACAATCGGGCAGCCCGACTTATCGAGGCGATGGAGGCCGCCGGGGTGGTCACGGAGATGGGCAGCAATGGCCAGCGTGAAGTGCTTGCGCCGCCCCCGGTTGAAGACTGACAGGAGCCTGCGTGAACAGAATCAGACTGATAGCGCTCGTCGGACTGACCGTCTGTTTCCTGTTCGGCATACTGCGTGCACGATCCGCTGAACCGGTCGATGACCTGATATCACGGCTGGCGGCAATCGATGGACTGCAGGGGCGTTTCGAACAGCGTCAGTTCGACGAGGGCGGAAACCTGGTGAGAGAATCCGGCGGCCGGTTCCGGCTGCTGCGGCCAGGCTATTTCCTGTGGGAGATCACCACGCCGGACAGCCAGTTGGTGATCGCCGATCCGGAGCATATCTGGCACTACGACCGCGACCTGGAAACGGTGACACGCAGGCCCGTCGCCGGCAGCCTGGACGCCTCCCCGCTGCAGGTACTGGGCGGCGATACATCGGTGCTGCGCGAGCGGTTTCAGGTGCGCCAGACCGAACCCGATCGGTTTGTCCTCACCAGCGAATCCGGAGAGGGCAGCTTCCGGGAATTGACCCTCGGGTTCGACGGTAACACGATCCGCGCCATGGAGATCATCAACAGTCTCAATCAGCGCATCGCGATCGATTTCCTGGAGGTCGGCCACACCGGCGAACTGCACCCGGATGACTTCCGCTTCTCACCGCCTCCGGGTGTAGACCTGTTCTCCTATGATGAGTGACGGCTCCGGTCAGCCCGGGCTGGATCAGGCCAGCCTTTTTGGCGATGCCTGTGCCTCCCCGTCGGTTGACGATACGGCGGGTTACCAGCCGCTGGCAGCGCGTTTGCGCCCCGACTCACTCGAGTTTTTTGCCGGCCAGCAACATCTGCTGGCCCCCGGCAAGCCGCTGCGCCAGGCGATCGACAGCGGCCAGTTGCATTCGATGATCCTGTGGGGCCCTCCGGGAACCGGCAAGACGACCCTGGCGCGCATTGCCTCGGAAAGCGCCAATGCCCACTTTCTGCAGATATCGGCTGTCCTGTCCGGGGTAAAGGAGATTCGCGAGGCGATCGCCCAGGCCCGGCAGCACAAGGTCTCCGGCAGGGACACTGTATTGTTCGTGGACGAGGTGCACCGCTTCAATAAATCCCAGCAGGATGCCTTCCTGCCCTATGTCGAAGACGGTACCGTGATATTCATCGGCGCGACGACCGAAAATCCCTCCTTCGAGCTCAACAACGCCCTGTTATCCCGGTCGCGGGTATACAAACTTCGCTCGCTGGACGTAGAGGACCTGGAAGCTGTGCTGACCCACGGTATCGAGACGCTGGGGGCTGGCATCAATGCTGAGCCGGCCCAGTTGCTGCAGATCGCCCGGCAGGCGGATGGCGATGCCCGCCGCGCGCTGAACCTGTTGGAACTGGCGGCCGACCTGGCGGAAGAGGGGGTGATTACCGAGCAGACCCTCGAAGAGGTGCTGCAAGCCTCACTGCGCCGCTTCGATAAGGGCGGCGATCTGTTCTACGACCAGATCAGTGCCCTGCACAAGGCAGTCCGGGGCAGTTCACCGGATGCCGCCCTGTACTGGCTGTGCCGAATGCTCGATGGCGGTTGCGACCCGCTCTATATCGCACGCAGGCTGGTAAGAATGGCCAGCGAGGATATCGGCAACGCGGATCCAAGGGCCCTGACCATCAGCCTGGAAGCGTGGCAGGTACAGGAGCGCCTCGGCAGCCCCGAGGGAGAGCTGGCGATTGCCCAGGCCGTGGTCTATCTGGCCGCGGCTGCAAAAAGCAACGCGGTTTATACGGCTTTCAAGGAGGCCATGGCCGACGTACGCAATGGCGCCAGCGAAGAGGTCCCGCTGCACTTGCGCAATGCACCCACCGCCCTGATGAAGGCGATGGAGCACGGCGCCGACTACCGCTATGCCCACGACGAGGAGGGCGGGTACGCCGCGGGAGAAAACTATTTTCCCGAGACCCTGCAGGACCGCAGGTATTACTTTCCGGTGGACCGGGGCCTGGAGCATAAAATCCGCGAGAAACTGGAGCTCTTGCGCAATCGCGATCACGCCAGCAAGAACCGACGGTATCAATAGGTGAGGTAGGACAGATGTCAGGGAGCAAGGGGACCATTCTCGTAACGGGCGGCGCCGGCTACATCGGCTCACACGTCTGTGTGGAACTGTTGCAGCAGGACTATGAGATCGTAGTGGTGGACAACCTGGCCAACAGCCACCCGGAGGCGCTGCGCAGAGTCGAGGAGATCACCGGCAGCTCCCTGGCGTTCGAGGAAGCCGACATACGGGATATGACCGCTCTGGAGCGGATTTTCAGGACCTATCGCCCTGGCGCGGTAATGCATTTCGCAGGCCTCAAGGCCGTTGGGGAATCGGTAGAGCAGCCGCTGCACTACTACGACAATAATGTCACGGGAACCAATGTGCTGCTGCGCGCCATGGCGGGGCAGGGTGTGAAAAACCTGGTGTTCAGTTCGTCAGCCACGGTGTACGGCGATCCTGTCAGCAACCCAATCGATGAGAGTTTCTCGACCGGGGCGACCAATCCCTACGGCCGCACCAAACTGATGATCGAGGAGATCCTGCAAGACCTGTACGCCTCGGACAATGACTGGAACATCTCGATCCTGCGTTATTTCAACCCGGTAGGGGCGCATCACAGCGGCCGGATCGGGGAGGATCCGGCGGGCATCCCCAACAACCTGATGCCCTTTATCGCCCAGACGGCCACGGGTCTGCGTGACCAGCTGTCGGTATTCGGTGGAGATTACCCCACGAGAGACGGTACGGGCGTGCGTGACTATATCCATGTGGTCGACCTGGCAAAGGGGCACCTGAAAGCCCTGCAGAAGCTGCAGGAGGATCCAGGGTGCGTCATCCATAATCTCGGTACAGGTCGCGGCTATTCGGTACTGGAGATGGTGGAAGCCTTTGGCCGGGTCAGTGGTCGGCCCATTCCCTACCAGGTCGTGGCACGGCGTCCCGGTGACGTGGCCGAGTGTTTTGCCAACCCGACCAGGGCGAAGCAGGAGCTGGGATGGGTGGCGGCGTTCGATCTCGATACCATGTGTGCCGACACCTGGAACTGGCAGAGCAACAATCCGAAGGGATACGGTTGATGAAATACCTGTTGTTCGTGGCCCTGGGCGGCGCCGGCGGCGCCGTGTCGCGCTACCTGTTGTCTACCTGGGTCCACGGCCTGTGGGAAGGCAAGTTGCCCGCGGGCACGCTGCTGGTGAATGCGGTCGGCTCATTCGCCATCGGCGTGATCTATGTGCTCATAGAGCGGCAGGTGATTCACCCCGACTGGCGAGGCGTGCTCATGGTGGGTTTTCTGGGCGCCTTTACCACCTTCTCCACCTTTTCCCTGGAGACGATCGGCCTGTTCGAAGCGGGTCACTTTGCCCATGCCCTGGGTTACATGGTAGCCAGTGCGGTGTTGTGCGTGGCGATGGCCGGGGCAGCGATACAATTGACACGGGTAATCGTCTAACCCTCGTTTTTGACGGCTTTCACACTGCACTGTCCGTCCACTATCCAGTACAATACCGACGCTTCGAGTCCCCCGCCTGAAAGCCCGGCGACGAGCAAACACTGTAACGGAACCCATCAAGATGCTAGATATCAAGGCGATCAGGCAGAATCCCGAAGCCGTCGCCCAGGCCCTGGAAAAACGCGGCTTCACTCTCGATGTAGACGCCTTCGAACAACTGGATGCCAGGCGCAAGCAGGCGGATATCGACAGCCAGAACCTGCTGGCGGAACGCAAGCGCGCCTCAAAGCAGGTCGGACAACTGATCGGCCAGGGCATGAGCGTGGACGATGCCAAGGCGCAGGTGAACGAGACGCTGGAAAAAATTGCCTCCCGCATCGATACCCTGACCGAGGAGGCCAAACAGGTCCAGGCACAACTGGAAGATATGCTCCTGGGCATACCCAACATACCGGACGAGGATGTGCCGCAAGGCTCCACGGAAGCCGATAACAGGGAGGTCGCCCGGTGGGGTGAGCCCGGGACATTCGATTTCCCGGTAAAGGACCACGTGGCGTTGGGAGAAGCTATCGGCCAGCTGGATTCCGATGTGGCCGCCAAGATAACCGGCTCGCGCTTTACGGTCATGTACGGAGAGCTGGCCCGCCTGCACCGCGCCCTGATTCAGTTCATGCTGGATATACACACCCGGGAACACGGTTATCGCGAAATCTACGTGCCCTACATCGTCAACCAGGATTCGCTGCGCGGCACCGGCCAGTTGCCCAAGTTTGAGGAGGACCTGTTCAAACTGCGTGCAGACAATGATTACTACCTGATCCCGACCGCAGAGGTGCCGGTCACCAATGTAGCCAGGGATCGCATTTTCGACGACGGCGAGCTCGGGGAAGAGGGTGTCAGGTTCGCCTGCCACACACCCTGTTTTCGCAGTGAGGCGGGCAGCTATGGCAAGGATACCCGCGGTATGATCCGCCAGCACCAGTTCGAGAAAGTGGAACTGGTACAACTGGTGCGCCCCTCGGATTCCACGGCGGCGCTGGAACGGTTGACCGGCCACGCGGAAGTGATCCTGCAGCGGCTGGAACTGCCCTATCGGAAGGTGATTCTGTGCGGGGGCGACATCGGCTTTTCTGCGCGGAAAACCTATGACCTTGAGGTCTGGCTTCCCGGCCAGGACACGTACCGGGAAATCTCCAGCTGCTCGAATTTCGGCGATTACCAGGCGCGCCGCATGCAGGCCCGGTGGCGCAACCCGGCCACGGGAAAACCCGAACTCCTGCATACGCTCAACGGCTCCGGCCTGGCGGTGGGCCGCACCCTGGTGGCGATACTGGAAAACTACCAGCAGGCCGACGGCACGATCCGCATTCCTGCCGCCCTGCACCCGTACATGGGGGATGTCACCCACCTGGGAGGCTAGCGTGGAATACCTGCCCATCAGTCTGCGCCTGAAGGACGAGCCGGTCGTTTTGGTGGGTGCGGGAACGGTTGCTACGCGCAAGGCCAGGTTGCTGCTGCGGGCAGGCGCCAACCTGACCGTGGTGGCTCCCGAGATCACACCCGAGCTGGAGACGCTGCTGGTCGGTCACGGCGGAATCTGGCAGCCTTCCGCCTACCGCGAGTCTGACCTGCACGGCCAGAAACTGGCGGTGGCCGCCACACCCGACCGGGCCACCAATGAGCAGGTTTATCGGGATGCCTGTGCCCTCAATATCCCGGTAAACGTCGTGGACGCACCGCAGTTCTGTACCTTCATTTTTCCTTCCATCGTCGACCGCTCACCCCTGACGGTCGCCATCAGCAGTGCGGGCAGGAGTCCTGTCCTGGCCCGTTTCCTGCGCCGCAGGATCGAGGCCACGCTGCCAGCCGCTTACGGCAGGCTGGCGGAGTGGGCGGGGAGAATGCGGCAGCGGGTTAAGCAGCATGTACCAGCGGAGACACCCCGGCGCCTGCTCTGGGAGTCGGTTATCGAAGGTGGGATCGCCGAGCAGGTGCTGGCCGGCAACGAACAGCGGGCAGAAGAAATGCTGGCGACGCGCCTGCAGGAAGCGGGGGAGGCTGCATGCGGGGAGGTCTACCTGGTGGGCGCAGGTCCGGGCGACCCCGACCTGCTGACGTTCAAGGCACTGCGCCTGCTGCAGAGCGCGGACACGGTGTTATATGACCGGCTGGTCTCTCCCGGGATCGTCGATATGGCCAGGCGCGATGCCGAACGGATCTACGTCGGGAAGCGCCGCGCCGACCATAGCCTGCCGCAGCAGGATATCAATCGGCTGCTGGTGGACCTGGCCCTGCAGGGCAAGCGGGTCATTCGTTTGAAAGGAGGCGACCCCTTCATATTCGGCAGGGGTGGTGAGGAAATCGAACTGCTGGCTGCCCACGGGATACCCTTCCAGGTCGTACCCGGGATCACCGCTGCCAGCGGCGCAGCCTGTTACGCAGGTATTCCGCTGACGCACCGGGATTACGCCCAGTCGGTCCGCTTCGTGGCCGGCCACCTGAAAGACGGAAAGCTGGAGCACGACTGGTCCCGGTTTGAGGCGACCAATGAAACCCTGGTGTTCTACATGGGGCTCGTCGGACTGCCGGTGATCTGTGCGCAACTGCAGGCCCATGGCAGGCCGGGCAGCACGCCGGCAGCGCTTATCGAGCGGGGCACCCTCGCGGAACAGCGCGTTATTGCCGGCACACTTTCCACGCTGGTGGATCTGGTGGAGCGGGAACAGCCCCGCGCCCCGACGCTTCTCATTATCGGGGACGTGGTGCGCCTTCACGATCGGTTGCGCTGGTTCGGGGCGGGCTGAGTTCGCTGCCGCAGCTCGCCCGTTGGCTAATAAATAACTTTAACTAAGTTACTTAACCTTCTGTTTATCTTCTCTATTACCTGTGTGAACTGCGTAGGCCTGCTGTTTGAGCAGGAGTGCATCCACCAGCACGTTGCCGGCCTCGGTCAGCAGCACGTCAGGCATTTCCTCATCGTCGGTGTCCGCCGCCTCGTCAAGCGCCTCGTCTTCCTCGTCAAGGGCATCGTTCTCCAGGGAAGCCAGCGGTTCTTCACCCCTGGCGACGCGGCGCTTGTTTTCGATCAGCAGGGCCTTGCTCTCCTGACTCTCCCGCAGCGCTATCCGCTCCGCCTCCTTGAGCGGGAGCTCCTTGATCTCCCGGGTTTGCTGCGCCAGCCCGATCTGCTCTTCAAGGAAGACAAAGTCGGGATTGCTGGTGCTGCGTTCCTCGAAAAGCGTGCCCAGACGGGGTACCACGGACGACAGGTCCTCATAGCGACGGTGGCGCACCGGGTTGATCTGGTCCCAGTCCAGCGCGTGGTCCAGGGAGCTCTCACCGATTTCCTCGGGATCGTACAGCGAGGGGAAAACCACATCCGGCACCACACCACGATGCTGGGTGCTCTCGCCGGAAATGCGATAGAACTTGCTTTCGGTGACTTTCAGCTGACCTTCAGTGAGGGGAACCATGGTCTGCACGGTGCCCTTGCCGAAAGAGCGGTCCCCGACGATGATGCCCCGTTCATAATCCTGTATGGCACCCGCAAAAATCTCTGAGGCCGAGGCGCTGAGGCGGTTGATCAACACCACCAGCGGGCCCTCGTAGTAATCGGTTTTCAATCGTTTACCATCGCGCCATACCCGGCGGGACGAGTGACGAATCTGCACCGTGGGTCCGTACTCGATAAACAGACCGGTGAGTTCATTGGCCTCCTGGAGTGAACCACCGCCGTTGTTGCGCAGATCCACCAGGATGCCGTCGACGCCTTCCGCCTGCAGCTCACCGAGCAGTTTCCTCACATCCCGGGTGGTGCTCTTGTACTCCTTGTCGCCGCGGCGCATGGCGTCGAAATCGATATAGAAAGCGGGAATGTCGATCACGCCCACTTTCAATACCTGGTCGCCATTGGGTATTTCCAGAATCTCTTTCTGCGCTGACTGTTCCTCAAGTTTCACCTGGTTACGCACGATCGTAATGACCTTGCGCTGGTCGGTCGTCTTGGACTTGGCGGGGATGACTTCGAGGCGAACCGTAGAGTCTTTGGGGCCGCGAATCAGTTCCACCACTTCGTCCAGGCGCCAGCCGATGACATCCTCGATCTCGCCGTCCTCGCCCTGGCCCACGCCCACGATACGATCCGAGGGGTGCAACTCACCCTGTTTGTCAGCCGGTCCCTTGGGCACCAGCCTTGCGACCTTGGTGTACTCGTCTTCCAGTTGCAGCACCGCACCGATACCCTCCAGTGAAAGGCTCATGTTGATATTGAAGTTCTCGGAGCGCCGCGGTGAAAAATAGTTGGTGTGCGGGTCGTAGAGTTCCGTGAGGGCGTTTGCATAAATCTGGAAAACGTCCTGCTCGTTGTACTGCTGAACCCGCTTGAGCTGGTTGCTGTAGCGTTTGACCAGGGTGGGGGCGATCTCCTCCTGTTCCTTTTCGGCGAGCTTGAGGCTCAGCACCTGGTTTTTCAGGTGCAGGCGCCAGCGCTCGTCGAGTTCGGCCTGCCTGGTCGCCCACTGCCGTTCCTCGGTATCCAGTAGATAGGATTCTTCCCGATCGAAATTCATTGCGGCAACGGTCTCGGGCAGTGTTTCGACAACCTGTTCGAGGCGGTTCTCAAGACGTTGCTGGAAGCGGTTGAAGATAAAAAAGCCGGCGTCCAGTTTGCCTTTGGGAAGCTGGTCGTCCATCACGGTGCGATATTTTTCGAACTCTTCGATATCGGCAGCAAGGAAAAACATCTTGGCGCCGTCGAGCCTGGCAATGTAATTGTCCAGGTGCTGGGAAGAGAGCTGGTCGTTGTACTCCAGCTTGGCGTAGTGGCGCTCCTCCAGTGTCTCGACCAGTTCGATGATGGTCTCCCGCTGGGTATCGGAATATTCGATCAGGGACCAGGCGGGGAGTGACAGGGTGGCCCACGAGAGGGTGGCCAAAAGCGGCAGGAGGGCCTTGACGGGTGGCAGCATGTTCAAAATCGATTCACCTTGATCTAGGGAAAGTGTCTAAGTGTACCCCCCCGGGGGGCTGCGTCAAAGTTAGAGGGCAGGCCTGTCCAAAAGTTCTGCTGCGCAGGTCACACATCAGGTCCCCTCTCGCGGCAGTCCCAGGGAGAGCGTCGCACAAATGCCCAGGAATAGCGTGGAGATCCACAGGCAGGCCTCCAGCCCGTGGGCCTGGTAGACCCAGCCCGAGAGCACGGTACCCAGCAGGCGCCCCATGGCGTTGGCCATATAGTAAAAGCCCACGTCCAACGAAACCCCATCCTCCTTGGCATAACTGACGATCAGGAAGCTGTGCAACGAGGAGTTGACCGCGAACAGGGCGCCGAACAGCAGCAACCCCCCCAATAGTGCCGGCTGTGGATCAGCGCCGGCGTCCAGCGCAAGGGCTATGGCTGCAGGGGTCACCGACAGCAGCAGCGACCAGCGAAAGGCGGCACCGCCGCCCGGCACACTACCGTCGCGCGCCGTGGTCAATCGCGGCGCAAGTGCCTGTACTATCCCGTAGCCGATGATCCACAGGGCCAGAAAACCGCCCACCTGCCAATGGTGCCAGCCCAATACGGTGGCGAGATAAACCGGCAGAGCGACAACGAACCATACGTCCCTGGCGGCGAATAAAAACAGCCGCGCCGCAGACAGTGTGTTGACTGCCGGGCTTTTCGAGAAGATATCGGTGAACCGGGGGCGCGATTTTGCCCTGCCCAGGTCCTGTCGCAGGAAAAGTAGGCTCAGCAGCCACGTCACCGCCAGCGCGCCGGCCATGGCAGCGACGGCCCCCCTGAATCCCAGCAGGGTGAGCAGGGCACCCCCGAGGAAAAAACCGGCGCCCTTGAGTGTGTTTTTGGACCCGGTAAGCAGGGCCACCCATCGGAACAGTGCGCCCTCCGCCCCCCTGGGAATCAGCAGTTTGATGGCGCTCTTGGCGCTCATCTTGTTCAGGTCCTTGGCGATGCCCGATAGCGCCTGTGCGGCCATCACCCAGGGCACGGTGAGCCAGGTCGCCGGCACCAGGAGCATGCCGAGCGCGGCCACCTGCAGGGCCAGACCCGCCTGCATGGTGCGATTGAGGCCCAGGTGTGCGCCTAACCAGCCTCCCAGCAGGTTGGTCACCACACCAAAAAACTCGTAAAACAGGAACAGCAGCGCTATATCCAGCGGGCTGTATCCGAGTTCGTGGAAGTGCAGCACGACCAGCATACGCAGGGCGCCGTCCGTGAGGGTGAACGCCCAGTAGTTGCCGGTGATGACCAGGTACTGGCGGACTTCAGGCGACAGGCCCGCGAGTGTTGACAAGGCTATGCCTCCTGCACGCCCGCCGCCAATCGCAACAACTCCGCGGAGCGGTTGGCGTAACCCCACTCGTTGTCGTACCAGGCATAGATCTTCACCTGGGTATCATTGATGACGCGGGTGGACAACGCGTCGATGACGCAGGAGTGCGGGTCGGTGCGGTAGTCGCTGGATACCAGCGGCCGTTCCTCGAAACCCATGATTCCGCGCAACGAGCCCTCTGCGGCGCTGCGGAGCAGGGCATTCACTTCGTCGGCGGAGGTCCCGCGGGGCACTTCGAGCACCACGTCGGTCAGGGACGCGTTAGCCAGGGGTACGCGGATGGCCTGACCGTCGATCCGCCCCTGCAATTGGGGAAATATCCCGACAATGGCCGTGGCCGAGCCTGTCGTGGTGGGGATCAGGCTCATGCTGCAAGCCCGGGCGCGGCGCAGATCCTTGTGATGCTGGTCCAGGATGCTCTGGGTATTGGTGATGTCATGGATAGTCGTGAAAGAACAGTGGCTGATGCCTATTTCTTCATAAATTACTTTAACAATTGGCGCTAAGCAGTTGGTGGTACAGGAGGCGGCCGTCACGACTTGATGTAGTTTCTCATCGTAGATGTGCTCATTGACGCCCATCACGATATTGGGAACCCCCGCCTCGTTGACCGGGGCTGTGACCACCACGCGGGGTACGCCCTGGTCCAGGTAGGGCTGGAGGGCGGTGAGGCTTCTGAACTTGCCGGACGCTTCAAGTACGACGTCACAGCTGGACCAGTCAGTCTCCTCCAGCGCGAGGTTCCGGCTGGTGGTGGTCCGGTGGCTCCCGAAAGCCAGCGTGTCTCCGTCCACGACCGCCCCGTGGTCCCAGCGCCCATGGACCGAGTCGAATTCCAGCAGGTGGGAGAGAGAGGCCGCGTCACCGGCGGGTTCGTTGATGTGCACGACCTGCATATCATCCCGGTGCCGGGCGGCGCGCATGACCAGTCTGCCCATGCGGCCAAACCCGTTGATTCCAATGCTGATTGCCATCGTCCTGATTCCTTTGGGCCGAGGGGGGATTGGAGCAGTGAAATGTGACAGTTTCAAGGCAATCGATAAGTATTCGAACCCGCCACATGGCTGGGTTAAAGTCTCTACCTGTCTGGCACCTCAACCGGGAGAACACAATGGAACTCAATACCATGACCTACCAGGTCGACGGTCGCGTCGCACGCATCACCCTTAACCGGCCGGAACGCGGCAATGGCATTACCATGGAGATGCCCCGGGAGCTGGCCTGGTGCGTGGAGCAGGCGGATATCAACCCTGCCGTCCATGTGATTGCCCTGAGCGGCAATGGGAATGGTTTCTGTGGTGGCTACGACCTCGTGGCCTCTGCGGAGCAGGGACTCGAAGGGCAGTTCTCCAGTGCGGGTGAGGAGGGCACCGTGCTGTCAGGCGAGGTTCAGGGGAAAAACCACGATCCGTCCCGCACCTGGGATCCGATGACCGACTACCAGATGATGTCGCGCAACGTTAAAGGTTTCATGAGCCTCTTCCACGCCGACAAGCCGGTACTGTGCAAGGTGCATGGGTTCTGTGTGGCCGGTGGCACGGATATGGCGCTGTGCAGCGACCTGCTGGTGATAGAGGACGCAGCCAAGATCGGGTATCCGCCCGCCAGAGTCTGGGGCAGCCCCACCACATCCCTGTGGGCTTTCCGCAT
>JAHEEV010000240.1:0-1782 GCA_024640505.1 Halieaceae bacterium
ATGCCGCCGGCGTGTTCCTCCCCCAGGGCCATATCCACGCTGGCCAGCAGTTGCTCCGGGGACTCGGCGCGGGCCAGCAGCACGATCACTCCCCGCTCGCACTCTGCCAGTGCACGCAGGCAGTTACCCATGCTCCAGGAGGGCTGGCCGGGGACCTCGCTGGTGACCAGGTCGCGCATGGCGGAGGTCACGTGCACCCGCACCAGGGTGGGCTGCTCCGGCGTGATCTCACCCTTCGACAGGGCCAGGTGAACCTCTCCCGCGGTCTGGTCCCGGTAAGCCGTTAACTGGAACTCGCCATGGGCTGTCTGGATCGTCCCTTCCCGCACCCTGCGGATGGTCCGCTCATTAACCATGCGGAAATGGATCAGGTCGGCGATAGTGCCGATCTTCAGCCCATGGGTGGCCGCGAACTCGCCCAGGGCCGGGCCGTCGGCCACCTCGCCTTCGGGGGTCAGGATGTCGGCGATCACCGCCGCCGGCAGCAGGCCCGCCAGCCGGGCATAATCCGTGGCCGCCTCGGTGTGACCGGCCCGGGTCAACACGCCCCCGGGGACCGCAGTCAGCGGAAAAATATGTCCCGGCTGCACGATATCTTCCGGTTTTGCGTGAGGAGCGACTGCGGCCTGCACGGTGCGTGCCCGGTCAGCGGCGGATATGCCGGTATCGATACCCTCCGCCGCCTCGATAGAGAGGGTGAAGCCGGCTTTCTCCCCCATGGGGTCTTCCACCATCGGGGGCAGGTCCAGCTGGCGGCAGCGCTCCTCGGTCAGGGTCAGGCACACAAGGCCCCGGGCGCGGCGCGCCATGAAGTTGATGTGGCCGGCATCGCAGTGCTCGGCGGCCACCATCACCACTCCCTCGTTGTGGCTGTCGGCATCGTCGTCCAGCAGCACCACCATGCGCCCCTGGCGCAGGTCGGAGATCAGTTCGTCTACGGTGTTGAGTTGCATGTTTTTCCTGTTGGGGTAGGAGGCCGCTTCGCGGGCGATGGCCCGGATCGCCCGCGGAGCACCCGGTAAAGCGGGGCAGGCTCCGGGCTCCTACAATTCATCGTGCCTATAAAGTTCTGCCGTAGTATTCATTTCAGGAATCCGTTTTCGGCCAGGGTTTCCATCGACAACCCCTTTGCGGCTGGGTCTGCCGCGCTGTCGCCCTGTACCAGACGCTCCAGGTAACGGGCAATCACATCCACTTCCAGGTTCACCCGGCTGCCGGTCCGGTATTCGCCGAAGATGGTCTCTGCCATGGTCTGGGGGATGATATTGAGCTCGAACTCGGCCCCATGCACAGCGTTCACCGTGAGACTCGTGCCGTCCACGCAGATGCTGCCCTTGTGGGCGATGTAGCGGGCCAGTTCGTCCGGTGCCCGCAGCACGAAGCGCCAGGAGCGGGCATCTTCCTGCAGGCTCACGACTTCCCCGACCCCATCCACATGGCCACTGACGATATGACCGCCCAGGCGGCTTTCCGGGGTCAGGGCCTTCTCCAGGTTGACCCGGGAACCCACCTCCAGGCTGCCCAGGGTGGTAAAGTTCAGGGTCTCCACCGACACGTCCGCCCAGTAGCCGTCGCCGGGCAGTTCGATCACCGTCAGGCAGACGCCGCTGGTGCAGATACTGTCGCCCAGTGCCACATCACCCAGCGGCAGCTTGCCGGTTCGGATGCGCAGGCGCAGGTCGCCGCCGCTGGGCTGTAGAGCGGCCACCTCGCCGACGGCCTGGATGATGCCTGTGAACATAATGTACCTTTGCTAACCGTTTGCAGGGGCGGTCTCTGGGG
>JAHEEV010000240.1:1882-3241 GCA_024640505.1 Halieaceae bacterium
GGCGCCATGTAGATCACCAGCTCGTCCAGCAACCCGGCCTGCAGCAGGGCTCCCGCCAGGCGAGGGCCGGATTCTACCAGAATTTCGTTGCACTGCCGCGCGGTGAGGTAGTCCAGCAGCGCGACCAGGTCCAGCCCCTCTGCGGCCCTGGGCAGCGCCAGGCGATCCACGGCAGTGGCGACGATCCCACCGGGTACCTGGACCGTCTCGTCGTGGCACAGCAGGGTGGGAGCGGACCCATCGAGAATTTTCGCGCCGGGCGGCGTCCTGAAGTTCGAGTCCAGCACCACGCGCAGCGGCTGGCGCCGGCTAGCCAGCTCGGCCTCGGCCTGCGGCAGCCCGAGCTCCGCGGCCCGCACCGTGAGAGCACAGTCATCCGCCAGGACGGTTCCCACGCCGGTGACGATCGCACAGCTCTCGGCCCGCAGCCGCTGCACATCCTCCCGCGCCGCCGGACCGGTAATCCACTGACTCTCACCGGAAGCCATGGCCGTGCGGCCATCCAGGGACATGGCCAGCTTGGCCCGCACCCTACCCCGGCCGCGGGTCATGCGGGCGATGAACCCTGGAATCACCCGCCGCGCCTCGGCCTCCAGCAGCCCGCACTCCACCTCGATACCGGCAGCGCGCAGCTTGTCCAGTCCATCCCCGGCCACCCGGGGATTGGGATCCTGCATGGCGGCCACCACCCGGCTCACTCCCGCCTCAATCAACGCATCGGCGCAGGGCCCGGTCCTGCCATGGTGACTGCAGGGCTCCAGGGTCACGTAGGCGGTAGCGCCGACGGCATCCCCGGCCCGGCGCAGCGCCTCGATCTCGGCATGGTTCTCACCCGCCGGCCGGGTGAAACCCTCCCCGATCACATGCTCGTCCCGCGCCAGCACACAGCCCACGTGGGGGTTGGGCATGGCGGAATAACGCCCCCGGCGCGCCAGCTGCAGGGCGCGCGCCATCATGCGGGTATCGAATTCGGTGGTCATGGGGGGCGCAGGCCGGCGTTCAGTCGCCGGTGGCCTCCAGCGCAGGCTCCGCCTCCAGGCGCTCGATCGCGTCGCGGAATTCGGAGATATCCTGGAAACTGCGGTAGACGGAGGCAAATCGCACGTAGGCAACCTGGTCAAGCTGTTTGAGATGATCCATTACCAGCTCTCCCACCACCAGGGACTGTACTTCCCGCTCCCCGGTGGCGCGCAGGTCGTGCTTGATCTGGTTGATCTCCGCCTCGATGGCCTCCATCGACACGGGGCGTTTCTCCAGCGCCCGCAGGAAGCCAGCGCGCAGCTTGTCCTCATCGAAGGGCTCACGACTGCCGTTCTGCTTGATGATGCGCGGCATCACCAGTTCGGCCACTTCATAAGT
>JAHEEV010000241.1 GCA_024640505.1 Halieaceae bacterium
ACATGGCTTTCAGACATGCCAGCGGCAGTCACCCTCACGAACTCGGGCACGGTCCGCATGGTTTCCATATCCCGACTGCCGGTGTAACCCATGGCAGAGCGCACGCCACCCATCAACTGGTGCACGATGGCTGAAACCGGCCCCTTGTAGGGCACACGGCCCTCGATACCTTCGGGCACCAGCTTTTCTGCGCCCTTGCTGGCATCCTGGAAATAGCGGTCCGAGGAACCCTGGGTCTGGGCCATGGCGCCCAGGGAACCCATGCCCCGATAAGCTTTGTAGGTTCGCCCCTGGTAGAGCTCGACCTCTCCCGGCGCCTCTTCCGTGCCGGCAAACATACTGCCCATCATGACCGCATGGGCACCGGCCACCAGGGCCTTGGCGATATCACCGGAGAAGCGGATACCGCCGTCCGCTATCAGGGGGATACCCGTGCTCTTGAGGGCCTCGGTGACATTGGCGATAGCGGTGATCTGCGGCACGCCGGTGCCGGTCACGATACGGGTCGTACAGATGGAACCGGGGCCGATCCCCACCTTGACACCATCTGCGCCGGCTTCCGCCAGCGCCACGGCTGCCTCTGCCGTGGCGATGTTGCCGCCGATGACCTGAATCGAGGGATAATCCCGCTTGATCATCTGGACCCGCTCTATAACGTTGCGGGAGTGCCCATGCGCAGTATCCACCACCAGCACGTCCACACCCGACCGTACCAGCGCCGCCACCCGGTCGTCAGTATCAGGGCTGGTCCCCACGGACGCCCCGACCCGCAGCTGTCCGTAGGAGTCCTTGCAGGCATCGGGAAAGCTTTCGGCCTTGTCGAAGTCCTTGACCGTGATCATGCCGCACAGGTCGAAATCATCGTTGACGACCAGGATCTTTTCGATGCGGTGTTTGTGCAGCAGCCCCTGTACCTCCTCGGAGCTGGCGCCTTCCCTGACCGTCACCAGTTTGTCCTTCGGGGTCATGATGGCCGACACCAGTTTCTGGGGATTGGATTCAAAGCGCGTATCCCGCCGCGTCACGATCCCCACCAGGTCTTCCCCATCCAGTACCGGCACCCCGGAGATGCCGTGGGAGCTGGTCAGCGACTGCAGTTCGGCAATGGTGGCAGACTGCTGGATCGTGATCGGGTCCTTGACCACGCCGCTCTCGAATTTCTTGACCTTGCGCACCTGCTCCGCCTGCTCGGCGATGGTCATGCTCTTATGGATGATACCGATCCCTCCCACCTGGGCCATGGCAATGGCGAGGCGGGATTCGGTGACGGTATCCATAGCGGCGGAGACGAGGGGGATATTGAGTTCGATATCCCGGGTCAGCCGGGTCCTGAGCGAGACGTCGCTGGCGACCACCTCGGAGTAGCCGGGCTTGAGCAGTACGTCATCGAAGGTGAGTGCTTCCTGGGCGATACGCAGCATAGGGCCATCTCCGGCTGGCGGGTTGAAGGTAAACGTGCAATTATAAATCTTAGCCCTGCACCAGGTAAACAACAGTTCCCGGTTAACCCTTGAGCAATCCTTTCGACGACAGCCCCGCCCCGGTCACGCTTACCGTCAGCCAGCTCAATCGCCAGGCCCGCACCCTGCTGGAGAGCCACTTCGATTTCATCTGGGTGGAAGGCGAGATCAGTAACTTCGCCGCACCCTCCTCCGGTCACTGGTACTTTTCGCTCAAGGATGGCAACGCCCAGGTGCGCTGCGCCATGTTCCGCAATCGCAACCAGCGGGTGCGGTTCACGCCCGGCAACGGTGACCACATTCGACTGCGCTGCAGGGTATCGCTCTACGAGGGCCGCGGCGAGTTCCAGTTGATCGTGGAGCACCTGGAGCATGCGGGGGCAGGCGCTTTGCAGGCAGCCTTCGAAAAACTCAAGGCGGCCCTGCTGGCCGAGGGCCTGTTCAATCCCGAGCGGAAGAAGCCGCTGCCCGAGACCGTATCCCACCTGGGGGTGATCACCTCACCCACGGGTGCGGCCATCCACGACATTCTCACCGTGCTCAAACGCCGATGTCCCGCCATCGCCGTCTCGGTGCTGCCGGTAGCGGTGCAGGGCGAGGGGGCCGCGGCAGAAATTGTCGCCGCCATAGAAAACGCGAACCGCTGGCAGCGCGAAGGCAAAATCGACCTGGATGCACTCATCGTGGGCCGTGGCGGGGGCTCCCTGGAGGACCTCTGGCCTTTCAACGAAGAGAGCGTGGCCCGTGCCATCGCCGCCAGCGAGCTGCCGATCGTCAGCGCCGTCGGCCACGAGGTGGATTTCACCATCGCCGACATGGCCGCCGACCATCGGGCGCCCACCCCTTCGGCCGCTGCGGAACTCTTAAGCCCCGACCAGCGGGAGTGGCAGCAGCGCCTCGAAGCCATCGAGGCCAACCTGGTGCGCCTGATCCGGCGCAGGCTGGCGGATGCCGCCACGGAGCTGGGTCACCTGCGGCGCCGGCTGAAGCACCCGGGCGCCCAGCTGCGGGAACAGGCCCAGCGACTGGATGATCTGGAACAGCGCCTGGTACGGGCCCAGGCCAACCTGCTGCAACGGCGCCGCAGCGAGCTCGCCCTGCTGGAGAGCCGGCTCCGCGCCCACTCGCCCCTGCCCCGGCTGCAACGCCTGCAGCGCGAAACGGAGCAGCTGGGACAGCGCCTCGAGGTCGCCATGCGCCAGCGCCTTCACCAGGCCGGGGAGCAACTCGCCCACCTGGCCCAGATGCTGGACTCCCTGAGCCCCCTCGCCACCCTGAGCCGCGGCTATGCCATCGTCACCGACAGCGAGGGCAAGGTAGTCACCGATGCGGCTGCGGTGTCGGTCGGCGACCAGGTTGAGGCCCGGCTCGCCAGGGGGCGTCTCGGGCTGACCGTCAACACAGCAGATGAAGAATCGCTCGAGGATTAGTCCTGCTGGGCGGCTTCCGGTTGCGGGTACCCTCGGGCGGTCAGAAGTTCATTCCCTTCGAGGGTACCCGCAACCGGAAGCCTCGAAACGTTCTCCACTTAACCCACTTATGTTTGCCACTCTGTCCAGGCCACTCGATGGAGCAGCCCTCACGCCTGGGAACCCCTCCGAGGGAATGAACTTCTGACCGAGAGGGGTTTCCAGGCTTGAGGGCTGCGGCGGGCAACCAAAGGACATACCCTGCTGCCAGTAACCG